>CAXQKF010000190.1:0-11255 GCA_964224285.1 Donghicola sp. | reverse complement strand
TTCATGTTTCCTCCCTGGCTACCATTCTTCCGCTGGTAGGCTTCGTATACTGTAGAACACCGCGCATCTTTTACGCAACAACAAATTCAACTAAGTGAATTTCATAATATGTTGCAGTGCAGCATTCCTTTGGCTGGTATCTGGTTTACTGTGCCAACTTGCGTTGCAGGTACTTCTGGAACGGCTCCCCAGAGGCGTATCCCTCTTCAAGAACCCACTGCAACATATTGAAAGTCGTTCCTTTTCCGAATGCACCGGGCATCTGTGCGACAGCGGCCTCCGGTGCGGCCTTCCCCTCCTCGACCTCCTCTGGAAAGAACATCATTGTCGGGGTAAATAGCATACCCCAACTTTGGATAATTTCCTTCTCAGAAAGGATAGTGCCGTCAAAATCGGTGACTTCGACGTCCCCGAACATGTTGAGCTGCACAACAAAAAACTTGTCCTGCAACAGAGATTCGATGGCAGGGTCAACAAAGACTTCTTCATGCATCTTCTTACAGTAGATGCAGCCGCGCTGTTCGATGATCAGCATCAGGCGCTTGCCCTCTGCGTTGGCTTCGGCCAGATCCTCGCGCAGGTCTTTGAAGGTGTCGTGCATCCAGTCCGCCTTGTGCAGACCGTCGTCGCCCATGGTCGCGGCCATGGCCGATGTGGACAGGCAGAGCATCGCCGCAAGGGCGATCAGTCGATTCAGCATGTCATTCCTCCCAGATGACAAACGGCCCCTCCCCGGGCCGCAAGGCAGGATGAGGCCACTCACCCCAAAGATGTAAACGAGGGCACCCACTCGATCATCAAAGCCGCGATCAGGTTCACCGCGTTCGTCGCAATCAGGATCGCGAAAACAATCAGCATGACACCCATCGCCTTCTCGACATATCCCAGATACTTCCGGTTGCGCTGCGCCCATGCCAGAAACGGACCCGCGAAAAAGGCGGCCACAATGAACGGCGCGGTCATCCCGATCCCGTAGACAAACAGCAGAGCCCCGCCCTGCCACAGATCGCCCATGCCACTGGCCACCATCAGGATCGACGCCAGCGCCGGCCCCACACAGGGCGTCCAGCCGAACCCGAACGCCAGCCCCATGACATAGGCCCCGCCGATAGATGCGGGGTTCGCCGTGCTCTCGACCCGTGCCTCGCGATACAAAAGCCCGATCCGCAGCACGCCAAGAAAATGCAGGCCGAACACAAACAGAATCGCCGCCGCCACATAGCTCAGGGGCTCTTTCCATTGGGCAAAGGCCTGCCCCACCGCCGTCGCGCCCATCCCGAGCAACACGAAAATCGTGGTAACACCCAAGGCAAACGCAATCGCCGAACGGATCAGACGCGCCCGCGCACCGGCAGCGATCTCGCCATCTCCGCGCAGCTCTACAACTGACAGACCCGCCATGTAACTCAGGTAAAACGGGACCATAGGCAGGATGCACGGCGTGAAAAACGAGAGCAACCCGGCCAGCAATGCCCCCATGTAGGTGACATCCAGCATGCAATATTCCTTGATTTATTCAAATATTTGATTACATGCTTGTCTAAAGCTGTCAATTGGATTGATCGCATGCCGCATCTATTTGCCAAAGCCCTGACGGCAGGTGTGATCGCACTTGCCCCCTTGCCTGCCCCCGCCGCCGAGCTGGTGATGGTAGAGCAAACGGGCTGCGCGTATTGCCAACTTTGGCACAAGCAGATCGGCCACATCTATCCGGTTGCTCCGGTCTCGGCGGTCGCACCGCTGCGGACCGTGCAACTTGGTGATATTGACAGCGCAGGGTTCGAAATCACGCGCCCTGTCGTGTTTACTCCTACTTTTCTGCTAGTTGACGACGGTCAGGAACTGGCAAGACTAGAAGGATACGCTGGCGAGGATTTCTTTTGGCCGATGGTCGAGAAAATGGTCGCCGAACATGCCGGTACCCCGATCTCCGCCCCCGGCAGCGGATCGTGATGTAAGATTGTGATAGGCCCCTCCTATGTCTCTACCAGCACTGAATGACGACCTCACCGACTTCGAAATGGACCGCATGCTCGAGCGTGCGACCGCAGCAGCGAACTTCCTCAAGGCGATCAGCCACGAGGGGCGCTTGATGATCCTGTGCCACCTTGTGGATGGCGAAAAGTCGGTCACAGAACTCGAGGAATTGCTGTCCGCCCGTCAGGCGGCTGTGTCCCAGCAACTGTCGCGTCTGCGCCTCGAGGGGCTGGTTGTGCCCCGCCGCGACGGCAAAACAATTTATTACAGTTTGGCAGATGACCGTCCCCGTCGTATCCTAGAGCGTGTTTACGAAGTTTTTTGCGATAGCGAGTAACTGAGCAAAACGCGAAGCAGCCGGTTCAGCCGGCCGTCATTGGACTTGGGAGGGATCCGATGATCGATGGGATTTCCGACGCGCTTCTTGTCGCGTTGATCGGTGCATTCGGAGGCCTGCTACTGGGCCTCGCGGCCCGCTTGGGCCGTTTTTGCACTCTGGGGGCAATCGAAGACTATTTTTACGGCGGCAGCGATATCCGGCTGCGCATGTGGGGCGTCGCCATTGGTGTCGCTGTCATGGGCGTGTTCGGAGCAAATGCTCTGGGGCTGTTTTCACCGACTGATGCGTTCTATCTGGACACCCGCTGGCTGCCTTGGGCCTCGATCATCGGCGGGGGCCTTTTTGGCTATGGGATGGCGCTGGCGGGCAACTGCGGCTACGGCGCGCTGGCCCGATTGGGGGGCGGCGATCTGCGGTCCTTTGTTATCGTGGTGGTGGTCGGCATGGCCGCCTATGGCACGCTCTATGGCCCCCTCGCTTTTGTCTTTGACAAGCTCTTTCCGCGCATCCCCACCGACACCCCCCAAGGGATCGCGCATGGGCTGGCCTCTGTCCTGCCCGTTTCGCCAGCCCTTGTCGGCGTCCTGATCGGAGCGGGCGTTCTGGTCTTTGCGGTATGGCCTGCACGGATGCGCGCGGACCCCAAAGCCATCATCTGGGGCGCGGTCGTCGGGCTGGCGATTCTGTCAGGCTGGCTTGGCACCGGATATGTCGCGGCCCACGGTTTCGACGTCGTTCCCGTGGTCTCGCATAACTACTCGGCCCCCGTGGGTGAAACGATGCTCTATGCCATGATCGGCGCGGCCCATGCGCCCTCTTTCGCGGTCGGCTCCGTGATCGGGGTCTGGACGGGCGCTCTGGTGGGCAGCTTCATGTTGGGGCATTTCCGTTGGGAGGCCTGCGAAGATCCCCGCGAACTGCGCCGTCAGATCATCGGCGCGGCCATGATGGGCGTCGGCGCAGTGTTGGCAATGGGGTGCACCGTGGGTCAGGGCCTGTCAGCCATGGCCCTGCTCAGCTACTCGGCCCCTGTCACCATGGCGGCGATCTTTGGAGGCGCGGCTTTGGGGCTACGCCACCTGATCGAAGGCTTCGCCCCCGCCGAATGACCTCAGGCTGGGGCCGCGGCGGGTTTCGCGACCTTGTCGCCCGAACACAGGGGCGTCATGGCCAGCATGGTTTCCAGCGCATGGTTATCACAGATCAGCGTATCCAGCGTGATCGTCTCCATATGGGCGTAGAACGCCTCGAGCGCCGCCGCGATGGCGTCCTTCAGGCGGCAGGCATTGGTCAGCGGGCAGGTGTTGTCCACATCGGCAAAGCATTCGGCCACAGGCACATCTGCCTCCAGATGACGAAACACCTCGCCAATCGAGATTTTCTCGGGGGCCCGCGCCAAGGCCAATCCGCCCCCACGCCCACGTGTGGTCTCCAGAAACCCGAGTTGCGCGAGCTGGTTCACAATCTGACCCAAGTGGTTCTCGGAGGAATTACAGGCCTCTGCGATGTCATGCTTGGTCACACGGCGATCCATGTTCACAGCACAGAACATGAGCGCCCGAATGGCAATGTTGGTGCGCTTGGTAATTCTCACAGATAGTCCCTCCGTCCGAAATCTTGGGGGGACACTATCAGAGCGGGAATGATCGGGATTTGATGTAGATCAGATTGGTGTTTTCGCGAGGTCCTCGAGAATGGGGCAATCGGGCCGGTTGTCCCCCGCGCAGCAATGAACCAGCCGCGCCAGCGTATCCCGCATTTCGGACAGCTCGCGCAGCTTGGCTTCGATCTGGTCCAGATGGGTTTGGGCGATTGCGCGCACGTCTGCACTGCTGCGCCCGTTATCCCCCCAGAGGGCCAAGAGATTGCGGCAATCCTCGATCGAGAACCCCAGATGTCGCGCCCGCCCGACGAACGCCAGCTTGTGCAGATCGTTCTCGGAGAACTTCCGATAGCCGTTATCCCCCCGTGCGGGGGTGATCAGGCCGATGTCCTCATAATAGCGGATGGTTTTGGCGGGTAGATTGGTGCGCTCTGAAACATCTTTGATATTCATGCACTTGCCCCCCGCCCCAGCGAAACCCGGTTCAGGCGCAGTGCGTTCCCCAGCACAAAGACACTGGACAGCGCCATTGCCCCGCCCGCCAGCATCGGCGACAAGGTGATGCCGAACGCAGGGAACAGAACGCCCGCCGCCACAGGGATCAGCGCGATGTTATAGCCAAAGGCCCACACAAGGTTCTGACGGATGTTGCGCAGGGTCGCGTGGCTGAGGGCAATCGCCTGCGGCACGGCCAGCGGATCACCGGACATGAGCACCACATCAGCGGCCTCGACCGCCACATCGGTGCCGGTCCCGATCGCGATCCCCACATCCGCCCCCGCCAGCGCAGGCGCATCGTTGATCCCGTCCCCGACAAAGGCGATTTTCCCGAATTCTTTTTTCAGAGCCTCGACCGCATCGCGTTTGCCTTCGGGGCGAACGCCCGCGACCACACGGGTGATTCCCAACTGTTTGGCCACGAATTCAGCCGTCGCCTGCCCGTCACCCGTGACCATCACGGGCTCCAGCCCTTCGGCGCGCAGAGATTGGATCGCCTCGGCGGCGGTCTCCTTGATCCGGTCAGCCACGGCGATGGCGGCGATCACCTGCGCGTCGCGCGACACCCAGACCACGGTTTCCCCCCGCGCGGTGCGGGTGTCGGCCTCTGCCTGCAATGCGGCCGGAACGGTGCCCCCGACCCAAGCCGAGGTTCCAACACGGATCACCTGCCCCTCGACCTTCGCTTCGACGCCAGAGCCGGTCTCTGAGGTGAAATCCTCTGCCTCGGCATAGGTGCCTGCGCCGCGGACGATGGCATGGGCAATCGGGTGCTCCGATTTCGCCTCAAGCGCGGCTGCCAAAGCCAAGGCCTCTGCCTCGGTCACACCCGCGGCGGGCAGGACAGCGGCCAGTTCGGGGCGGCCTTCGGTAAGGGTGCCGGTTTTATCGAAGACCACCGCATTGACCGATTGCAGTTCCTGCAGCGCGTCGCCTTTGCGGAACAACACACCCAGCTTGGCCGCGCGGCCCATCCCCACCATGATCGAGGTCGGCGTCGCTAGACCCATCGCGCAGGGGCACGCCACGATCAGCACCGCCACCGCTGCAATCAAGGCACGGGCCAGATCCGGTCCAACCACCAGCCAGACAAGGAACGTCAGCGCCGCAACCACCAGCACAGCCGGAACGAACCACATGGTCACCCGATCGATCAGAGCCTGCACAGGCAACCGCGCCCCCTGCGCCGTTTCAACCATGCGGATGATCTGCGCGAGGGCCGTCTTGCTGCCCACCGCATCGGCCCGTAGACGCAAGGCCCCGTTGGTGTTCAAGGTACCCGCCGAGACCGTGTCCCCCTCGGACTTGGCAACAGGCACGGGTTCACCGGTCAGCATGGACTCGTCCACATGGCTCTGCCCCGACAGCACGGTGCCATCGACCGCCACACGCTCTCCGGGGCGCAGTTGCAGGATATCCCCGCTCTCGATTTCGGCCAGAGGGCGCTCTTCGACCGAGCCGTCAGCCCGTTCGACCCGCGCAGTCTTGGGGCTCAGGTCCATAAGCGCACGGATCGCGGCACCGGTCCGCCCCTTCGCCCGCGCTTCCATCCAGCACCCCAAGAGGATCAAGGTACAGATCACCGCAGCGGCCTCGAAATAGACCCCGTGACCCGCAATCGCCATGGTCGAGGGCACAAAAGTCACCACAGTCGAATAGCCCCACGCCGCCAAGGTGCCCAAGGCCACCAGCGCATTCATGTCAGGTGCCCCACGCAACAGCGCCGGAATCCCCAGTTCAAAGAACCCGCGCCCGGGCCATGCCAGCACCAGAGTGGTCAGGACAAACTGCAGGATCATGTCCCCGCGCATCCCCAAGGTGCTATCGATCAGCCCCCCGAAACCGGGCAGCCAGTGGCGCCCCATGGCAAGGATGAACACTGGCAAAGTCAGCGCCGCAGACAGGATGAACTTCTGCCGGTACTGCGCTGATTTATCGACACCTTCTGCAGCTTCATCGGTGCGCACACGCGCCCCGTAGCCAGCCTGTTTGACCGCTGCGATCAGGTCCGCCGCCGTCACGCCCGAATAGACCGTCGCCCGCAGGCGGTCCTCGGCCAGATTGACCTTGGGCTCGACCACGCCCTCGACTCCGGCCAAGGCCTTTTCGACCCGCAGCACACAAGAGGCGCAGCTCAGCCCCTCCAGATCGAGGACGATCTCTTCGGTTTCCATGGGATAACCCGCACGGGCCAGCCGCGCCTGCAGCGCCGCCGGATCAAATGCGCCATCGGTGTCGATTTCCAAGGTATGCGTGGCAAAATTGGTGTTCGCATCGTGCACACCCGCCACTTCGGACGCCGCCGCAGCCGAGCGCCGCGCGCAGCCTGCGCAATTCAATCCGGACAATTTGTACTGACGATGCATGACAAGAATCCTTTCTCTTGCCACCCATATAGGGCTTCCAGCTACTGGAAGCTCAAGCCCGAAGGTCGGATTTTATCCAGGTGCGGCGATCTGCACCCCCGCGCCCTCGAGCCGCGCGCGAACTGCCCGCGCCATATCGATGGCCCCTTGGGTGTCCCCGTGCAGGCAGATCGTCTCGACCGGCACATCGACGCGCTTGCCAGATTGAGCAATCACGCAGCCTTCGGTCACCATTTGCAGGACGCGATCCGCAGCCTCGGCCGGATCATGCAGGACGGCGCCCGCCTGCCCACGCGGCACCAAGGTCGCGTCGTCCTGATAGGCGCGGTCAGCGAAAATCTCGGCGCTGAAGGTGGCGTTCAACTGCTCTGCCGCGCGCTGCTGCTGGGTGCCCGCAATCACGAACAGCCGCAGATCGGGCGCAACGGCCAACGCAGCGCGATAGCACACCAGCGCCATCTCCAGATCCCGCGCACACATATTGGCCAGCGCCCCGTGCAGCTTCAGATGGGCTACGGGCACACCCGCCGCCCCCGCCATCCCCATAAAGGCCCCCAGCTGGTACTGGACCAATCCGGTCAACTCGGCGGAGTTCAGGTGCAGATCGCGCCGCCCGAACCCCTGCAAATCTTGGAAACCGGGGTGCGCGCCCACGGCCACGCCGGCCTCTTTGGCCTGCGCAATGGTCTGCGCCATCACCACCGGATCGCCCGCATGAAACCCGCAGGCCACGTTCGCGCTGCTGATCACGCCCAACAGGGCCGCATCATCCCCCATGACCCAAGGGCCAAAGCTCTCGCCCATATCGGCGTTCAGATCGATGGTGGTCATTCCCAGCCCTCCGGATCGGTGGCCGACACAACGCCGGACACCAGTGAATAGGATAACAGATCGTGCATGGTTTCGGGCCTGCGCACCACAGGGCGTACCTTGGACCGCAGCCCCTGGGCCCAGTCGTTCAGCTCCGCCCGCGCGGCCCATGCCTCTGGCACCGTGACAAACCGGAACCGCACCTGCGCCCCCGACGGCATCTGGGCAAAGGCAGGCAAATCGGCGCTGATCACCGTGGCAATGCGGGGATAACCGCCCGTGGTCTGCGCCTCGCGCAACAGGACATAGGGCGTCCCGTCACCAGTGATCTGGATATCGCCAAGGCTGACAATCTCGGAGGTGACACTCAGGCCATGGTCCGACTGCACCCCCTGCGCGCCGAACCCCAAAGCCGCGCCCATCCGGCTGGCCTTGGCGGTCTTGGTAAACACCGTGCCTTGCAACCAATCCCGCCCCTGATCCCCGAACCAATGGGACTGTACCGAGGGGATCACGCGGATCATCTCTGGCGGCGCATCCCGTGCAGGCAGCCCCAATCCGGCCTCGGCCTTGGCCGCCGTCACGGACAGCACATCGCCCGCCGCTAACTGCGCCCCGATCCCCGCCTGAATATGCGTCCCCTTGGCCCCATAGCGCACAGGAACATCCCAAGCTCCCGCCACGGAAAGATAGCCATAGGCCCCGCCCGTGGCCGCGCCAACCTCCAGCACCGCGCCCGCAGGCCAATGATGGCTCTGCCCCCAAGCCAGGGCAGCACCGTCCAAATTCACCTTCATCGCAGCGCCGGTCAGCGCAATGACCAAATCGGCATCTGCGCGGAACCGCCCGCCGATCTGCCCCATCTCGATCGCGCAGCCATCAAACGCTGGCCCTAGCAGTGCCCCCGCCTCGGCCAACGCCAAGGGATCCATCGCCCCGCCCGCCGACAGCCCAAAAGCGGCCATCCCGGCACGCCCCGCGTCCTGCAAGGTCACCGAAGGGCCTGCTGACAATACCTCGATCCGGCTCATCGCGCGCCCTCAGGGATCAACCCGCCCCCCGCCGCCATATGCGCGGCAAAGGCATCGGCGCCCACAGGTTCAAACCGCAGTTCATCGCCCGCCGTCAAATGGAGCCCCGCGCCATCAGGATCAAACCCGCGCCAAGCCGCCTGCCCGATCTGCCGCCAGCCAGTCCCCGAGGTCACCGCAAACAGCACAATCTGCCGGATCGCCGCCGTAATCGCCCCCGCAGGAACACGCGGGGTCAAGGCTGTTTGACGCGGCACATCCCAATGCGCGGGCAACTCGCCCAAATACGGCATCCCGGGCGCAAACCCCAGCGCGAGCACCCGCAAGGGCGTCTCGGCCAGTTCCGCCACCAAATCCGCAGGCGACCTCCCCGCGAGCCCCGCAAACTCCGCCAACTGGGGCGCAAAAGCCCCATCAAAACAGCTCGGCAACCGCCAGCGCCGCGCAACAGGGGCCTCAACCGCCCCCCAATCCCGCGCCGCCAGCACATCCCGCAAGGCCCCCTCAGCCGCCTCATGGCTCAGGACAAGCGGATCAAACCGAACAAACGCAGACTTCAGGGTCGAGCCAACCTCGACCACCCCCTCCAGCCCCAAACCGACCAGATCATCACGGCACGCAATAGCAGCCGCATTCGCCTGCAAGGACAGCTTCGGCGCAAATTCGACCAAAAGGCCATCTTCACCAAGGGGATAAATCACGGGATCAAGGCTCATCATGGCCCGCAGCCTAGCCAATTCCTTGCCCGCCGCAAGCCATCACACGCGCAATAGCCAATGCACCAACTTCAGGCTTCTTTTTGCGAAAAATACTCAAAATCCCGCCACGCACCAAACACGCCACCGAATAGTAAAGGGCCCCGACCGTCACCAGCCAGAGCCCCTTATTCTTATTCAGCCGCGTCGGCGTAGTCATCCATCGGCGGACAGGTACAGATCAGGTTCCTGTCCCCATGGACGTTGTCCACGCGCCCGACGGGGGGCCAGTACTTGTCCACGCGGAAGCTACCCGCTGGGAAACAGCCTGCCTCGCGGGTGTAGGGGCGATCCCACTCCCCGACCAGCGAGGCCACGGTGTGCGGCGCGTGCTTCAGGGGATTATTCTCGGCATCCATCTCGCCCCGCTCGATCGCCGCGACCTCTTCGGCAATGTCGCGCATCGCAAGGATAAAGCGGTCCAGCTCGGCCTTGGTCTCGGACTCGGTGGGTTCGACCATCAGGGTTCCCGCCACGGGGAAACTCATGGTCGGCGCGTGGAAGCCGTGGTCCATCAGGCGCTTGGCCACATCGTCCACGGTCACGCCAGAGCGGTCCTTGAACGGGCGGGTGTCCAGAATGCACTCGTGCGCCACGCGGCCCGAGCGTCCCTTGAACAGCACGTCATAGTGACCGGCCAACTGACTCGCGATGTAGTTCGCGGACAGGATCGCCACCTTGGTCGCTTGGGTCAGACCCGCGCCGCCCATGGCCAGACAGTAGGCCCAAGAAATCACAAGAATAGACGCCGATCCCCAAGGCGAGCCCGACACAGGGCCGGTCGCGCCGCCGGTTTCCGGATGTCCGGGCAGATAGGGGGCCAGATGCGCCTTGACGCCAATCGGGCCCATGCCGGGGCCGCCGCCGCCATGCGGGATGGCAAAGGTCTTGTGCAGGTTCAGGTGGCTGACATCCGCGCCAATCTCGCCGGGTTTCACCAGACCGACCAGCGCGTTCAGGTTCGCACCGTCCAAGTAAACCTGCCCGCCATAACGGTGGGTGATCGCGCAAACCTCGCGCACAGTTTCCTCGTACACCCCGTGGGTCGAGGGGTAGGTGATCATGCAGGCCGCTAGATCATCGCCAGCCTTCTCGGCCTTGGCGCGGAAGTCCTCTAGGTCAATGTCGCCGTTTTCCAGCGCCTTGACGGGCACAACCTTCATCCCGCACATCTGGGCAGAGGCAGGGTTGGTCCCGTGGGCCGAGGTCGGGATCAGGCAGATCTTGCGGTGCCCTTCGCCGTTGGCCTCGTGGTAGGCCATGATGGTCAACAGACCCGCATATTCACCCTGCGCGCCCGAATTGGGCTGCATCGACATCGCGTCATAGCCCGTGGCCATGCACAGAATGCGGCTCAGGTCATCGACCATCTCGGCAAAGCCCTCGCGCTGGTCGGCAGGGGCAAAGGGGTGGATCGCGCTGAATTCGGGCCAAGTGATCGGAGCCATTTCGACCGCCGCGTTCAGCTTCATCGTGCACGACCCAAGCGGGATCATCGCGCGGTCCAGCGCCAGATCGCGGTCGGACAGACGACGCATATAGCGCATCATCTCGGTCTCGGCGCGGTTCATCTGAAAGATCGGGTGAGTCAGGTATTCGCTGGTCCGAACCAGATCGGCGGGCAGACGGTAGGCCTGATGGGCCTCGTCAAACGTGCGGGTGATGCCAAAGGCCTCCCACAGGCGTTCGATGGTTTCGCCGCGGGTGGTCTCGTCGATTGCGATACCCAGACGGGTCTTGCCGACCTTGCGCAGGTTGATTTTGCGATCAAGCGGGGCCTGAGAGATGACGCCCTGCATGGGGCCGACTTCGACCGTGATGGTGTCAAAGAAACCGGCGGGGGTAGAGGTAAATCCGCCCTCTTCCAGTCCTTCG
>CAXQKF010000189.1:0-3964 GCA_964224285.1 Donghicola sp. | reverse complement strand
GTTTGGCCACCATGTCGGATCGCGCGATCCGCGCCGCGCAACTGCTGCAGACCCGTGTGGATGTGGATCGCTCGGCCCAGAACCAGGCGCTGCTTGAAAGCATGGATCGCCGCGCCGACCTGCAACTGCGCCTGCAAGAGACGGTCGAGGGCCTGTCGGTCGTGGCGATCAGCTACTATGCGGTCAGCTTGGCGACCTACCTGCTCGCCCCTCTGGGCAAGCTGGTGCATCTGGAAAAGACCGAGATGACGGCCTTGGTCACTCTGCCGGTTGTAGTGATTGTGTATTTGATGATCCGGCGTATCCGGAACCAAGTGCACTAGTCCGGTCCACAAAGCGGGCGGCAATCGCGCCGCCTGCAGCGATGGACAGGATGGCGAGGATGGCTGACACGCCAAGGGTCGGAACGCCCGCCAGACCTGCGCCGATGGTGCAGCCACCGGCCAGTACACCGCCAACGCCCATCAACGCGCCACCGGCAAGATAGCGGCCCATCTGCGCGGGGCTGTCAAAGCCCTGCCATGCAAAGCGACGCCCGATCAGGCTGGCCACCAGTGCGCCGGCCAGAACGCCGCCCACGAGGCCCGCGCCAAAGGTCGGCTCGACCGCGGTGCTGGCAATCACGTAGAACAGGCTGTCGGCCATCGGCGCGGTGAAGGCGAGGCTTTCCAGTGCGATGGGGTCGAATTCGTCCAGCAGGACATAGCCTGTGCCAACCCATGCGGCGGGGACCAGCAGGCCAATGATTGCGCCCGCGATCAGGGTCAAGGGCTTGATACGGGCGGTCAGGCCGAACACCAGCGCGGGCACGGCCACGATCAGCGACCAGACCAACGCACCGCCGGGCAGTGCGGCCAGCGATCCGATGCCGAAATCCACGGTCTGCGCCGACAATGCGGTGCGCAGGGGGGCCAAGAGGCCTTTCATCGTGGCATGGGCGACGACGGCGAAGGCCAGCATGACGACCAGAGCGCGCAGGTTGCCGGTGGCGCTCAGGATGGTCAGGCGGGTGATGCAGCCGCGGGTCAGGACCATGCCGATGCCAAAGGCCAGACCGCCAAGGACAATCGCCAGAACGGGCAGGGCAGTGGTGGTCAGGCGGTGGCCGCCGAAATCAATCAGACCGGCGAGGGCCGCGCCTTGGGTGCCAAGGACCGCAAAGCCCAGAGCCCAGAGCCACAGCCCGCCCGCCGCGCGGCGTTCCCCGCGAGGGCCAGCGACAGCACGGCGAAAGCAGAAGCGGGTGGGCTCTGCCAGCAGGCCAAAGATCAGGCCCAGTGCCAGTGCCAGCCAGACGCTGGCTTCGCGGGGGGTGATGTCCCCCAGTCCCAGTTGCTCAAACATCGCGCACCCTTTCGGAAATCGGAATTCTGTTCTCAAATGCGCGAGGCGATCGGGTCTGGCAAGGCTTTGCTATATGGCCCTCAGGAGTCCGCATGGAACAACGTTCCGATTGCGCGGGGTGCGGCAGGACAGACGTTGTGGCGGCGGGTTGCGCTTGCGATGCTGGTTTCCTGAGCAGGGGCGCGGCGGATGCTGCGTCCTTTTCTGCTGCTGAGCTTGGAAGTCGCGTCCTGCGGGCATAGCTTTGCCCCACACTAAATCGGAGAGCGTTATGCCGCTGAAGAATCGGTTCGCCGAAATGTTGCCAGAGATCACCGCGTGGCGTCGGGACTTCCACGCCAATCCGGAGCTGCTGTTTGACGTGCACCGGACCGCCCAAACGGTGGCGGACAAGCTGCGGGAGTTCGGTTGCGACGAGGTGGTGACAGGGAT
Organism: Donghicola sp.; assembly: GCA_964224285.1. GTDB lineage: Bacteria > Pseudomonadota > Alphaproteobacteria > Rhodobacterales > Rhodobacteraceae > Donghicola. The sequence goes on along the minus strand of CAXQKF010000189.1, from coordinate 2,188 downwards.
CGGGCGCACCGGCGTTGTGGGCATCATCAAGGGCCGCGAAGAGGGGCGGACCGTTGGCTTGCGCGCAGACATGGATGCCTTGCCGATTACTGAGGCGACGGGCAAGCCCTACGCCAGCCAGACCCCCGGCAAGATGCACGCCTGCGGGCACGACGGGCATACCTCGATGCTGCTGGGGGCGGCGAAGTACCTGGCCGAGACGCGGAATTTTGCAGGCACGGCGGTCGTGATTTTTCAACCCGCCGAAGAGGGCGGCGGCGGTGGCCGCGAGATGTGCGAGGACGGGATGATGTTCCGTTTCGGTATCGAAGAGGTCTACGGTATGCACAACTGGCCCGGCATTCCGGCGGGCAAATTCGCGATCCGCCCGGGCGGGTTCTTTGCCGCGACGGACCAGTTCGAGATCATCATTCACGGGCGCGGCGGGCATGCGGCAAAACCCCACGAAACGGTCGATCCGATTGTGACCGCGTCCCATGTGGTGACGGCGATGCAGACGATTGCCTCTCGCTCTGTGGACCCCGTGCAGCAGGTGGTGGTCTCTGTGACCTCGATCGAGAGCAGTTCCAAGGCGTTCAATGTGATCCCTGAACAAGTCACGATGAAGGGCACGTTCCGCACCTTGGACAAAGAGGTGCGCCACCAAACCGAAGAGCGGATCAAAGCGGTCGCGACCCAGACAGCGGCGGCGCTTGGCGCGGTGGCCGAGGTCAAGATCTACCACGGCTATCCGGTCATGGTGAATGCGGACGAAAACACCGTCTATGCGGCGGATGTGGCGCGGTCCTTGACCGGCCAGTGCGACGAGGCCCCGCTGATCATGGGGGGCGAGGATTTCGCCTATATGCTCGAGGAACGACCGGGGGCCTACATCCTCGTGGGGAACGGGGATAGCGCGCCGGTTCACCATCCCGAATACGATTTCAACGACGAAATTATCCCGGCGGGTTGCAGCTGGTTCGTGGGCATGGTCGAGGCGCGCCTGCCACTGAGCGCCTAAGATTTTCGGAACCTTTCGGAGGCTGCGTGGTTGTACCTGCAAGACACAAACGCAACCCCGAAAGGACACGAAGTCATGGATATCATTCGCATTATTGCTGCAATTTTCCTGCCTCCGCTGGGTGTTTTCCTGCAGGTGGGTATTGGTAAACACTTCTGGATCAACATCCTGCTGACCCTGCTGGGCTACATCCCCGGTATCGTCCACGCGGTCTGGGTCATCGCGACCGTCGGTCCGCATCATCGCCACGCATGATCGGTCCGGATCAGATAAGACGGCTGGAAAGAGCCGAGCGCATGGCGCGGTTGATGGACCGCGCCTTTCGCGTGCCGGGCACGTCGATCCGGTTTGGTTGGGACTCGATTCTGGGACTGGTGCCGGGGGTTGGGGACAGTGTGGCGCTGCTGCCGTCGCTTTATATTCTGGGGCTGGCCCATGGGGCAGGGGCCTCTGTTCCGCTGCTGGCCAAGATGGTCTGGAACATGGTTCTGGACTGGTTCATCGGCCTGTTTCCCTTGGTCGGTGACATTTTGGATGTCGGCTTCAAAGCCAACGTCAGAAACGCCCGTCTGCTGCGCGAGCACATGGAAGCGCAGGCTTGAAGTTTGCCAAACCCGCCCCGCCACGATAAGCCGCTGTCTAGAAAAGGACCATCAGCGGGGCGACCATGCAGCCGGCGAACATCATCTGCATCAAGTGGGGCACTTTGTTCGGCCCCGAATATGTGAACCGCCTCTATTCCGGTGTGCGCCGGAACCTGAACGTGCCTGTGCGGTTCTTTTGCATGACCGAACATTCCGAAGGCTTTCATCCGGATATCGAGGTGCTGGACCTGCCGAACGAGCCCTATCAGGCGGAAATGGACGCGGCGCTCGCCGTGGCGAACCGTCAGGGGGCGATGCGCAAGACCTCTTTGTTCAAGGCGGGTCTGATCCCTGATCTGGAGGGCCCGATTTTGGGCTTCGATCTGGACGTGGTAATCACCGGCGATCTGACCCCGATCTGGGAAATGGCCCCCGGCAAGGTTGCCATGCGCCACGACTGGACTGAAAAACGCAAAGGCCGCCCCACCGGCCACGGCAGCGTGTTCCGCTATGATCCCGCCGTTCACGGATATCTCTATGATGAATTGGCCGCCGACACCTACAAGGTCGTCGACGAGGCCCGCGGTTCAGAGAGATCGGAAGA
>CAXQKF010000188.1:0-32968 GCA_964224285.1 Donghicola sp. | reverse complement strand
TTGGCCAAACTGGGCGAGGCACCCCTGCATCTGAAATTCGCGGGCGGCTTTATTCTGGTGGTTCCGGCGCTGGTCTTCATCTTCGCCGTCCGCAAGTACCTTTTCGCTATGTGGGGCATTGCGAACCGCTAAGGCGGCGCTGTCCTAGGGAGACTGACACAATGGCAGAAATCCAGATCAAGGGCGTCGCCAAAAGCTTTGGCAGCTACACGGCCCTGCATGACATCAACCTGACCATTCAGGATCAGGAATTCATGGTCCTTCTGGGGGCCTCGGGCTGCGGCAAGACCACGCTTTTGCGCATTGTTGCGGGGCTTGAAACCGCGACAACAGGCGAGGTCTGGATCGGCGGCAAACGTGTGGACCATCTGCCGCCCAAGGATCGCGGCATTGCGATGGTGTTCCAGAACTACGCGGTCTTTCCGCACCTCACGGTGTTCGAAAACATCGGCTTTGGCCTGCGGATGAAAAAGCTGCCCAATGATGAGGTCAAACGGCGCGTCGAACGCACCGCCGGCCTGATGCACATCGAACAGCTACTGGGCCGCTACTCGGGTGAGCTTTCGGGCGGTCAGCGCCAGCGCGTTGCCGTGGCCCGCGCCTTGGCGATGGAGCCTGACGTGATCCTGATGGACGAGCCGTTGTCGAACCTTGACGCCCTTCTGCGGATGGAGATGCGGGCCGAGTTGAAAGGCGTTCTGGCCGAAAGCAACACCACCGCGATCTACGTCACCCACGATCAGGTTGAGGCCATGTCGATGGCCGACCGTATCAGCGTCATGCATCAGGGCCGCATCGTGCAAGCGGCCTCGCCCATTGAGGTCTACCGCAATCCCGCCGCCGAATTTGTGGCCGGATTCATTGGCAACCCGCCGATGAACTTCCTGCCCGCCACGCCGCAAGGTACGGGCCGGTGGGCCGTGGCAGGGCAGGTCTTGGACGGTCCGCAGACGCCAAAGCCGCTGAAATTCGCCATCCGCCCCGAAGATCTGCACCTTGCCGATCACGGCCTGCAGGCGGTGGCCAAGGTGATCGAGCCTTTGGGCGCCCATCTGCTGGTGACTTGCGACGTGGACGGCGCCCTTTTCCGCGCCGTGCTGGACAGCGATCTGTCCGTGAAACCGGGGGATACCCTGACGCTTGCCCCGCAATCCGACCGCATCCGCTGGTTCGATCCCGAAACCACCCGCGCCGTCGTCTAAGACCGGCCAGAGACTAGACCCATGCAAAGACACGAAATGATTGACCACGCGCGTCTGGTGATGCGCGACAATGACCGTGGCACCTACACCGTGCCGACCCACGGGCTTTATCCCTTCCAGTGGAACTGGGACTCGGCCCTTTCTGCGCTGGGGTTTTCCCACTTTGACGAGGCCCGCGCGTGGCAAGAGCTGACGACCCTGATGGCCCACCAATGGGCCGACGGCATGGTCCCGCACATCATCTTTCACCGGCCCGACGATGGCTATTTTCCGGGACCAGAGGTTTGGGGAACAGGTCACACGCCGCCCACATCGGGGATCACCCAGCCTGCGGTGGCGGGCTTTGCCGTGGCGCGCATCCACGCCCGCGCTCATGACAAGGTGCTGGCCGATGAACAGGCGCGGGCGTTGTTGCCCAAGATCCACGCGTGGCACCAGTGGTTCTACCGTTGCCGCGATCCCCAAGGCACCGGACTGGTCGCCGTTCTGCACCCGTGGGAGACAGGGCGCGACAACTCGGTCGATTGGGACGCCGCCTTTGAACGCGTCCCGACCGAGGGCGTTGCCCCCTTCACCCGCCGCGACACCACCCACGCCAATCCGGCGCATCGCCCCACAGATGATCAGTACAAGCGTTATATCTGGCTGGTGCAGACCTTCCGCGCACTTGAATGGGATAACAGTAAGCTGCACGATGCCTCGCCCTTCCAGATGGTTGATCCCGGTTTCAACGCTATCCTGATCCGCTCGTGCCATGACATCGCCGATCTGGCGGAACGTCTGGGGTTGGATGACATCGCCGTGCAATCGTGGGACATGGCCCGTCGCGGATTGGAGGCGATGGAGACCCTGTGGAACGACCGCCTAGGCCAATACGCTTGCCTTGATCGCACCACTGGCGATCTGCTGGACAGCCCCTCGATTGGTGGCATTCTGGCCGCCTTTGCGCCGATCCCCAAGGCCCGCGCCGCCGCGCTCAGCCAGCGGGTCGAAGTTCTGTCGCACAGTTGCAAATATCTGGTCCCCAGCCACGACCCGACTTCGCCCGATTTCGAGGGGCTGCGCTACTGGCGCGGTCCGGTCTGGCTGATCGTGAACTTTATGATCGCGGACGGGCTGCAACTGGCCGGAGAAGACGCCATGGTTCCGCGTATCGTCGGCGATTGCCTCGCGTTGATCGAGCAAAGCGGGTTCGCCGAATACCACGATCCGATCACTGCCGAACCCTGCGGCGGGGCGCATTTCACATGGACCGCCGCCATGGTGATCGAGCTGCTCTATGCCCACGGGCTGGTCGCCTGAACATTCGGGCTCCAAATGGATCGGCGCGGCGGTAGGTGGCCTGATGGCCATATTCCTGCGCTGAAATCTCCTCGTCATGCGGTAGGGCTCCTTGGATGAAATAGACTATAGGCCTGATATTGCACCGGAATGTCTGTGCGTTTTCACCTGGAAGTTAAGGAGAAGGGAGCCGTGACGGGGCTGTGGAGCAGGGCTTTGGCTTCTTGGGCGGGGTTGCCGAACCACATGCTTCCCTCGGGGGTCTGCTCTCCTTTCATCAGGAAACAGTCGTTCGCGATCTTGGTCCCTGCCCCGACATGCGTTCCATAGTGGATAAAGCTGTTGACCCCCAGCACGGCCCGATCCCCGATCGAGATATAGTCCGACTGGAAGGCACCATCCTCGAGCGAGTGCGCCTGTAGCAGCACCGCTTGGTTCAATGTCGCCAGATCCCCGACAGAGCACATGGTTTTCTCGACGATATTCGCGCCGTTATCAAAGACGTACCGACCCATCTTTACCCCGTGCAGTCGCCAGAAAAAGCTTTTGAACGGGGTGCCATTCAGCACATTTAGCTCCGGGGAGCCGCTGAGCTTCCAGTAGCGTTCGTGGCTCCAGAAATATGGATCGTAGACCGAGCAGTATTGCGGCGTCATCCGTTTGAAGCCCAACGCGAGTTTCCCGATCATCACGCCCCAGAACAGAGTGGCGACCATCATCGCCATGGACATCAGCGTCAATCCCCACGCGGACCACAGGCCCAGTTCGACGGCCATGAAGTGCGCGAGTATCGCCAACATCGCGATCCGGCCCCAGTGGTGCAGCAGAAACAGGGCCATGCTGCCCAGATTGTAGCGGTTCTTGCGACGAATGCGTTCCTTCAGGATCACGGGGTCATCGTATCGCGCCAGATCGGCTGCGCGGCCGTGATCCCGTGGAATGGTAAATGACGGCGATCCCAAGAGCCCCGTGTCTTGGATGATGGGGCCATCGACGGGCACATGCACCTTGGTCCCCAATAGAACGTTGTCCCCGAGCACCATGCCTGACGGGGCAACGATCATATTCCCTAGAAAGGACTTCGCACCAAAGGCGATCTTGCCCAACCGGAACCGTCCTGCGCTGAAATCGGCGTTGGCCATAGTCAGGTTGTCGGACACCATCGTACCTTTGCCGAACTCGCACAGATAGGGGACGTCGTGCTTTTGCATCATGCCGAAATTGGTGCCGGTATTGTGCATCCCGTTGAACCGGTACCCTAGCGCCCGTAGCCACGGCACCACATAGCTGCTGTCGCCAAAGAGCGAATTGAGAAATTCGGAGTTGGAGGTGCGTTGCACAATCGTCAGCGCAAGATGGGCCCGCCCATAGAGGCGATAGGTCCGGTCAGGCAACAGGAACAAATATGCCAGGCGCGGGATAATCAGCGCATCCGCGATCAGCAGCAAGACCCCTCCGACAAAGAGCGCGGCCGTTCCCGCCAGAATGCCGGGCAGAGCCTCGATCGTGGAGCCAGCCAGCAAGCTGTGGGGGGCGGCTGCAGAAGGAACATGACCTTCGGCAGCGTAGATCAGGTGCATCGCGACGATTGAAATAGGGCCGACCACCAGAGTTGCCATCGCCAGACTCAGTAGCCCGTGAATGATCCGGCGCGCCCGCGAAACGGGGCCGTTTTCCAGTGTCTGGAACCGCTGGGTGCAGGCCTCGGCCGGAGAGCCCACGTAACGCAGCCCGTCAGACAGTTCCTGCCCCTCGGAAACCGAAGAGACATGGCCAAGCTGTGTGCCCGCTCCGATCCGTGAATTGATCCCCAGAACGCTGCCATCCCCGACAAAGGCATCTGCCCCGATATGCACGGTGCCGGTGCGGATATAGCCGTCCTCGGCCACGTAGCCCGGTGCCAGAACGCCGCGCCCGACAATGGTGTTTTCTCCGACCTCGAACAGATCAGTGATCACGGGAGGGGGACATTGGACCACCGCGGACCAAGCGATCTTGGCCCCCAGAAGCCGCAGGTACAGCGTATAAAGCGGCGTACCCGTCACCAGCGCCAAGGGTGACATGCGGGTCAGGGTCTTGACCGTCCAGAAGCGGCAATAATCCAGCGACCACAGCTTAATGGTTGTGGGTTGCCAGCGCCCGATCAGTACCCATTTCAGAGCCACAGGGGCCAACGAGAAAAAGGCGAACGTCCCGGCCGAGGCGATAGCCGCGTGGGCATAGGCCGTCAGGGCTGTTTGTGCGCCAAAAGTCCAGCTGATCGAATGCAGGGTCGTCCATATCCCCGCATAGAGATAGGCAAAGGTCGCCAGAACTTGATAGATTCCTGTGCCCCAATATGCCCAGAAATTGGGTTCTTCGGCTTTGCTGGTCCGGCGATAGGGCGGCGCGGCAGGGCCATCGGCCCCCAAATGGGCCGCAAAGTCGCGGATGTTCGGGTTGCGGTACAGATCCTTGAGAGAGAACCCCGCATATCCCAGCCGCGACCGGATTTCGGCGGCAAACCGCGCCATGATCAGGGAATTCCCCCCCAGTCCGGCAAAGAAATCTGACGTCGTCGAAACGCGCTCCAGTTCCATGACGTCTGCCAGAACCTGTGCCAGATCGGCCTCGGCGCGGGTCTCGGGTGCGGTGTATTCCGTCTCGGCTGCGCCCATGCGCCCGCTGGTCGGGGCGGGAAGAGCTTTTCGGTCGGCCTTGTCGCTGGGCAGAAGGGGGATCGCGTCCAGTGGCTCATAATAGGCGGGCACCATAAAGGGCGGCAGGCTCTGGCGCAGGGTGGCGGCGATGTCTGCCGCGCTGACCGGACCGGTGAAATAAGCGACCAGTTCGGGTGCGTCGGAGCCATCCGGCGTGTAGGTGTTCACCACCGCCTGACGCACGCCTTCGATCTGCATGATGACGGATTCAATCTCTGCCAGTTCAATGCGATAGCCGCGGATCTTCACCTGCGTGTCGATGCGCCCCATGTAGACGATCTGCCCATCATCCCCGACGCGGCCCAAATCGCCCGTCCGGTAAATCCGCCCCGAAGGGTTGTGCGGCAACCCGATCCGGTCGCGGACAAAGGCCTTGGCCGTCAGGTCATCGCGCCCCAGATAGCCGCGCGACAGGCCGATCCCGCCGATACAGATTTCCCCGACCCCGCCTTGGGGTAAGGGATCGCCCGTCTCGGGGTCAAGGATAACCACGCTATAGGTCGGCAGCGGCCCCCCGATGGTAACCGGCCGGTCGGGATGCAGCCACGCGATGGTGGCGGTGACCGTGATCTCGGTCGGGCCATAGGCGTTCAGGATCGCGCGGGTCGGGCTGTGCCATCGGGCGACGATATCGGCAGGACAGGCCTCGCCCGAGACAATCACCAGTCGCAAATCAGGCAGACCTGCATCGAGCGTAGCCAGCAGGGTCGGTACGCAGCACATGGCGGTGATGCGTTGTTCGGCCAAGAAGGCGTGCAGATCCTCGCCCACCAGCGACGCGCCGGACTGGTTGGGCACCAAGGATGCCCCCGCCAGCAGGGGCACCCAGATCTCCTCGACCGAGAAGTCGAAGGCCAGCGTCAGGCCCTGATAAACGCGGTCCTCTGGGGTGTAGCCATAGGTTTCGGCAGCCACGCGGACAAAATTCACGATCATCGCGTGGTCGATGGGCACGCCCTTGGGCCGGCCCGTGCTGCCCGAGGTGTAAATCGCATAGGCCAGTTCGCTGACCACAGGCAGCGCAGGGGGGCGACGTTTGGGCATTTGCGCGATGTCGGCAGCGTCTGCATCCAGACAGGTCACCGGTAGGTCAGCCGCCCGTGCCATACAGCGGAACGCCGATTGGGTCAGGATCGCGCTCACCCCTGCATCCCCTGCGATATAGGCGATGCGGTCCGCCGGAAACACAGGGTCCAGCGGCACATAGGCGGCGTTGATTTTCAGTACCGCCAGCATGGCCACATAGCTGTCTGCGCATCGGTCAAAGAGCAGGGCGATCACATCCCCCGGCCCCCTGCCCTGCGCCATCAGGTAATGCGCCAACCGGTTGGCCCGTGCATCAAGCTCGGCAAAGGTGATGTTCCCTTCGGCGGTGCGCACGGCGATGTTGTCTGGCCCAAGGTCCACGCGGGCCTCGAACAATTGGTGAAGTCGTTCGCCCGGGGTCCAGCGGGGAACGTCGTCGCCCCCTGACCGCAGGATAAAAGGAGAGTGAGCGCCCACATCGGGCGACAGCAAAATCTGGCCATCCATAGCTGGAAATTCCTGTAAAAGATGTCGGTGGCGCGCCTTAGGCGGCGCGACTGCTGCGGCGTTGGTCTGCCCGCTCGAAGGCGTGGCGCAGGATGTCCAGCCCTTCGTCCAGTTGGGCGTCGGAAATGGTCAGGGGGGCAAAGACCTTGATCACCTCGTCCCGCGGACCGGCCCGTTCGATGATCAGTCCGGCGTCATAGGCCAGACGGGTCACAAGCCCCGCATGATCGGGGTCAGAGCACACAATGCCCTGCATCATCCCGCGCCCGCGCAGGCCGCTGACATCCAGCGGGTAATCGCCTGCAATATGGCTCAGGTGCTCGCGCACGCGGTTTGCCAGTGCCCTGATCCGGCCGGAAAATTCGTCGTTCTGCCAGTAATGTTCCAGCGTGACGCGGCCCGTGACAAAGGCGGTGTTGTTCCCGCGGAAGGTGCCGTTGTGTTGGCCCGGTTGCCAGTGATCCAGCCCTTCGGCGATCATCACCACCGACAGCGGCAGGCCATAGCCCGACAGGGATTTGGACAGGGTCACGATGTCGGGGCGAATGCCCGCAGCCTCAAAGGAAAAGAAATCCCCCGTCCGTCCGCAGCCTGCCTGAATATCGTCTACAATCAGGATGATGCCGTGGGTTTTGCACAGGTCGGACAGGCGGCGCAGCCACGCGGGGCGGGCTGCGTTCAGGCCGCCCTCGCCCTGCAGGCACTCCAGAATGACCGCCGCAGGCAGGTCCAGACCCGACGAGGGATCGTTCAGAAGTGCCTCGAGATAATCGAGCGTATCCACGTTCTGCCCTAGATATCCGTCATAGGGCAGCAGGGCCGTGCCAGTGAACCCGACCCCTGCCCCGCTGCGGTGATAGCTGTTGCCCGTGGCCCCCAACGCGCCAAGGCTCATGCCGTGGAACCCGTTGGTAAAGCTGGCAATCGTCTGGCGGCCTGTGATCTTGCGCGCTAGTTTCATCGCGGCTTCGACCGCGTTCGTGCCTGTGGGCCCCGTGAATTGCAGGCGGTACTGCATCTGGCGCGGAGACAGGATCACATCGCGAAAGGTCTGCAGGAATTCGGCCTTGGCCTCGGTGTGCAGATCAAGGCTCATGCACGGGGCATCGGACGCGATGTAATCCATAAGCGCGGCCTTCAGGACAGGGTTGTTGTGGCCGTAGTTCAGCGCCCCTGCGCCGGCCAGAAAATCCAGATATCGCTTGCCCTTGTCGTCCCACAACTCGGCTCCGCATGCCCGCGCGAAGGTGGCGGGAAAGCTGCGGCAATAGGATGCGACTTCGGATTCCATTTCGGAAAAAATTGATCCGTCCATTTCTGGGTCACCTCGAAAACAAAAAACAGCAAAAACTTATGAGCAGGAGTTCGAAATAGTTGCCGCTATCGTTGACGCGGCGTCCTCTGAAAATAGTCTATTGTTTCCAATGGCGAAACGAAAACTGTGATGTAGGGGATTTTGCGAGGGAGAACCCGTTCTAATTCGGCGTTGATTTGAAATCCTGAATTAGATGATTGTTCGCGGCAGGATGGGTTTTCCCAGACGGTCTTCATGCAACATTCTTATGGCTTCGTTTTGCGTGTTTTTTGCGTTGCGAACAAAAAGGTTCTCGGCTGCAGCGCAGCAACGACAGCTTTCGCCCGAAGATCCGGTTGCGGCAGGCCGCTGAGCGGAAAAATACGCGTTGTCCGAGCCGGTTGCTCTCGCAGGAAACGAACCCGAGATTGTAAGGCCTATCATGGCAGATGGGCTATTTGTCTGATTTTGCGGATCAAAGCGAAAGCTGGACAGCTCTTCAGATGGAACACTTTAGCTCGGCGGTCTGTTGCCGTTCGGCGCTTGAATACGGGTGAAGCGGCTGCGATCCCGACAGAAATTCCGAAACAGAACCCTCGCCAGTGGCTATGAGATTCGGTCCAGAGGCGGTCTTTATCCAGTGGGTCCGGCTATCCCCTAGATTTCATAATTCCAATCCCTCACCGCAACTTCGGTGCCCCAGTTGATCTGAGGCTGCTCTGCTTTGATCGCGACCGCGCAGACAAAGTTCGGGGCGATCTGTCGCGTTTCGAACCGCCAACGGCGGGCCTTGGGGCACGTCCACCCCTCCGGCCCGTAGCCGAAGGCCAACATTGCAGGGTCGAGACCAAGCCCGATACCGATCCCCTTGAGCAGCGCTTCCTTGAGAACCCAAAGATGTTGGAGATGCGCGAGAAGCGCTGGCCCTGTCATGTGCTCCGCCACCTTTGCCTCTTGGGGGGACAGGAATGCGGGGGCGGCAGCTGTCAGATGCGGCAGGTCTTCGGGGCCAGAGAGATCAATCCCGATCTTCGCGCCCTCCGACCGCGCGGCGGCGAGATATCCCTTTGTGTGGCTGATGGAAACCGAAGCACCTCCGGCTGCCAACGGCCTCCCTCTCGGAGAATGGGTGATCTGCTCTTCTGGCCCGAGTAGTTCCTGAAGCAAGCTATGAGCGCCTCGGGATAGCTCTTCTGGCGGCCCCCAAAGTGGGCGAGATATAACTTGGCAAAACATTGAACCGATAAGAACTGTGGGCAGTGTAAAAGGAAACCGTCACCCAACAGTGTCGGGAAATGGCCTATACAATACAAGTGTCTGTCGTGGGTCAATGGAAGCTGAAGTTATTTTCGCATCACTCACATTGTTACGCCTTCGGCAAATCTGGCGCGTTTCATCCGAGCAACATCCGGTTATGGGGTTGCCCGGGTTCGATCATCGGGAATACGTTCTCGTCCCGAGCCACCATGCAATCTACCACCACAGGACCATCGTGGTCGATCATCCGGTGGATAGCCTCGTCCAGTTCGCAAGGTGACGCGCAGCGGATACCCAGAATGCCATAGGCCTCTGCAAAGCGGGCGAAATCCGGCAGGCTTTCGGACCAGCTCTGGCTGTGGCGCCCTTCGTAGCCGACGTCTTGAAGCTGCTTTACCATTCCCAGACGGGCGTTATTCATGATGAACTGCTTAACCGGCAAGCCGTGTTGAACTGCGGTGCCAAGCTCCTGCATCATCATCAGCCAAGAGGCATCGCCCGCCACGTTGATCACCAGACTGTCCGGATTGGCGGCCTGCACCCCGATCGAGGCCGGAAAGCCATAGCCCATCGTTCCCAGCCCGCCCGATGTCATCCAGCGGTTCGGCGCATCGAATTTCAGGTACTGCGCTGCCCACATCTGATGTTGGCCGACTTCGGTGCAGATATAGCGATCATGGCCAGCGGTCATCTCTTGCAGGCGGGTCAGTGCGTGTTGAGGGCGAATGACATCGCGAGAACTGGAATAGCGCAAGCAATTCTGTGCACGCCAAGTGTCGATGCGTTTCCACCATTGTCCGATGGCTTTCTGATCGGGACTGCGGCGGCGCGCCTTCCAGAAAGCCACGATCACAGCCAGAACCTCGGCCACGTCCCCTACTACGGGTATGTCGACGCGAATGATTTTATTGATGGAACTGGGATCGATATCCACGTGGGCCTTTTTCGAACGGGGCGAGAACCCTGCGATATTGCCAGTAACCCGATCGTCGAACCGTGCACCGATGTTGATCAGCAGATCGCAATCATGGGCGGCCATGTTCGCCTCATAAAGGCCATGCAGCCCCAGCATTCCCAGCCAGTTCGGACCCATTCCGGGATAGGCCCCCAGCCCCATCAAGGTCGATGTGATGGGAAAACCGGTCAGGTCCACCAGTTCCCGCAACAACTCTGCTGCCCGCGGGCCAGAGTTGATCACCCCGCCGCCGGTATAGAACAGCGGGCGCTTCGCTTCGGACATAGCGATGACCAATTGCTCTATCGCATCAAGGTCTAGATCGGGCGCGACACGCGCAGGCGTTTTGCTGCGCAAGGGGGCAGTGTCGTTGGCATACGCGATCTGGACGTCCTTGGGGATGTCCACCAGTACCGGCCCGGGGCGGCCAGAGGTGGCGACATCAAAAGCTTGGCGCAGCGTCCGGCCCAGGTCATCGGGGTCTTTGACCAGCCAGTTGTGCTTTGTGCAGGGGCGGGTGATGCCGATGGTGTCGCACTCTTGAAAGGCGTCTGTTCCAATCAGAAAAGTCGGCACCTGACCGGACAGAACCACGAGTGGAATGCTATCCATCTGTGCGTCGGCCAAACCTGTCACGCAGTTGGTTACACCGGGCCCCGAGGTCACAAGAACAACACCGGGTTTCCCGGTAGAGCGGGCATAACCTTCGGCGGCATGGACGGCGGCCTGTTCGTGGCGGACAAGGATATGCCTGATCCCTTCGGCGGCAAAGAGTTCGTCGTAGATGGGCAGAACTGCTGCACCCGGATAGCCAAAGATCACCTCGACCCCCTGCTGTCGCAGGGTGCGCAGAATGACCTGTGCGCCTGTTTCCGTGGTGGTGGCGACGGCCTTGTGGGGGATCGATTTGTCGAGGGTCTGCATGTTCATTCTGGTTCTCCCGTGTGGTCTGCGCAGTCTACGCGCGGCGGTGCAGCGTTTCCTGCCGCTTTGTCCTGCGGTTTTATAATTTTACGGCATATTGACGTTGCAATTTTCTAAATATCGGCATTCCATGCGTATGTGGATAAAGTGTGCAGCACATTCGAATTGGAGGCACATGTGAAAGAAACCCTTGATTCCTTTGATGTGAAAATCCTGAATCAGCTGCAACGCGACGCGAAATTGTCGAACGTAGAGCTGGCTTCACGGGTGGGTCTGTCCCCTTCGCCTTGTCTGGCGCGGGTGAAGGCTCTGACCGAAAAGGGCTACATCTGGCGGCACGTGACCTTGCTTGATCCGGTCAAGGTCGGGCTGAGCCTGAATGTCTTTATCCAGATCACACTGAACCGGCAGACAGAAAGCACACTGGCGGCGTTTGCCACAGCGGTGCGGTCATGGCCCGAAGTTCTGGAATGCCATCTGATGACTGGCGATGCGGATTACCTGCTGCGTCTTGTGGTCCGCGATGTGGATCACTTGCGCGTCTTTATTCTGGAGCGCCTGACCCCGTTCGAGGGGATCGCCAGCATCCGGTCATCCATCGCGTTGGAACAGGTGAAATACGACACTGCCCTACCGATCTAGGGGTTCAAGGGGCGGGGTATCATCCATTGATCCCAAGGCTCGCGCCCTTCCCTGCGCATCCAGTGCAACAAAGGTAAAGGTCGCATCCGTGACCTTTTCGCGTTCTTCGGAAACACGGTCGCGGCGCCATGCGGCGATATAGATTTTCATAGAGCTGCGCCCGACAGCGAGCAGATCGGCATACAGGGACACCTCGTCCCCGACTTTGACGGGTTTGAGGAAGCTCATCGCCTCGACCGCGACGGTGGCCGCACGGCCTCTGGCGACACGGGCGGCCATATTGCCTGCGGCCAGATCCATCTGGGCCATCAACCAGCCGCCAAAAATGTCCCCCGCCGGGTTGGTATCCGCAGGCATGGCAATGGTCCGGATCACCGGTTCGTTCGTGTGTTCGAATGTCATGGAATGTCTTTCGTGGGTTGTAGGGACTGCGCCTCGTAGGTGTTGCCCGGACGTTGGGTGAGTACGTCCGGGCAACTCTGTCAGAGGTCAGTGATCGTGCCCAAATGCACTTCCGCCGCCATCGCGACGGTCTCTGACAGTGTGGGGTGCGGATGTATGGTCAGACCGATATCCTCGGCGTCCGCACCCATCTCGATGGCCAGAACGGCCTCGGCCAACAGTTCCCCTGCCCCGGGCCCCACGATACCAGCCCCCAAGAGGCGGCCCGTTTCGGGATCGAACAGCAGCTTGGTCAGCCCTTCGGACCGGCCAAGCGACAGGGACCGCCCCGACGCGGCCCAAGGGAATACGGCCTTTTTGATCTTGCGCCCCTGCGCCTTGGCTTCGGCTTCGCTCAGGCCGGCCCAAGCGATTTCGGGATCGGTATAGGCAACCGAGGGGATGGCCAGCGGCTGGAACGCGACCTTGTGGCCTGCCGCAACCTCGGCGGCGGTTTTGCCTTCGTGGACGGCTTTGTGGGCCAACATGGGTTGGCCGACGATATCCCCGATGGCAAAAATGCCGGACACATTGGTTTGCATCTGATCGGTCACGGGAACAAAGCCGCGCTCGTCCACCGTGACGCCAGCGTTCTCGAGCCCCAGCATGGCGCCGTTGGGTTTACGGCCCACCGCGACCAATACCTTGTCAAAGTTGTCCTCGAACGGGCCATCTACCCCTTCGAAGGCAACGCGCAGGCCGGTTTCTTCGGCGGCGACAGCTGTGACTTTGGTTTTCAGGTGGATCTTTTCGTAGCGGGCTTCGATCCGTTTCATCAGCGGGGCGACGATGTCCTTGTCCGCGCCGGGGATGATCTGGTCCATCAACTCGACAATGGTGATCTTTGATCCTAGCGCCTCATAAACCTGCGCCATCTCGAGGCCGATGATCCCGCCTCCGATAACCAGCAACCGCTGCGGCACATCTTCCAACTCCAAAGCGCCTGTGCTGTCGATGATGCGCGGATCGTCGGGCAGGAAGGCTGGCTGTACAGGTTCGGACCCACAGGCGATGACCACCTGATCAAAGGAAATGGTCCGGGTCCCGTCGGGGCCTGACACCTCGACCAAACGCGGGCCGGTGAAGCGTGCGGTGCCGGTGATGACCTTGACCTTGCGTTTGCGCGCCAGCCCACCAAGGCCGCCTGTCAGCTTGGCGATGACGCTGTCCTTGTGGGCGCGGACCTGATCCAGATCGATCTGCGGTGCGGCAAAGCTGACACCATGCGCCTGCATTTCTTTGGCTTCGTCTATGACCTTGGCCACATGGAGCAGTGCCTTGGACGGGATGCAGCCCACATTCAGGCAGACCCCTCCAAGGGTGGGCCACCGATCCACCAGGGTAACTTCTAGCCCCAGATCTGCCGCACGGAAGGCACTGGAATAGCCGCCCGGCCCGGCCCCCAGCACCAGATAAGGCGCGTGAATGTCTGCGCCCTCTGGCACAGGGGCCTGCGGTTGGGGCGGTGCGGCTGCGGCGTGGTCCTCTGCCGCAGCGGTTGCGATAGGTGCCTCACCAGTCGTCGTAGTCTCGAACACCATCACCTTGGTGCCTGCGCTTACGCGGTCGCCCTCTGCCACCAGAATTTCAACCACAGTGCCTGCCTGCGGCGCGGGAATGTCCAAGGTGGCTTTGTCGCTTTCCAGCATCAGGATGGGGTCGTCTGCTGCGACGGTATCGCCCACTGCCACGGCGATCTCGATCACCGGAACGTCCTGAAAGTCCCCGATATCGGGAATGATAACATCGATCTTCATAATCAATCCTCAGAGGCTGATACGCCGGAAATCCGACAGAAGGTCCTTCATCAGGACTAGGAAACGGGCCGCCGCGACGCCATCGACAACGCGGTGATCCCAGCTCAGGCTCATGGGTTGGACCAGTCGCGGCTGGAACGCCGATCCGTCCCACACCGGTTGGATGCTGGCGCGGGTGAGGCCCAGAATGGCGACCTCTGGTGCGTTGATGATCGGGGTGAAGTTGGTGTTCCCGATCCCGCCTAGGGACGAAATGGTAAAGGTCGCCCCCTGCATATCGGTCGCCTTCAACATGCCTGCGCGGGCATTGCCGGCCAGTTCGGACATCTCGGCCGCGATCTCCATCAGGCCCTTTTTGTCGGCGTCCTTGACCACGGGCACCACAAGGCCGTCGGGCGTGTCTGCGGCAACCCCGATGTTGTAGTACTTCTTGACCACCAGTTCGTCCCCGTCGAGCGAGGAATTGAACTTCGGATGGGCCTTCAGGCAGGCCACGGCAGCTTTGACCATAAAGGCCAGCATGGTCAGCTTGGTGTCGACTTTGGTGGTCGCGTTGACCTCCTTGCGGAAGGTTTCCAGATCGGTGACGTCGGCCTCTTCGAAGTTGGTCACATGGGGGATCATGATCGCGTTGCGCGCCAGACTTGGGCCAGAGATTTTGGCGATCCGGCTCAGGGGCATGCGTTCGACTTCGCCGAATTTGGCGAAATCCACCTTGGGCCAAGGCAGTAGGTCCAATCCAATTCCGGTGCCCGCTGGGGCAGATGTCTTGGGCGCGGTCAAGACCCCTTTGACATAGGCGTTTACATCCTCGCGGGTGATGCGCCCCTTGGGTCCGCTTGCAGGTACTGCCGCCAGATCGACACCCAGCTCACGGGCCAGTTTGCGGACTGAGGGAGAGGCGTGAGCCGCGCTGCCAGTAGCAAGGGGCGCGGGCGGCGTAGAAACAGCAGGTGTGTCCGCTGCCTCAGGTGCCGGGGCAGCGGACACAGCCGGAGCAGAAGCGGGCGTTGAGGATTGAGGTTCCGCCGTCGCGGAAGGAGCCGTTTCCCCTGCTCCGGTTGCCTCGACGATGGCGATCAGTGTGCCAAGCGACACCCGATCCCCTTCGGCGATTTTCAGTTCCTTGATCCGGCCGGAAACTTCGGCAGGCACGTCCAGCGTGGCCTTGTCGGATTCCAGAACAATGATGGTGTCCCCTTCGGTGATCTCGTCCCCGATGGCGACAGGGATTTCGATTACAGGCACGTCCTGAAAATCCCCGATATCGGGGACGATAATTTCAATCAGGTTGGTCATTTCTGTCTCTCCCTCAGACAGTCCAGGGGGCGGGCGTTTCGGCAGAGACGCCAAAGGCCTTGATTGCTTTGGTCAGGGCGCTGTGTGGCAGGGTGCCCTGACGGACCAGTGTTTCAATCGCCGCCAGCGCGATGCTGTTGCGGTCCACCTCGAAGAAGGCGCGCAGGTCGTGGCGATTGGCCGAGCGGCCAAACCCGTCGGTTCCCAGACAAACAAACGGCGCATCCACATAGCTGGCCACCATCTGGGGGACCGCTCGCACATAGTCCGTTGCGGCGATGACGGGCGTCTTGCCGGATAGCAGTTTCGACACATAGGGGATGGAGGCATTTTCGGTGCCGCTCAGGCGGTTCTGGCGTTCGACTGCTTGGGCGTCGCGGGCCAGTTCGCTAAAGCTGGTGGCACTGAAAATCTCGGATTCAACACCATAGTCGGCGGCCAGAATTTCGGCGGCGGCGATGACTTCGTTCAGGATAGTGCCTGCGCCGACCAGACGAACCAGCCCCTTTTGCGCCTTGCCTTCGCCGCGGCGACCCAGTCGGTACATGCCGCGTAGGATGCCGTCTTCTGCCCCCTCGGGGATCGAGGGTTGAGCGTAGTTCTCGTTCATGACGGTGACGTAGTAGAACTCGTCCTGCTGCTGCTCCATCATGCGGCGCATGCCGTGATGCATGATCACCGCCAGTTCATAGGCGTAGGCCGGGTCATAGGAACGACAATTCGGGATGGCGGCGGACACCAGATGGCTAGAGCCATCCTGATGCTGCAACCCCTCGCCCGACAGGGTGGTCCGCCCAGAGGTCGCCCCCAGCAGGAAACCGCGCGCCCGCTGGTCGGCGGCGGCCCAGATCAGATCGCCCACCCGCTGGAAACCAAACATCGAGTAATAGATGTAGAAAGGCAGCGCAGGGGTATCATGCACCGAATAAGAGGTGGCGGCTGCCGTCCAGGACGAAATCGCGCCCGCCTCGGTGATGCCCTCTTCCAGAAGCTGGCCGTTGCGCGCCTCTTTGTAGAACATCATGGAACCAGCATCCTCGGGTTCGTAGAGCTGTCCGTCGGGGGCGTAGATACCGATCTGGCGGAACAGGTTGTCCATGCCAAAGGTCCGTGCCTCGTCCGCGACAATCGGCACGATGCAGGGGCCGAATGACTTGTCCTTTAGCAAGCTGCCCATCATGCGCACGGCGGCCATGGTGGTGGACATTTCTTTGCCGTCCGCCTCCAGAGCGAATTTCGCGTATTTCGCAGTAGCGGGAACTGCGGAGCGGTCGGCCTTGGGCGTTTCCACGCGGCGCTGGGGCAGATAGCCTCCCAACTCGCTGCGACGGGCCTGAAGATACTGCATCTCCGGGCTGTCGGCGGCGGGTTTGTAGAAGTTCAGCTCTTCCAGATCTTTCTCGGACAGGGGCAGATTGAAACGGTCGCGGAAGGCCACCAAAGCCTCCATGTCCAGCTTTTTTGACTGGTGCGCGGTCATGCGGCTTTCACCCGCATTGCCCATGCCATAGCCTTTTTTGGTCTTGGCAAGGATCACTGTGGGGCGACCTTTGTGGGCCTTGGCGGCAGCAAAGGCGGCATAGAGTTTCCGAAAATCGTGGCCACCCCGTTTCAGGGCGTTGATCTCGGCGTCGGTCATATGGGCGACCAGTGCTTGCGTGGCCGGATCACGATCAAAGAAATTGGCGCGGTTATAGTCGCCATCTTTGGACCCCAGATCCTGATAGGCCCCATCCACGGTTTCGGCAAAGCGGCGCAACAGGGTCATGTCCTTGTCGCGGGCAAACAGCCCGTCCCACTCAGAGCCCCAAAGCACCTTGATCACGTTCCAACCTGCCCCGATGAACAGGCTTTCCAGTTCCTGAATGATCTGGCCGTTGCCGCGCACAGGGCCGTCCAGTCGCTGGAGGTTGCAGTTCACGATGAAGGTCAGGTTATCCAGCTTTTCCCGTGCAGCCAGCGTCAAGCCCGCGATGGATTCCGGCTCGTCCATCTCGCCGTCGCCAAAGACGCCCCAGACGTGACGGCCTGCGGTATCGGCCAGGCCGCGTCCCTCGAGATAGCGCATGTAACGCGCCTGATAGACCGCGCTCAGCGGACCGATCCCCATCGATCCGGTCGGGAATTGCCAGAAGTCGGGCATCAACCACGGATGAGGATAAGAACACAGGCCCTGTCCGTCGGTTTCCTGACGGTAGTTGGCCAGTTGTGCCTCGGTCAGGCGCCCTTCGAGAAAGGCACGTGCATAGACGCCGGGGGCGCTATGTGCCTGAAAATACACCAGATCACCGCCGAAATCGTCGGTTTTGGCGCGGAAGAAGTGGTTGAAACCAACTTCGAAGATTTCCGCCGCCGAAGCGTATGATGCGATATGGCCGCCAAGCTCGCCGTAGGCCTTGTTGGCCCGCACCACCATTGCAAGCGCGTTCCAGCGAATGATCGAGGTCAGGCGTTCTTCCATCTCCAGATCGCCGGGGTACGCGCCTTGCTGCGCCACGGGGATGGTGTTGCGATAGGACGAAAACGGCTGGCCGCTAGCGTAGATCCCGCCGCGACGGGCAACATCCTCTAGCTGGCGCAGCAGATATTGGGCCCGCGCGCCGCCTCCGGCTTCGATGACGGAATTGAGCGAGTCTATCCACTCGCGTGTTTCCAAGGGGTCGCTGTCGGCTGCGGCAGGGGCCGCGCCGTTAAAGGAAAGGTTCATGAGAGTCTCCTTGTGATGTCAGGACGTTAGCCGATGTGCCCGAGCGGGTTCTGCCGAACATCCTGACAATTCACCCTGCATCCGTATAAGGTGCTGGTGTATTCAGTTATCGCAGCATGATGTGCTGGTTGATTTGGATTGTGCGGTGCCGTTGGGCTGATTTTCCTGATTCTGCGAAATCAGATCGTTGAACGACACGATGCGTCCTGCGATGGCGCTGGCCAGCACGGTCGGAGGGCTGGCAAGCCAAACCTGACCGGGGCCACTGCGACCTGGAAAGTTGCGGTTGATCGCGCTGATCGTGACTTCGTCCGCGGTCGCTGACACGCCCGGCCCACAATGACCGCAGGCTCCGCAGGACGGCCCAAGGATCTCTGCGCCGATGGTCTCGAATGCGTCGAAATATCCATTGGCGCGGCAGTACTCCTGCACATCGACCGTCCCGCATTGTAGGTAGAGCTTGATCGTCGGAGCGACCTTCAGGCCGCGGTCGGCGGCCCAACGGGCGACCTCGTAATAATGGTCGAAGTCCTCTCGCTTGCCTGCGGTGCAAGACCCGCCATAGGCGATGTCGGGGCGTACAATCTGATCCAGATCGGCCAAGGCCACGCCATTGCCCGGATCCCCGGGGCGGGCCAGCATCGGGCCGATGGTCGAGCAATCCAGCGTGATGGTGTCCGCATAGGCCGCGCCCGCGTCCGAGTGCATCCAATCCTCGATCACGAAATCAATGCCGCGACGTTCCTTGAGAAAGCGAACGGTTTCCGCATCAGGTGCGCAGATGCCAGTCAACCCGCCCATTTCGGCGACCATGTTGCAAATGGTGGCGCGTTCGTCGATCGACATGGCGTCGATGACGGGGCCTGCGAATTCCAGAATTTTGCCAACCGCCCCGCCCTTGCGGATGAAGGGCAGTGCCAGAATGGTCAGTACGATATCCTTGGCCGTCACGCCTGCGGGGATTTCACCGGCCAGACGAACCAGAATTTCTTCGGCCATGGTCAGGCGACTGGCACCGGTCATAAAGGCGTTCGCCATATCCGTCGCCCCTACCCCGTAGGCAAAGCACCCCAGCGCCCCCGAATGGGTGGTGTGGCTGTCGGTGCCCACAACGAAGCGGCCGGGCAGCGCGTATTTCTCGGCCATCATGGCATGAGAGATACCTTCTGATCCCTGCTCGTCAGGCAGGTAGCCGTGATCTTTCAGTCTGTATTCAGCGGCAAAGTCGCGGTGGGCTTGGCTCAGGTCGCGGACCTTGGGCAGTAGTCCCAGACGCAGGTGCGTTGGCGAACGGTGGGCATAGCTGTTGTGATCCTCGAAAAGCAGGATGTTCTCCGGCTCGAACAGGTTCAGGGGACGGCCAAAACGCTGGTGCAGGATGTGTCCGGCCATGCCGGTGTAGCACTCGTGGATAAAGCGGAAGTCGGTGCGCACGAAACCGCCCGTTCCGGGGCTCATGTCCCAGTCCAGCCCCGCCACATCCAGCGCATAGCGCGCTACGATTTTTCGGCTGATCGACTGGGGGTCAGTCAGGGTGCAGCCCGCAGGCCGCGCGGCTTTCCGGTGCTTTTCACCATAGGCCAGCAGACCACCTTCGCGGATGATGGCTTGGGCCAAGGGGTCTCGGTCGGCGACCAGTTCGTCTACGCTGATATCCTCGCCTGCCCGGATGCGCTCGATCAGGCCGTAGTCGGTCGAGGTGTATATCCCGATGTTGTCGCAGTTCTGGCGGTAGATCCGTTCGAAGCTTTCGGCGATGACCAGTCGGATGCCGCAAGACTTCTCGGCCAAGGGCGAGTGCTCTCGCGACGACCCCTTGCCATAGCGTTTGCCGCCGACGATGACCTCGAAACCACCTGCTTTGAGCGTCCCTTCGTCAAAGGGCCGCTCGCCGTTGATCGTGGTGCCGACGTGAGCGTAGTGACCGATACGTTCATCGAACACCAACATGGTCGGCAAGGGCGTGATTTCGTCGGTCGAGACATCTGTGCGCAGCTCGCCTGCCTCGGACAAGGTCAGGTTTTCGCCCGCGATCTGGCGGTTTACGGCATCCGGTGCGGTGCCAAGGATCAGAATACGTCCGTTGATTTTCATGGCTCAGGCCTCGCTCTTTCTGATCCAGCTGACGTGGGACATACGGTCGGCGCGGGCTTTGGCGCGGGCATCCATCGACATGGTGTGCAGATTGGCCAGCAGGTCGGCCTCTTTGCGGGCGATTTCCTCGCCCATTTCCAGAACGGTTTCTGCAATGGAGGCAGGGACCACAACAGTGCCGTCGCTGTCACCCACGATCAGATCGCCGGGGCTGATCGTGACGGTGCCGCCCTCGGGGGCGGGCATGGTTACGGGGGTGCCGCTGGCTGTGATCTGGATGCGGCGTGCCCCGTTTAGCGGGATGCCGCCCGCAGCAACCACGGGCAAAGTGCCCGCAGCCAATTCAGCGCGATCACGGATAAAGCCGTCGGTCACGATAGCTGCGGCTTTTGCCTCGGTCAGGTCCAGCGCGATCAGGCCGCCAAGGACGGCGCCGCCGCGAAATCCCCCAACCGCAAAGACCAGAACGGCGCCGTCTTTAACCAATGTGGGCAGGGCGTACATGGGAATGTAGCACCCGTCCGCCGCAGCCGTGCGGGTGGCGACGCGGCGTTCGCCGCGCACACAGCAGGCCGGTCCGCAAAACGGCTGGGTGCTGCCGACCCCGAATAATGCGGGATCAAGCGTTTGTGCGTGGTATCCGGCTTCGTCCAGCACGTCGCTGACGGTCGAGGAGCCAAGAGCTTTGAAACGATCATAAAGGGTCATTTGGGCATGACTCCGAGCAGGGCGTCCGGAAGTCCGGTGGACAGGACGGGGATGAAAGTCAGTGCGGCCAGAACCGCGAGTGCGATGTAAACGTAGGGAAGGACGGACTTGGTCCCTTCGGCGATCGAGATGCCGCCGATCTGGCTGGCAATCGCCAGAACGATCCCGATGGGCGGCGTCACAAGGCCGATGCACAGGTTCACAGTGACGACCACGCCGAAATGGATGGGGTCAACACCAAGCTCCTGACTGATGGGGAACAGAACGGGCAGCAGCATCACTTTGGCTGCGTTCACTTCCATGATCATCCCGACAACCAGCAACAGGACGTTTGTGACCAACAGGAATGCGGTCGGTGTTGTGATCCATGTTTGCATCCATGTGCCGAAAATCTCGGGAGCGTGGACCCATGCGAGCATCCAGCTGAACAGCGATGCACCGGCAAGGATCAGCATAACGGCCGCGGTCAGGCGGGCCGCTTCGGTAACGGAGTCCCACAGCACCTTCCAGCTGAGTTCACGATAAATCAGGCCGGACACCAGCAGGGCATAGGCCACCAGCACAACGGATGCTTCGGTCACGGTAAAGATTGCCGACAGGATACCTGCCAGAAGTAGGAACGGCATGGCTATAGCAGGCAGTGCGACCACAAAGGTGCGCCACAGTTCGCCAAAGGGCACGGCAGGCTGCACGGGGTACTTGTGTTTGCGCGCAATTAGATAGGCAACTACGATCAGCGCGATGGCCCATAGGATGCCGGGAATGACCCCCGCCAGGAACATGCGCAGTACGGATTGGTCAGTGATATAGGCATAGACAATCCAGGCAATCGACGGCGGGATCAGCGGAGAAATCGGCGAGGATGCCGCTGTAATCCCCACGGAATAACCTGCTGGAAAACCGGATTTCTTCATCGCGGGGATGAACGTGCCCCCGATGGCCGAGGTGTCAGCAACAGCAGAACCCGAAATGCCGCCGAACATGACAGAGCTTAGGACGTTCGAAATCGCTAGGCCCCCGGTAAAGCGGCCCACCAATGCATTGGCAAAGGCGATCAGGCGATCGGAAATGCCGCCCCCCGACATCAACGCGCCAGCCAATAGGAACGCCGGAATGGCCATCAGGGAAAAGTTGTCCATGCCCGCGAAAAGACGCTGGGGCGCGATGATCGGGTTAGCCCCGCCGTGAGTAAATATGGCCGCCATCGATCCGGCCACAATCGCGATTCCTAACGGCACACCGATCACGATGCAAAAGGTGATCACGCCGATCAGAACGGCGGATAATAGAACGAGTTCCACGGGTTATTCTCCAGAATCTTGGCCGATCCGTCCCAAACGGTTCAGCACCAGCACCAGCGCCATCAGCGCCGCTCCGACAGGGATTGCGAGGTAGGGAACCGACATCTTGACCATCAGGCCGGTCGAAGTCTGACGCTCGCCGATGGCCACCAGAAGCCATCCGTACCAGGCCAGCAGGCCGCAGACGGTCAGCGTGATCGCATCGCGGATCCACTCCATCCAGATGCGGACGCGCAAGGGAACAACGTCCAGAAAAATATCGATGCTGATGTGACCATCCCGTTCGATCAACGCGGCCGAGCCGACCATAGTGATCGCAACCAGCAAGAAACGGGCGAGTTCCTCGGACCAGACCGTCGGAGAGTTCAGGATGAACCGCGCGCAGACCTGAATGGCGATCGCGCCGATCATTGTTAACAGCAATAGGTTGGCTACCCTGCCCGCCCAAGTGGCAAGCAGGCTTCCGAGCCCTTTGAATACAGACATGTTTGTCCCGGTTCTAAGAGGTGAAGGTGTCAGGCGAATGCCGCCCACGCGGCCCCGCACCATTTGCGGGGCCGGTCAGAGTGGTGGTTATTCGACAGCCTGGATTTTCTGGACCCAAGGCGCCAGATTGGGGAACTGGTCCAGCATCGGCGCGACTTTGGCGCGGAAGGGCTCCAGATCGGGCTCGATGATTTCTGCTCCCAGCTCGGTCAGCTTGGCTTTCAGCGCTTCGGCTTCTGCAGCCTCTTGCTGGCTGCCCCATGCCATCGCTTTCTGGCCTTCTTCGCGAATGATGATCCGCTCTTCTTCTGTCAGGTTCCCGAACCGTGCCTCGTCAAAAATCAGGGTATACGCGCCGTAGACGTGATCGGTCATGATCACATAGTCCGATGCCTCGTAGTATTTGGACCGCAGATGCGCAGACAGGGGGTTTTCGGCGGCGTCAATGATGCCGGACTGAAGGCCGGTGTAGACCTCGCTTGATGCCATCGGGGTTGGGGATGCCCCGAGCGCCTCCCAAGTCGCGCGGAAGATGTCGATGTTCGGCACGCGGATCTTCAGACCTGCCAGATCCTCGACCGAGTTGACGGGCTTCTTCGAAGCCATTTCGCGGGCGCCTCGGGCCCCTGCCCCGATCATCCGGAAACCGGTGCGGGTCGCGATTTCGTCATACAGTTCTTTGCCGACCTCGCCATTGAACACGTGGTCAAAGTGTTCGGCACTGCGGATCAGATAGGGGTAGCTTTCGATTGCGGGCAGCGGATCGTAGGCGTTCAGCGACGAAATGATCGTCAGAACGATGTCATTGGTGCCAATGGTCAGCGCCTCGAGAGTCTCTCGGATCGACCCTGTGGTTGAGGACAGCGCCAACTCCACCTTCAGTTCACCGCCCGATGCCGCGTCCACACCGTCAGCAAATTTCTGGGCTGCCTGCCCCCAGATCGTTTGGGGCGATTCGACTGATGCAAGTTGCAGCACGGTGCCTGCCTGTGCCGCTGCACCACCGAAAATTGCGATGGCTAGGGCACTTACTGCCGATTTTCCGAAGTTTTTGGTCATGTGTTCCTCCTCCAAATCCCGATCTCCCTATCGGGCTGTCTACCTATTATACCAAAATACAGGTGGAAACAAGAATGGCCGTGACGTAGGCTGGAACCACCAGAAGGAGACCCGAATGCTAAAGGCTGAACCGGTTCGAAAACGCCGCCTCTACGAGCAAGTCGTCGAGCAGATCGAAGACATGATCCTGCGAGAAGAGCTCAAACCCGGCGAGTTGCTGCCCGCCGAGCGCGAGCTTTGCGAGAGCTTTGGCGTTAGCCGCACGGCGATCCGCGAGGCATTGTTCGCCCTTCAGCAAAACGGATTGATCGAGCTGGAGAACGGGAAGCGGGCGCGTGTGATCGAACCCTCGGCGGCACGCCTGATCGACGAGTTGTCCGGCCCCGCGAAATTCGTCCTGAGCCGAGAGGACCGCTTGCGTCAACTGCAGCAGGCGCGTGTCTTGTTCGAGGCCTTTCTCGCTCGAAATGCCGCCCGTGAAGCAACGCCAGAGGCAATCGACAAAATCGGGGCGGCCCTTGAGCGGAACAAGGCCGCAGTCGGCGACCGCGAGTTGTTCGTTGAAACGAACCTTGAATTTCATCTCGAGATCGCCCGAGCTTCTGGAAATATCTTCTTCGATGCCCTGCACGTGGCTGTTCAGAAGTGGCTAGAAGAACATCGCCGCGTTGTGGTCAGCAAATCGGGGGCGACGGAACTGGCCGCGAAACGTCACCAAGAAGTCTTTGACGCGATCAAAGCCCGCGATCCCGATGCAGCAGAAGCCGCAATGCGCCGACATCTGGACGAGACGACCGAGACTTATTGGAGCGCTAAAAAGCAAGGGTGATTAGGGGGAGGCTGCCCGTCAGCTACGCGACTAACATCATCAAGTGCCCGAAGCGCGTGATCTGTATGATTATCACGCGATAGCTGCCCAACCGATGTAGCCCCGATCAAACCTTCTTACTGTGCTATCGAGTACTGACAGTCCGAGAAAAAGTCTGGATAATCGCCAGAGTACTGGGACCGGGGCTGGCCGTCGTCACGATGCCGGCCGATAGGATCAGCAGCAGATTTATATCGTCCATGATCTTGTCCTCTCAGCTTTAATTAATTGGTGTCGGCTCGTCATCGGTGAGGCCCTTTCCGAGAAGTATCACCTCCGGTCAACTGGGTTTTCGGTCATAGTGCCTTTTCAAGGCTGAAGGCGGTAATGTTGTAGCCGTTACAACAGTAAAACCGGTGCGCAGCGCTCCGTTGAACACCGGATTCAAGGGTCGCCATGATGCACCCCTGCGATTTCGCCGCAGCTTCAACCCAAGTCAGCATCTGCGTTCCATACGATCTGCCGCGGTGTTCAAAATCTGTCACAAGGTCTTCCACATAGAGGCGTTTACCCCCGAGAGTTGTTCCAAATATTCTGAAGAGAACCAAGCACCGAACTTCACCGCCGTCGTAACCAATAGC
Source organism: Donghicola sp. (assembly GCA_964224285.1). Taxonomy (GTDB): domain Bacteria; phylum Pseudomonadota; class Alphaproteobacteria; order Rhodobacterales; family Rhodobacteraceae; genus Donghicola. Next base: position 7,880 of record CAXQKF010000188.1, on the reverse strand, counting down.
GAGTTGCGCACCGTCTAACAGCAGGGACAAAATGTGATCAACGTAGGGCTGTTCGACGTCAGCACGCAATTGTCGATGCAAGGTCTCACAAGCTGCGATCTTGTCGCGTACGGCTTGGTCTGCTTGTTGAACCGATTCAATCGTCAGAATTGCCAATTCTCATCTTTTTGGTTGCTCGACCTGTTTCAGGTCGTTGTAAATTGTTGCCCGGCTAACTTTGATCGCCATGGCCACGGCATCGACGGCTTTGGGACGATCAAACACGCCACGGCCGTACAAAACCGATAAAAGTTTGTGTCGATTGTCGACGGTCAACGGCGCGTCAGGTAGCCCGTTTTCGATCCGCCAGTGAGCGACGAAGCTGTTTAGTGTTTCAAGCCAATCGTCCGCCAGCGGGTTCTTCTGTGTCGCCTGTGGCACCGAGATGAAATGTGACAGCGCGGCCTGCGCCGCTTCAAACCGTGAAATATCGACATTGATGCATAGAAGAGAAACGGGATCGCCGCGCTCGTCTCTGATCAAAACGCTTATCGATTTGATCTGACGCCCATCTGGATTGGTCTTGCGGTAAGGACCAAAGATCGGGCCCTGGCCCGAGTGTGGCTCGACATCATCAATAAAGGACGGATCACCAACTTTGCGGTAAGAAAGTTTTCCTGACAAATGCGAGATGGTTTGCGTTGTCCAATCATGCAAAACTACCTCTGCGAAGGGGTCTAGCAAGGTGGCGAGTGCTTCACACACGTGTAGAAGGCTGGCATTGTTTGTTGCAGCCTTAAGCGTTTGGTTGCTTCCTGCATCGTCCATCGTGTCACCCGACCTGACTGAGGATGGGGTGTATAGTGCTACGGTCAAAGTTGCCCCCGCAAAGCACAACGACACTGACATGATCTGGTGACGCAGTAGGTTCTGCAAAATATGCTGCCAATGCAAGCGCAGCAGCCCCTTCCACCAGCATGTTCTCGGTCCAGGCAAGATGCCGTAGAGCATCTTCAATCTGCGCCTCCGAGCAGACCACCACACGATCGATTACTTCTGAAGCAATGGGGAAGGTCAGCGCGTCATGATCCATCCCACCCGCGCATCCATCCGCAAGGGTAGGCAAGTGGTCGATATCTATAACCCGTCCGGCCTCCAAACTTGCGGCAAGAGCGGCTGAGTTGGCCGCGCTTACTCCGACAACCTCGATACCCGGTGAAAAAGCCTTCAGAACAGATCCGATACCCGAGATGAGGCCGCCACCGCCCATGGACACATAGACACGGTCAATACGCGGAAGCTGTCCCAAGAGTTCGAGCGCGATCGTTCCTTGACCCGCCATTACCGCTTCATCGTTATAAGGGGAAACGTACTCAAATCCGTCATTCGTCGCGAGTGTTCGCGCATGACGCTCTGCCAGACCAGAGTCTCCAGGATGCAAAATGGTCGTTGCGCCGCAGTGTTCAATACTGGCCAGCTTTGCCTTAGACACCGCTTCGGGCAGCACAACCGACAGACTATGCCCAGTCATGCGCGCCGCGTGTGCGCAGGCAATTCCATGGTTTCCTGACGACGCCGTCACAAGAGGCGTCTCTCTGGACAGCGAGGACAGCTTGGAAACCGCCCCCCGCAATTTGAACGATCCCGTTTTTTGGAAGTTTTCACACTTAAAAACCAATCCGCTACCTACTGACGTTTTGGCCTTCGACGGGATACATGGCGTCTCAATAATCGCGCTGGCAATTCGCCTGTGGGTTGCGACCGCGTTTGCCGCCACGGTCAGGATCGCTTCTGAAGGCTTCAAAGGGACAGTTCTCCGTGCTGGGTTTTAGGAACGCTTGCCAAAAGGGAGCCGTCTAGAATGCTCGTGAAATAGGGGTACTCCAGATGAAAATGTCTAGCAATAGACAATTTCGTATTATTGGGGTGATGATCTTCGTGGAAGCCGCCATTGGCGCATGTGCAGCGAAAGCGCACTTTGGTCAGAAATCTCAGTTTTTAGGCGCCATCGGCACGAAGGCCCACCTCGGGTGACTAGGGCTGGGAGCGGACTTGCCGCGGCGTAGCACCAGAGGTGTGTGCTCATATTCATCAGATGTCATTGCCGGCCCTAAGGCGACGGTCGAGGTTGCATTGTCGGTGCCGCGCAGCTGCCTCGAAGCGGCCGCTCGCGGCGTGGTGCAAAAAGATTTCGGGGTGAAGGTCAGCAACACGGGACAAAGCGTGCATGCGCTGCCGCCGCGCCAACGTCCGGTTGCATCACGCGAGGTCTTTCGGAAACATCTTATGAAAGGCTGTGGCCCCAGTTTGCGAGAACGATATGACACGGGTTTTCTGATCCCGACTTGCCCAAGTCAGCTGTTCGAAGCGCGTCAGCAATGCCATCCCAAGACTTCCTGCGAGGTGCGACCTGCGCTCACTCCAGTCAAGACATTCACGGCAAAGGGGCGTGCGCGCCTTCTGCAAAACGCCAAGGTCGATTCCGAAACCTTCTGCGAAGGCTGCGCCCGAGACGGTCAGGTTCAGGTCTTCGTTCTCAAGGATGATATGCCCCTGTGCAATCAGGCTGTCGAACATCTGCGTGCCCATGTCCCCTGCCAAGTGGTTGTAGCAGACCCGCGCCTCGCGTAATTAAGCGTCCTTTGGACCAGTTCGGTTTCGCAAATGTCCGGCACCGGCCGCAAGTCCCATCAGCCCTTCGAGAACGTGCGCAACGTCATCACTGGCGAGGCAGAAATACTTGTGTCGACCCTGCTTGCGGGGGCGTAACAGCCCGCCTGCTTCAAGCTTCGACAGGTGCGAACTCGTCGTCTGGATCGTGACGCCGGCCTCTTCCGCCAACTCGCTCACGGTCAATGCCTTACCGGTCATCAGCGCGGTCAGGATGTTGGCGCGGGCGGGATCGCCGATCAGGGCGGCGATGTGGGCAATATCTGGACCTTCTTTCATACTTCGACCCTAGTCGAAGCATTTTCTCCCTGCAATCGTTTAGCCTGGTGGAAAGACGATCTTGAAAGAGGCGACAATGCTGACCTGTATCATCCGCTACCACATCGACCCAACCAAAAGAGCCCAGTTTGAGGAGTATTCCCGCAATTGGGGACAGGCGATCCCGCGCTGCGGGGCTGATCTGATCGGCTATTACGCTCCGCACGAAGGGTCATCGACTTTGGCCTATGGCATCTACAATGTCGCGAGCTTGGCCGAATATGAAGCATATCGCTCGCGGTTGGCCGCGGACCCGTTAGGGCGCGAAAACTATGAGTTTGCAATGAAAGAGAAGTTTCTATTCCGCGAAGACAGGGCATTCCTGAAACTAGCCTCCGCGCCGCACGGCCTCGGAAGCACAACATGATCGCCGTCATCTTCGAGGTCGAACTGGCAGATGGGCGCAAGGAGGATTACCTCAATATCGCCGCTGAAATGCGTCCGTTGCTGGACAGGATGGAGGGCTTTATCTCAGTTGAACGGTTTCAGAGCCTGACTGACCCTCATAAAATCCTGTCCCTATCATTCTTCGAAGATGAGGAAGCCATCGCACGTTGGCGCAATCTAAGCGCCCACCGAGGGGCACAAGCGCAGGGGAGCGAAAACGTATTTGAAAACTACCGTCTTCGCATCGCCAGCGTCATTCGGGACTACGGAATGTTCGACCGTGCGCAGGCCCCGTCTGACAGCCACACAGCGCACACGGACTGACCGCCGGAGCGCTCGTTGGACACTGGTCCGCAAGCTGCCATTCACGCAGCCCGCAGCATCGATGAAAATGGGCTGAGAGCGGACTTGCGGCGGCGCAGCACCAGAAGCGCTTTCTGACATTCGGCGGACTTCATTCTCGGCCCTTAGCTACCGTTCATCGGGTCAAGCGACGTTGGCGTTCAACTTCCCCAAACCGGCCATTGGCGGCATGGTGCAGCATAGCCAATCAGACCAAAGTCAGCTGCGCGGACTTTGCTGACAACAACCGATGCCGTTACGCGGGTTTGCTCTCTATCTGTCTGAAATGCAGTAGAACGAGGACACCTGCGGCACAAAGTAATGTCCATTGCGGTATGATGATCAATCCGCGAAGACCTGCGCTGTAAAGGCCCACTATGAAAAAGCAGGCAGCGAATGCAATCCAAAGTCGCGCTATCATTTTCGCAGATGCCGTTTCGCTCGCAAAGCTCCAAACCGAGAAGGCCAAGAAAACACTGATAAAATGCCAGCAGGCATGAAAAGTGCTTCTTATAGCCATATCAAGATCGCCTTCCAAAAGAGGGAAAAGCGTATCAACACTACCAACAAAAATATGCATCGCTGCGGTCAGCCCGGCCAGCCCGACACCGGCGACTTTCAGATATCGAATGCTCAACACAGAAGCTCCATGGTTTTTGAGTAGACTTTCATCAAGCTATGACGAGTACACTTTGGTCAAAGTGGCAATATCGGGCCCGAAGCGGTCCTGCTGCGGCGCGGCGGGACCCGCGCCATGACGCAACAGGATGGCGGACGCTGGAGGCACATATCTGCCTTTCACCGGCCGGAGGAGGTGCTGCAGTTGCAGCCCGCAAAACAGACATTCATGTGCCCTTTCTCAAACGCGTTCGATGCTCACGTCAAATGAAGCAGGTGATAGGAATGGCGTTTGCCTCATGCTGGGGAAACTCTGACAGCAGGTTCCAAGCCGGTGATCGTGCAATAGACCTGCGACACTCGCAAGCAACTGTTGGATCGCCATGCCTTGGGCGACGCAATTCCGGGGACCATGACCAAACGGCGCGAAGTCGGGCACGCCCGCAAGCCGCTCGTCCTGAAACCGCGTTGGATCGAATGTCTCTGGATCCTCAAAGACTGACGCATTGCGATGCATGTTGTAGAAGGAATTGAAGACGAACGTACCTTTCGGCAGCCTGTGCCCCGCGATCTCGACCGGCCTCAAAAGCCTACGGGGTTGGTTGGCAGGAGCTGGCGGACGTAGGCGCAAAATTTCTTTAACGGCTGACATCGAGAGCCGGCAATTACGCAACGCACCCGCCGTTGTACTGGTCGCCCGTATTTCGTCGCCAAGCTGGTCCTGCAGGTCCGGATGAAACGCCAGATAGGCCAAGACCCACCCCAAGGCTGAGGTGACATTGTCTTGAGCCCCCATCAATAACCCCACAAGGATGGTCAGCATTTCGCCGTCATTCGACGTGACAAAGCTTCCGTTCACGTAGTGGTTCATTAGCCCGTCGTTCGGTTCCGTGCTGACCCTTGACGCGTCAATCGCAGCTTTCACAATTGGGAAGGCCTCCTGCTTGCGGCGGGTCAGTTCCCTGCGCCACGGGGCCAACATCCAGTCCGGACGCGCAAAGATTTGGGCGGATTCCGCGTCGAACCTATCAGAGGCCGCCAAGCTAAAGGCAATCTGTGTGTCCGCCTCCTCCACGGTGATGTCACGCCCCAGAATGCCACGGCTCGATGTCAGGGCCGCAAGACGTCGCGCAAAAAGGATCGCATCGTGTGGACCGGGCCCATGTGTTTCAACAAAGCGGCGGGTAACGGCGACCTGGCCCTGGCATGACGCCTCAATGATGGAACGTGAGAAGAGGCTGTTCGCTTCTTTGCGTTTCGTGCGCCAATCATCACCATGGGCTGTGGCAACACTCGGACCCGCTGCATACAAAAACGTCTGCACCTGCGACGGAGATTTGGACAGGGCATCGGTATGGCGCACGAATAGCTCTCGGTTCACGGTCGCGTCGCTTATGAATGCAAAATTCAACGCGCCGCCCCAAACCTTCCAATGCACAAGGTCGCCGTACCGCGCTTGTATCTTCGCCAAGTCGCCAACATAATCTTTGGGCAGTTCTTTCAAAAACCGCCACAGCGGTTTGTAGAACGCACGACCGGTGACAACGTTAAAGGGCATTGCGAAGCTAGAGCAGCGGCTTTGTCCACCGCGTCATTTCACCAACAATACAGAGGGCTGCGGCTTTCATGTCCGAAAATTTGCGCCGGATTTCAATTTCATAAGCATCCATCCAATCGGCGTTTGGCGATGCGGTGCTTGGCATGGTCGGCTTGACGGCAGTTGGACGAGTTTGCATTGGTCCAGATCCTTATTTCTCCGGTCCTAAACTGGCACATCAACTGGAGTCGCTATAGAACGATCACGTCACTTCCAGTTTGAGTTTCCTCGTGCGCCCGATCAGTCAACTTATCTTGCCGCCTAGAGACCTGGCGAGCTGCATTGCCTGCTGTCTTTACCGCAATACGTTGGGCGTGGACCTGAGGGACGAAGAGCGGCTGAACTACTTTCCCGCGGCCCCCCTTTATGTGGCGTCAGTCATGCTGTCAGGTGAATTGCACGCTGCCGATACACTTGTCCCGTTACAAAGACTAAAGAGCACACCGAAGACACCAAAATATCTGTACTCAGCCCCCAAGGCCGAACCTCATATCAGCTGGAGCCCGGGTCCCATCGAAGGCTTTACCGTCGCGTTCTATCCCGACGCATGGAACACTCTTGGCGGAGGGGCTGACGGCACACCGCCCGATAGTGTACGGCATGCTCTGGCTCAGTTTGAAGACACGGCCACGGATGACGCATGGACCCTTTTCTGGGCGGCGATGCAACAGGCATGGGATACAGCACAACGTCAGGCAGGTATTGAGCCGTGGCGCGGCTCAAACCGTATCAAGGCATGGACGTATCATCTGTTGGGACGAGCTGCGCAATCCGGGACCGGCAAAAGCCTAAGGTCCGTGCAGCGACGTGTACGCCGGTGGACCGGGCAAGACATTCAAACCTTGGATTTCTTTTCACGCATTGAGGACTTGCACCATCTGGTTGCCCAAGACCCAAACACCCCACCTGCCGAACTTGCGGCCGAGGCAGGGTTTGCCGATCAATCGCATATGGGCCGCGACCTCAAACGCGCGACAGGTTTTTCGCCGGTCCAACTCAATCAACGGATCCTACAAGACGAAGCCTTCTGGTGCTATCGGCTGTTGGGTGAGCGATTTTATTAGCGGATTTTTGACAACTGAACCACGCAAGAGTGCATCATTCGGCCCTCTCCGAACCTTTATCCCGAATTCAAGCGCCGCATTGCAGCTTCACCGGAACTGCCATTCGCTGCATGTTCTCGATTTGAATTGTGTTCTTGGCCTAAAGTACGGACAAAGCAGGAACCAATTGCTTTAATGGGATGGCTTTTCTCACCTTGAAGTTGCATTTTTGAGGTGCAAGAATTTGACGCAACTCATTGTACATAGGTGGATTCCGCTCGGATGGAGCCAGTATTCTTTTTCCACGGCATGCCCGGAAGCAAAGCCGACGCCACTTTACTTCATAATTCCAATCCCGACGTAGATATCGTCACGGTAGACCTTTTGGCTAACGCCCCAGAAGACGTTGATTTGGCGTTTTCCAGTGCATTGCTTTCCAAGGCGATCGCCGCGGACAATGGCGGGGTTGTTCTGGCCGGGTTTTCGATCGGCGCAATGGCCGCGATCAAGATCGCCGCGACACGTCCGGATATTGTCTCGCGGCTCATTCTCATTTCACCCGCGGCGCCCTTGTCGATGGGGGATTTTCTTCCGGATATGGCCGGTAAGCCTGTATTTAAGCTGGCCATGTCGCATCCGAAATTGCTTCGCCTGTTGACTGTATTCCAAGGTTTGATGACGCGTTGGTCGCCCGAACGGACAGCTGGTGCGCTCTTCAGGAATTGTGGTGCCGCAGAGAGGGCCCTTTTCGAAGATCCTGCCTTCCAAGCCAGCCTGAACCAAGCGTTTGTCGAGTGTTTCCTTCGGCGACCAAATGCATATCTCGCTTTCATCAATGCCTATGTCACTGATTGGAGCGAGACAATCGACCTGGTTCAGTGTCCGGTAGAACTCTGGCATGGGACGAACGACACGTGGTCGCCGCC
>CAXQKF010000187.1:0-3725 GCA_964224285.1 Donghicola sp. | reverse complement strand
AACTCGCCCGAGCGGAAGCGCAGCGACGCGGGGCGCGTCACGCGGAACGAGAACAGGCGGTCGTTCCAATGCTTGACCGAGGTTACGGTCTGCGCGTCGGGGAGAATGACTTTCGAAGCGGGTTGCTCGGTCACAGCGGTTTGTTCGGTCATCGTGTATCTCTTTCTCTGCCGCCCTCGTTATAGCGACACATTCTGAATTCTGAAAGTGACTCAGCTGGCGCGGAGGCGCGACTGATAGTCATGCGCCTGCCAGTTGGCGCGGAACTTCCATTGGTCTTCGGGCTGGCGTGCTGCGAGCTCTGAACTGATTTCGACCTCGTCAAAGCCGCAGCGGCGGGCCATTGCATATTGGTCGGCGATAACATGGCCTTGGGCGCGCAGGCGGCCCGTGTAGCCTATGTCTCTCAGGCGGCGAGCAATACCAAATCCACGGCCATCCGCAAAGGAGGGAAATGCCACGCGGATCAGCTGCAGGTCGCCAAAGCGGGTCTCGATGCCCGAAAGATCGGCATCTGATGCCAAATCAGCCACATCTGCGCGGTCTTCGAAGCCGCCGGTCCAGTCATCCGCGGCAAAACCCGCGTCGGTCACGATTACAGTCATGCGTTCACTCCTTTGCGGACCATTTTGCCATTCACGAAATGGATGCCGCATTCGGTTTTGTCCTGTCCACGCCAGCGGCCGGCACGGGGGTCTTCGCCTTCTTTGACCGGCGAGGTGCAGGGCGCACAGCCGATCGAGGGGTACCCCTGTGCTACCAGAGGGTGACGGGGCAGGCGGTTTTCTTCCATGTAGTTCTTGATGTCCTCGGGCGCCCATTTGGCCAGAGGATTGACTTTGATCCGGCCGGTGCCCTCTTCGACCTCGAAGAACTCGAGGGCGGCGCGGGTGCCTGCCTGAAAACGTTTGCGGCCGGTGATCCAGCCGTCAAACCCTTTGAGTGCGTTTTCCAGCGGCACTGTCTTGCGCAGGGCACAGCACGCATCGGTGCTGAACTGGTGCAAGGTGCCGTCGGGGTCGTTCCGAGCGATTTCCGAGTCCGCCGCGCGGATGACGCGCATGTCGGTAAAGGCCAGACGCTCTGCCAGATCGGACTGGTAGGCCAGTGTCTCGGCAAACAGCATCTGGGTGTCGATAAAGAGCACAGGAGTACTGCGGTCGATGATCGATACAAGGTGCAAAAGCACAACCGACTCGGCGCCGAAACTGGAGACCAGCGCCAGTTCCCCCGCCTGGGGGTCCTGAAGCGCCTTTTCCAGCACGGAGGTTGCCCCGTGGTGTTTGTAGCGTGCGTTCAGTTCGGCAACGCGGGCGCGCAATTCTGAATCGTCCGTGCCCTTGTCGGGCACGGCGTCAGGCACGCCGCCGAACAGAACATCGCTTTTGCGATCAGGCTGCATTCGCCTTTTCCTCTGCTTCGGGGTAGAGCGCCGCCTTGAAGGGGGCGGGGCCTACGCGCCGATATGCGTCGATAAAGCGTTCCTCGGCCGAGGTGCGCAGCTCTAGGTAGGCCAGCATCAGACGCTCGATCGCGGGAACGATCTGATCGTAGCTGAAGCCGGGGCCAGCGCGTTCGCCGACAACTGCGGTCTCGGTGTGGTCGCCGCCCAGAGTGATCTGGTAGTTTTCAACGCCCGCGCGGTCCAGACCCAGAATGCCGATGTGGCCCACGTGGTGGTGACCACATGCGTTGATGCAGCCCGAGATTTTGATCTTCAGCTCGCCCACTTCGTGCTCGATCTTCAGTTCTTCGACGCGGGTTGCGATCTGCTGTGCGATCGGGATCGAACGGGCGGTTGCCAGTGCGCAGTAGTCCATGCCGGGGCAGGCGATGATGTCCGAGGCCAGACCGATGTTCGCGGTGCCAAGGCCCGCTGCCTTCAGCGCCTTGTGCAGGGCGGGCAGGTCCGACTTGTGCACGTGGGGCAGGATTACGTTCTGCTCGTGGCTGATGCGCAGTTCGCCATAGGCATAGTTGTCGGCCAGATGGGCCATCAGACGCATCTGGTCGGCGCTTGCGTCGCCGGGGGTTTTGCCGTGCTCTTTGATCGAGATGGTCACAATGGCGTGGTCCGCCTGCTTGTGCTCGGTCAGGTTGGTGTCGGCCCATGCGCGGAACACAGGATCGTTGTCGTAGGCCGCGGTGTAGGGCGCGGTTTCGGCGTTGCGGAAGGCGGGCGGCAGGAAGTGCTGTTCGATATCCGCCAGCAGTTTCTGGTCAAAGCCGTTGAACTGGTCGCGGATCGCCGCATAGCGTGCCTCGACCTTCTCGCGGAAGGTGTCGAGCCCTTGCTCGTGTACGGTGATCTTGATGCGCGCCTTGTACTTGTTGTCGCGGCGGCCTTCGATGTTCCAAACGGACACGATCGCCTCGAGATAGGGCAGCAAGTCTTCTTTGCTGACAAACTCGTTGATGACCTTGCCGATCATCGGGGTCCGGCCAAGGCCGCCACCGACGATCACTTCGAAGCCGATCTCGCCGTTCTTTTCGACAGCGCGCAGGCCGATGTCGTGCGCTTTGGTCACGGCACGGTCGTTGGGCGAACCGGTGATCGCGATCTTGAACTTGCGGGGCATGAACTGGAATTCGGGGTGGTCGGTGGACCACTGGCGCAGCAGTTCAGCCACGGGGCGCGGGTCGATCAGTTCGTCCGCCGCGGCACCGGCAAAGTGGTCGGCGGTCACGTTACGGATGGTGTTGCCAGAGGTCTGAATCGCGTGCAGGCCAACTTCGCCCAATGCGTCCAGCATATCGGGGATATCGGGCAGCTTGGGCCAGTTGTACTGGATGTTCTGGCGGGTGGTGAAGTGGCCGTAGCCCTTGTCCCACTTCTCGGCCAGCAGAGCCAGTTGACGCATTTGGTCCGACGACAGGGTGCCATAGGGGATCGCCACACGCAGCATGTAGGCGTGCAGCTGCAGGTACACGCCGTTCATCAGGCGCAGGGGACGGAATTCATCCTCGGTCAGGGATCCGTCGATGCGGCGCTCTACCTGGCTGCGGAACTGGGCATTGCGCTCTGCCAGAAAAGCGGCGTCGAATTCGTTATACTTGTACATGCGCTTAAACCTCGGCGTTGGCGGCTTGCTTGCCGTGGAAGTAGTTCGAGGGTCCGGTGCGGCGGAAATCCTCGCGGAAGTGGGTGGGCTCGGGGCCGTTTTCACCGGCGACAGCGTCGGCCAGATAGGCGCCAACGGTGATCTCGGGCTGTGCCTGAGCGTGCAGCAGGCGGACCTGTGCGTGGGCTTCGTCCTCGATCAGCTCGGCCTCGCACATGAGGCGGGTCCAGCGGTCATCTGCGGTCAGGTAGATTACATCTCCTTCCAGCAGGTGGTTTGCGGTCACGACCTTGGGTGTGAATTTGCGGGCCATATCAGGCGAGCTCCTGTGTCAGAACAAAGTGGCGGTTTGCACGTGCAGAACGGGGGACGCGGCGTCGCGTGTCCCGCTCAGGTCTGCCATGTCGTGCATCTGTGCCATTCGAGAGATTCCGGTTGGGGTGATCTTGTTCTTTACATAGGAAATCTTCCCCCATATTGGCTATATGGTGCAGCCAATAAGGAAGTTTGTTCCATTTTGGCGGCGGCTTGGAACGCGGGTTTTCCAAAACAGGGGAAAAGCAGAATGACCGTGCGGTTGGATCAGGTAGACCGGAAAATCCTTTCTGAGTTGCAGGAGGATGCGAGCCAATCTTTGGACGATATCGCCAAGAAAGTGGGGTC
>CAXQKF010000186.1:0-9069 GCA_964224285.1 Donghicola sp. | reverse complement strand
TTGCCTGCGTCATATTCGATGCCTGCACCGAGGACATATTTGCCGAAGTCGTAGTCGTACCCGAGGTGCACACCGCCAAGGCCGCCATTTCCGTCAATGTCACTGGCACCTTCGTCGGTTGTGACTTGGCCGCCACCTGCCTGCACACCGCCGTAAAAGCCGGTCCAGTTGCCATCAACGCTCACGGGGGCAGGGGCAACGATGGGCGCGGGTTCGGTGGGCGGGGGTGTCAGAGAGCCCGCAAACACGGGGGCTGCAGAGAGTGCGATGATCGACGTAACAGCTGCGGTTTTGATAGCCATGATCTCAACCTTTCTTTTCCTGGTTCACAAACAAATAGGCCGGTGTTCGGCGCTGTGGGTTAGGTGGGTCGGGGTAAGGCATTGTGCAATCACAGGAAAATCACTTCTGAGGCGCGAAATCGTGACTCTGTCGGCGGAAACCCGTGTACGAGGGTGGCGAAATCTGCCGACTGCGGGCAGGTTGGGGCGCGTTTTGGAATAGCGTCTTTGCTCTGGCCGCATGGGTAAAAGCTTGACCGAAAAGTCAAACAGGCGCAGAGCCAAAGCATGCCCTATGAAACATATCAGCCTTTTAAGGCCATTACGCTGAAACTGATCTCTGTCGTCGCCTTCACCTCGATGGCGGCCATGATTAAGGCAACAGCGGATGTGGTCCCCACAGGAGAGGCGGTGTTTTTCCGCTCGGCGTTTGCGATGCCGGTGCTGTTCACAGGGTTGTGGATGCGGGGCGGGTTGCGCGACGGCATCAAGGTCAAGAGCCCCATCGGCCATGTGCTGCGCGGATTGATCGGGGCGTCTGCTATGGGCATGAACTTTCTGGCGCTGGGGTTGCTGCCCTTGCCAGAGGTGACGGCGATCGGATTTGCCGCTCCGTTGATGACGGTCGTCTTTGCTGCGGTCCTGCTGAAAGAGCGGGTGGGGCCGTTCCGCTATTCGATGGTTCTGTTGGGGCTGATCGGGGTGATGATCGTGCTGTCCCCGCGGATGACGCTGGATACGGCTGCGGATGGCGCTGCGCTGGGGGCGATCCTGGTGTTGTGTTCGGCGGTGGCGCGTGCGCTGGCGCAAATCCAGATCCGGCGTCTGGTCGAAATCGACAACACCAGCGCCATTGTCTTCTGGTTCACGGTGACGACGACGGGCCTGTCTTTGCTGTCGGCGCCTTTCGGTTGGGTGCTGCCTGACCCTGTGTCTCTGGCGCTGTTGATCGGGGCGGGGCTTCTTGGCGGGGTGGGGCAGATCCTGATGACTTCGGCCTACCGCTATGCCGGAGCGGCGCTGATCGCACCCTTTGACTATAGTGCGATGATCATGGCGCTGGGGATGGGGTATTTCCTGTTCGCCGAGGTTCCGACGATCCAGATGTTGCTGGGGTCGCTGGTGGTGATCGCTGCGGGTGGCATGATCATCTGGCGCGAGCACCGACTCGGGTTACGCCGCGGCAAGGCCCGCTCTGGTCTGACTCCGCAGGGCTAGGCACCACATTTAACCTATAGCGTGTATATATATTCAGGATTTCTAATTTTAATTTACGAGATTTCCGAATCTAACCCTTTTGATAATTGCAAAAAGAGACTGATTTTCGTTTGCGCAAGCGCAAAATTAATTTTGTCCGTGTAGGTGCGGTTTTTCGCTAAAATTATTAATCTTTGGTGTGGGTTTCTGAGCCTGTGTCAAAACTTTAATGTTATCAGAGATTTAGTTTTCTCGTTCGAGCGTCTTAGTTGGTATGTCTGTGTACCCGCTGTGGATATCTCTTGAGTCTTGCTAGGTACAAAGGGGTAGTCCCTGTGGATAAAATACGTTCCTAAGGACAACTTTCTATGCCATAGTGGGCCTATCAGTTAACAGTTAATGGTTCCGAGTTCTTAGAAACCCTGGCCCGCGCGTAATAGTCTGACGACATGGAAAGGTGCGCAGGTTGGCAATGCAAAGGAACAAAGAATGCGTATTCTTATTGCAGATGATCATGAACTGCTCCGGGATACACTCGAGCTTTACCTGAAGCAGGAAGGCAATATCGAGACCCAGACCGCTGAGGATCTTGATGGCGCGGTCCGCTTGATCGAGGACGATGGCGACTTCGATCTGGTTCTTCTGGACTTCAACATGCCCGGCATGAATGGTCTTGAGGGGCTGAAAAAGGTCAAGGAAATGAACGGCGGCCAACGTGTGGCTCTGATCTCTGGTGTTGCCAGCCGCGATGTGGCCGAGCAGGCACTGGCGGAAAATGCCGCTGGTTTCCTCCCCAAGACTTTGTCCGCACGCAGCGTTGTGAATGCTGTTCGCTTCATGGCGATGGGAGAGCAGTACGCCCCCCTCGACTTCATGTCGCAAGAGGACGAAAGCTCTGCACAGAACCACCCGCTGGCGTCGCAGCTTTCGCGCCGGGAAATGCAGGTTCTGGAAGGTCTAAGCGGCGGTCTGTCGAATAAAGAGATTGCGCGCAATCTAGATGTTCGCGAGCCCACCGTTAAGCTGCATGTGAAAACCCTGTACCGTAAAATCGGTGTCCACAACCGGACCCAAGCGGCGCTGATCGCAAAGGAATCCGGCCTGTTCTGAGGATTGGGTGTCATCAGATCAGGGGGCGAAATGATGAATTCACAAGACGTTACTATAAAATAGAGCCCGCCGGATCGGATAGGACCCGGCGGGCTGACCCAGACAGCTATGTCATTTCACACACCACTGCGAAAGGTATGTTCTGGTAACAGACGATACACTCTAGCGGGAAACCGCTCTTACAACGAACTGTAGGTGCAAAGCCGAATTCGTTGGCCTAATCTGCCCCCAAGCACTAGGTGTGGGGCGATGTACAAGAATTTTCGTTCAGGACTTTCGGGCGCAGTTTTACTGGGCCTTTTGACGACAGCAGCTTGGCCTGCGATTGATATCGATCTCTCCGTATCGGGCGGGGATGATGCACTTGCCGAACGTCTGAAAACGGCCTCGCGGATTTATGCCGCAGACGAGACCGAGGACGTGACAGCACAGGATTATGCCGCAGCGGCCCTTGCCGAGTACAACACCATTGTCGGTGTCCTGTACGAAGAGGGCTATTATGGACCGACGGTCAGCGTGAAACTGGATGGCACAGAGGCCAACCAGCTGAACCCGTTCCATTTGCCTGCAGACTTCAAGTCGGCGCAGATCAGTGTCGAGACCGGACCGCGCTTTGTGTTCCGGCAGGCAGAGGTTGGGCCTTTGCCTGATGGGACCGCGCCGCCGCTGGAGTTCGCGCAGGGTCAGGACGCGCGGCTGGACGTCATTCGCAGCACGGGGCAGGACGCCGTGGATGCGTGGCGCAATGTTGGCTACGCCAAGGCAGAGCTTACCGGTCAGCGCATCGTGGCCGACCATCCCGCCAAGGCGCTGGATGTTTCACTGGGGGTTACAATCGGCCCTCAGCTGAAATTCGGCCGCCTGTATGCTGAAAACAACCGGAACGTGCGCGAAGAGCGTATACGTGCGATTACAGGTCTGCCCCGCGGAGAGATTTACGACCCTAAACTGGTGTCCGAAGCTTCGGCCCGTTTGCGGGCCACGGGCGCGTTCAGTTCTGTGGCCATGCGCGAGGCGGAAGAAATCCGTGATGGTGATGTGCTTGACTTCACGGTCAATGTGGTCGAGGCCAAGCCCCGCCGTTTCGGTTTCGGGGCAGAGTTGATCTCTGACGAAGGGGTGACGCTGTCCGGTTTCTGGATGCACCGGAACATCCTTGGCGGTGCCGAAAAGCTGCGTTTCGATGTCGAAGTGGCGGGGATCGGCGGCACAACCGGTGGCGAGGATGTGAACCTGACCACGCGATTTGAACGTCCCGCGACCTTTGATCCGCGCAATATCCTGTTCGTGCAGACCGCGCTGGAGCGGATGAACGAGCCGGAATACACCAGCGACCAGTTCCGCACGGATGTCGGTATCCTGCGCCGCGCCAGCGATGAACTGACCGTGCAGTACGGGGTCGCCTTTCGCCGCGCCACGATCGAGGACAGCGACGGCGAGATCAGCTATTCCCAGCTGCTGTTCCCTGTTGCGATGACCTACGACAAGCGCGACGGCGGCACCAATGCCACCGGCGGCTACTACCTGAGCGGCGAAGTGATGCCGTTCTACGGGCTCAACGACACGCCCGAAGGCATCCGGACCACTCTGGATGCGCGGACCTATTTCAGTGCGACCGAAACCACGGTGTTTGCCCTGCGCGGGCAGCTTGGCTTTATCGAAGGGGCCAAGGCCGAAGAGGTTCCGGCTGACTTCCAGTTCTATTCGGGTGGCGGCGGCACCGTGCGTGGACAGAATTACCAGTCGCTGGGCTATAACGATGGCGGCGGGGCGAGCTTCCTCGGGGCTTCGCTGGAATTGCGGCAGGGCATTACCGATGCGATCAGTGCGGTCGGCTGTGTGGATTATGGCTTTATCGGCGGCGAGTTGGGTTTGGACACCGAGGGCACCGATCACGCCGGCGCGGGTCTGGGGATGCGGTACAACACGCCGATCGGCCCCTTGCGTCTGGATGTGGCAACGCCGGTGACGGGCGACGACATGGGCCGCGAATTTGAAATCTATCTCGGGATCGGACAGGCGTTTTGAGACGGATATTTGCAGCATTTCTGGTGCTGTTGCTGCCCATCGGGGCGGTGGCGCAGGATGACGACGGCCAAGGCTATCTTGAGCGTTTGTTGCAGGACACCCTGTCCGGCGCAGGGCGCGAGGTGCGGATCGAAGGATTTGCGGGGGCGCTCAGTTCCCGCGCGACCATCGACCGGCTGACGATATCGGATGATCAGGGCGTCTGGCTGGACGCGCAGGGGCTGGCGCTTGACTGGAGCCGCGCCGCTCTGTTGCGTGGACGGGTCGAAGTGAACGAACTGTCTGCGCAGAGCATCTCGATGCCGCGCAAACCTGTCTCGAACGAAGTGGATGTTCCTGCCCCCGAGGCCACAGCGTTTACCCTGCCGGACCTGCCGGTTGCCCTGAATGTCGAGACCCTGAAGGTGGAGCGCGCGGCGCTCGGGGCGGATGTGATCGGGCAGGACGCGGTGATGAGCCTGAGTGGCTCGGCGCAGCTGGAGGGTGGAGCTGGTACGGTGGCGATGACCGCTCAGCGGATCGACGGGCCACAAGGCGCGTTCAAGGTCGATCTGGGGTATGATCCGGGTGCGAACACGGCGTCGATTTTGGTGACTGCGTCCGAGGATGCGGGCGGGATCGTCTCTGTTCTGGCTGGCATTCCGCAGAACCCGAGCATTGATCTGCAAATCGAAGGCGCGGGGCCTGCGGATGATCTGACCGTGGATATCGCGCTGCGGACGGACAGTTCGCTGCGTTTGGGGGGGCAAGTGACCCTGCGCGGGCAGGCGCTGGATGTTGATCTGGGGGGCGATCTTCGTCCCTTGGTCGAGCCGCTGTATCATGACTTGCTCGGGGATGATGCGCGTGTGGTTGCCTCGGCGGCCAAGGCCGAGGACGGCACGCTGACCCTTGATAACCTGTCGATCACGTCCCGCGCGGCGAACGTGCAGGGCGCGGCCGTGATCGCGCCGTCGGGCCTGCCCCAGAGCATCGAGCTGCGGGGCGCTTTGCAGGCGCCGGATGGAACGCCGTTGACGCTGGCGCAGGATGTGACCGTCCGCAGTGTGACCTTGGACGTGGCCCATGATGCGGCGTCCAGCGCGGACTGGCAGGGCGAGGTTGTGCTGAATGACCTGACCCAAGCCGCCGTGACCTTGCCCGAGGCCATACTGACGGGGCGCGGACAAATCACACCCGCCTCGGAGGATACCGCGCAGACCGTGACGGCGCGTTTCGATTTCGAGACCACGGATATGCAGATGGCGGATGCCGCGCTTCAGGCGCTGCTTGGTCCGCAGGTGACGGGTGGTGTCAGTTTGACCGCGGTCGAAGGGCAGCCGCTGGATCTGCGTGATCTGGCGATCAATGCTCTGGCCTTTGCGGCGACAGGGGCCGCGACCATCGACGGGCTCGAGAGCGGGTATGACACCAAGCTTGACCTGAATGTCGTGGCCGAGGATCTGGCCAAAGCGCGTGACGTGTCCGGCATGGACTTGGGCGGCGCGGCAGAGTTTGCGCTGTCGGGGCAGGTTGTGCCTTTGTCCGGTGCATTTGACTTGCGGGCGACGGGCGATACGCGGTCGCTGCGGATTGGTCAGGACATGTTGGACGGGCTGGTCGGGGGCGACGGTGCCCTGTCGGTCGTGGTGCGCCGCGACGAGACAGGCGTGACCGTGGACGAGCTGTTTGCGAATACGGATGGGGCCCGCGTGCAGGCGAAAGGCACGATCGGCAGCGCAGAGACGAATTTCGAGTTCGACACCTTTGTCAAGGATTTCAGCCGGTTGGGACAGGGCGGCGCTGGTCGTGCGGCCTTGGACGGGAATATCGTTCTGTCCGGTGCGACGCTCAAGGCCCTGTCGGTGGATGGCGTATTGAGCGGACCTGACGGCTTGGTTATCCCGTTGGGCGAGGACCGGTTGGTGATGTCCGGCGGCAAGATCGACCTGAGCGCAGGAGACGGGCGTTGGAATATCGACACCGACTTGCGCGGGGTGACGCACCCGATGGGCGCAGTGGCCGAAGCGTTGATCAAAGGCGCTGGTAGCTACGCGCAGGGCGAGGGCGGCGCGGTCGAGGCTGTGCGCGGTTCGATTGAGGCCGCTTTGTCCGGTGCCAAGCCGCAGGACGCGGCTTTGGCGCAGGCTCTGGGGCAGGATGTCAGCCTGCAGACCACGTTCGAGTATACTGGGGGCAACCCGTTGAAGCTTGACCCCTTGCGGGTGCGGGGGGCCGATTACGGAGCATCTGGCAGCGTTCTGGTCGATCTGGAGACGCAAGTCGCCACGGTCGATCTGACGGCGACTGTGGGGGATGCCTCGCGGTTCTCTGGTCTGGCGGGGCGGTCCCTGCGGGGGGCGGCGCAGCTGGACGTGGCGGGTACGGTCTCTGCGACGACGGCCGATGTGACAGTGACCGGATCGGGCAGTGGGCTTGATCTGGGGGATCCGCATATTAACGGCGTTCTGGCGGGGCGGTTCGATCTGGACACCCATGTTCTGCGGGACGGCAGTACCATCACGCTGGAGCGTTTGGGGCTGAACGGCGGTAACCTGAACCTGACTGCGAACGGGTCATTGTCGGATCAGGGCAAGTCCCTGACCGCTGAGGCGCGTGTGCCGGATGTCGGGCGGATCGTGGCGGATTTCTCGGGGCCTGTGACGGTGAATGCGACGGTCGGCGGCGATGCCGAAACGACCACGGTTGATGCCGTGCTCACCGGCCCTGCGGGGATGACGGCGAATGTCGATGGCACGATCCAGAACAACGGAAATCTGAACCTGACCGCGACGGGCGGCGTGCCTTTGGGGCTGGCGAACCCGATGATCGCACCGCGGCAGGTGTCGGGTGATGCGCGGTTTGATCTGGCGCTGCGCGGACCTGCGGGGCTGGATGCCCTGAGCGGGACAATCACCCTGTCTGACGGCCTGTTTTCCGAGCCCTCTTCGGGGATCACCCTGAACGGGATCGGCGGCACGGCGACCTTGGGCGGCAATCAGGTGCGGCTCGATATGCAGGCCAATGGCTCTCAGGGCGGGACCATCGGTGTGAGCGGGACAGTCGGGCTGACAGGCGACATGAATGTCGATGCGACTGTCGCAATTGTTGATCTGACGCTGGTCGATCCGGGGTTCTATGAGACAACATTGGGCGGAACGCTCACTTTCAAAGGGCCCGCGTTGAACGGGGGGCGCCTGAAAGGGGACATCACTCTGAGCGAAGCCGAACTGCGCATTCCGGAAACGGGCGCGGGGGCGGCTGGCAGCATTCCCGATATCGAGCACAAAGGCACGCCCGAAGCCGTGCGCCGGACGCTGGAGAAAGCCGGTCTCTCGACCACCGCTCAGCCCGAAGCAGCCGAGGACAGTGCAGGCGTTGCCATTCCGATGGATGTGACGATCCGCGCCCCCTCGCGCATCTTTGTGCGTGGTCGCGGGCTGGATGCCGAGCTTGGCGGGCAGATCCGTTTGCGCGGGACTTCTGCTGACATCATCCCGATCGGGCGTTTCGATCTGGTGCGCGGGCGGCTGTTGCTGCTGGGGCAGCGCTTTGACTTTGACGAAGGGTATATCAGTCTGGAGGGCGCATTGGTGCCCGTCATCCGTCTGGTCGTGGAAACCGAGCAAAGCGAAGTGGTGACCTATATCATCGTGGATGGCGAAGCTCTGTCGCCGCAGGTGTCCTTTAGCTCCTCGCCAGAACTGCCCGAAGATGAGGTATTGGCGCAGTTGCTGTTTGGCCGTGACATGAGCCGCCTTTCGGCGTTTCAGGCGCTGCAACTGGCCAATGCTGTGGCTGTTCTGGCAGGCCGGGGCGGCGAAGGCATCGTCTCCAAGTTGCGGAAGGGTTTTGATCTGGATGATCTGGACGTGACCACCGATGATCAGGGGAACGCCGCTGTGCGCGCGGGCAAGTACATTTCCGACAACATCTATACGGATGTGACCGTCGGGGCGACGGGCCAGACCGAGTTGAACCTGAATATCGATATCAGCCCGTCCGTCACGGCACGGGGTGGTGTGGACAATAGCGGTCAGAGTAGTGTCGGGATTTTCTTTGAGCGAGATTATTAATCTTTTGATATCGCTGCATAGTAAATTTGACGTTTAGGGTGGCACGAATAGTTTCCGTTTAGATTGAAGGCAGGCGGGTAGCCTGATAGTCAAACCGCTAACTGCAACTAGTTGAGGGTCCAGCCCCGGTGTCACTCTTTCTGATCGCTGCTCTACCCTTCATTGGCGCATTGCTGCCCGGCCTGATGATCCAGGCGGGGCGCAATACCTGCTCAACTTGGACGGGTATCATTTCGCTATCTGCTCTGATTGGTCTGTTGGTTCACGCCCCCGCCGTGCTGCGGGGCGAGGTGATCACGGCTTCGGTCGAGTGGATGCCTGCGCTTGGTCTTAACGCCAGTTTCTACCTTGATGGTCTGGGGCTGCTTTTCGGGACGCTGATCCTGGGTATCGGGTGT
>CAXQKF010000185.1:0-2416 GCA_964224285.1 Donghicola sp. | reverse complement strand
CACATCTCTGCAGTAGAGCGGTCGGGTCTGACCGGTCTGGCTGACAACCAGAAAGTGGGCTACGAGCTGAAAGAAGGCCGTGATGGCCGCCAGATGGCAGGCGATCTGACCCTGCTCTGACTTCGAGGCATTCTACCCATTGATTTTATGGGCCGAGGCGCTCTCCCGTGCCTCGGTTTTTCTCTTTGGCCTGCCGACTTGGGTATTTTTCCCAAGATGAAGAGGGCAATCGCCTATGCCCTACCCCCGTTCCTAGCCGCGGCGCAGCAGTTCGCGCACGGCGCAGCGGGGTGTCTCTGTGCGCAAGAGGGTCGTTCCAATCAGCCGCCAATCATCCGCCGAGACCTCGGGAAAGTAGGTGTCGGGGTCGGTGACCTCGGTGTCGACTTCGGTGATCAGCAGGCGGTCGGCGTGGGCCAGCATCTCGCGGTAGATACCCGCGCCGCCGATGCCGTAGACGCGGCGGTGGCCTGCGGCGTGGGCCATGTCGATGGCGTCTTTGACCGAGCTGGCGTTGTGTTCTGCGCTGACCTCTTGAGAGGTGACGACGATATTCAGGCGGTTTTTCAGGGGCTTGAACGGCAGGCTATCCCACGTGTTACGGCCCATGATGATGGCCGCGCCGCTGGTTTCGCGCTGAAAGAACTTCAGATCCTCGGGGGCTTCCCACGGGATGGTGTTGTTCTTGCCGATGGCGCCGTTTTTGTCGCGGGCAACAATCAGGGTAATCATACGGCCACCGGTGCTTTGATTGCGGGATCAGGGTCATAGCCGACCACTTCAAAATCGTCGAATTTGAAGTCGAACAGGGACGGCACATCGCGGGTGATGTTCAGCTGGGGCAGCGCCTTGGGTGTGCGGGACAGTTGCAGTTTCACCTGCTCCATGTGGTTGGAATAGATATGCGCGTCGCCGATGGTGTGGACGAAATCACCGGCCTCGTAGCCGGTCACATGGGCCAGCATCTTTAGCAGCAGCGCATAGGATGCGATGTTGAACGGCACCCCAAGGAACATATCCGCCGAGCGTTGGTAGAGTTGCAGGTGCATTTTGCCACCCACAACGCGGACCTGCCACATGGTGTGGCACGGGGGCAGCGCCATATTCGGCACATCAACGGGGTTCCACGCGGAGACGATCAGGCGGCGGCTGTCGGGGCTGGTTTTGATCATCTGAACCAGGTTCTCGATCTGGTCCACGCCGCCGAAATCGCGCCACTGTTTGCCGTAGACGGGGCCCAGATCGCCCTGTTCGTCCGCCCATTCATCCCAGATCGAAACGCCGTTTTCTTTCAGGTACTTGATGTTCGTATCGCCCGCCAGAAACCACAGAAGTTCATGGATGATCGACTTCAGATGCAGCTTTTTGGTGGTGACCAAGGGGAACCCGTCGGCCAGCGAATAACGCTGCTGCATCCCGAAATAGCTGATGGTTCCGGTGCCGGTGCGGTCCGACGATTCTTCGCCCTGATCCAGAATGGTCTGCAGGGCCTCATGATACTGGCGCACGGGGGCCTCCGATTTGGCTGCGTGTGTTGCCTCGTGTTGTATCGGCGCAATTCGGGAAATGCCAGTTAAGGCTTTGATCCACGCCGCGCCCACCCTACGTTAGCGCCCAAACACATCAGGAGTTATTATGGCTGTCCGTTATTTGCACACCATGGTCCGCGTTCTGGATCTGGAGAAATCCATGGCGTTCTTTGCCCTGCTGGGGCTGAAAGAGACCCGCCGCATCGACAATGAAAAGGGGCGTTTCAGCCTTGTTTTCATGGCCCCCGAGGGGCAAGAGGAATGCCCCGTCGAGCTGACCTATAACTGGGACGGCGACGAAGGGCTGCCCTCGGACAGCCGCCATTTCGGGCATCTGGCCTACCGCGTGCCCAATATCTACGAAACATGCCAGCACCTGATGGACAACGGCGTCACCATCAACCGTCCGCCCCGTGACGGGCACATGGCCTTTGTCCGTTCGCCCGACAATGTGTCGATCGAGCTGCTCCAGGAAGGCGACGCCCTGCCCCCCGCAGAGCCGTGGGCCAGCATGGAAAACACCGGCCACTGGTAATCCCGCAAAGGAAAAGGGCCTCAGGGGAACCCCCCGAAGCCCTTTTCCATTTGGCAGACAAAACATCCCCCCGGCGTTTGTCGGTCTATTTCAGCATTCAGTAGATGTAGCGGATCTGGTCGGTCCAGTACCGCTCAACGCGCTTCAACGCGCCCGCGATGGTGTCCACGCCGTCCATGTCCAGCACGGCCTTGGTTTGCAGACCGTCCGCATGACGCAGGAACAGTTCCGACACCACATCGCGCACATTGCGGCCCCGTTCAGTCAGGCGCACGCGCACCGACCGGCGATCCATGGCGCAGCGTTCGTGGTGCATGTAGCCCATGTCCACCAGCTTTTTCAGGTTATAGCT
>CAXQKF010000184.1:0-16179 GCA_964224285.1 Donghicola sp. | reverse complement strand
CAGATTACCTTGGAAGATCGTTTCGATCTGACCAAATCCCCGATTCTGTTGAACGGGACGCAGGCTTTAGTCCGATTAATGCTGATGCAGCAAGAGCGGGATCGCCTTAACGGGCTGAATACCGCCGGACTTGTGACCGGATACCGCGGATCTCCGTTGGGTGCGGTCGATTTGCAGATGATGCGCGCGGGCCGCGTTCTGCAGAAACACAACGTTACGTTTCAGGCTGGCTTGAACGAGGATCTGGCCGCCACCGCGCTATGGGGCAGCCAGCAGGCCGAACTGCGCGGCGAGGGGAAATACGACGGCGTGTTCGGCCTGTGGTACGGCAAGGGGCCCGGCGTGGACCGGTCCGGCGACGTGATGCGCCACGCGAATATGGCGGGCTCGTCCCGTCATGGCGGGGTGCTGATGGCGATGGGCGATGACCACACGGGCGAATCCAGCACCGTATTGCATCAGTCCGACTGGGCGATGGTCGATGCCTATATGCCCGTGGTGAACCCTGCGGGGGTTCAGGAAATTCTGGACTATGGCCTCTATGGCTTTGCCCTGTCGCGCTATGCCGGTGTCTGGGTGGGTCTCAAGACTATGAAGGACACGGTCGAGGCCACAGGCGTGGTCGATGGCGATCCAATGCGTGTGCAACTGGTCAAGCCGACCGGTTTCAAAATGCCCGAGGGCGGTCTGAACATCCGGCTGGGCGACACGCCCCACGCCCAAGAGGCGCGGATGATCGACTATAAACGCTTCGCCGCCGAAGAGTTTTCCCGCGCGAATGGCATGGACAAACGTGTCTGGGGCAAGGCAGGGGCCAAGATCGGCTTTGTCGCGGCCGGTAAGAACTGGCTCGATCTGGTGCACGCTTTCAATCTGCTGAACATTGATGCCAATGAGGCTGAACGTCTGGGCCTGACGACATATAAGGTCGGGCAGACTTGGCCGCTGGATATGCACGGCTTCCACGACTGGGCCGAGGGGCTGGACCTGATCATTGTGGTCGAGGAAAAGCGCAAGCTGATCGAAGTGCAGGTCAAAGAGAGCATCTTTGACGACCGTCGCGGCCGCCGCGTCTATGGCTGGCACAAGGGCGGTGGGGCAGGGGCCGACCACGGCGAAGAACTGTTCCCCACCCGCATGGCGCTGGACCCCGTGATGATCGCGGAAAAGATCGGCGGCATCCTCATTGAAGAGGGGCGCGGGACTGATGGTGTGCGTGCCGGATTGGAAGCTCTGGCCGAGGCACGCCGCGCCGACAACGCCGAGGATATCGCCGCCCGTCTGCCCTATTACTGCGCGGGCTGTCCGCACAACTCGTCCACCAAGGTGCCCGACGGCCACCGCGCCTATGCTGGGATCGGTTGCCACTACATGGTGCAGTGGATGGACCGGAACACGACTGGTTTTACCCATATGGGGGGCGAGGGGGCGAACTGGATCGGCGAAGCGCCGTTCAGCAATACCAAGCACGTCTTCCAGAACCTTGGGGATGGCACCTACAACCACTCGGGCGTTCAGGCGATCCGCGCTGCTTTGGCGGCGGGGACGAATATCACCTACAAGATTCTGTACAATGACGCGGTCGCGATGACCGGCGGCCAGCCGAACGAAGGGGGCCTGTCCCCCCAGCGCATCGCCCGCGAATTGCAGGCCATGGGGGTCGGGCATATCGCGGTGGTCTATGACCCCAAGGAAGAGGTCGATCTGAACGCCTTTCCGAAGGGTCTAAAGATGCACGAACGCAGCGAACTGCCGCGTGTCCAAGAGGATTGCGCGCAGATCGCGGGCGTCTCTGCCATCATCTACATCCAGACCTGTGCCGCCGAAAAACGCCGCCGGCGCAAGCGGGGCCAGTTCCCCGATCCCGATCAGCGCGTGTTCATCAATACCGACATCTGCGAGGGCTGCGGCGATTGCGGGGTGCAGTCGAACTGTGTGGCGATCACGCCGGTCGAGACCGAACTGGGCCGCAAACGGGCCATCGACCAGTCCGCCTGTAACAAGGATTTCAGTTGCCTCGACGGGTTCTGCCCGTCCTTTGTCACGGTCAAGGGGGCCAAGCTGCGCAAACAGGCGACCACCGCGCTCGACCTGCCGGATATGCCCTTGCCCGATCTGCCGACGATTAACGGCACGTGGAACGTGGTTGTCACGGGCGTCGGCGGCACGGGCGTTGTGACCATCGGCGCGGTGCTGGCGCAGGCGGCACAGATCGCCGATCTGGGCGCAGGGATGATGGAGATGGCCGGTCTGGCGCAAAAGGGCGGCGCGGTGCACATCCATTGCCGTCTGGCGAATTCCCCCGATGACATCAGCGCGATCCGCGTGGCGACGGGTGAATGCGATGCCCTGATCGGGGGCGATCTGGTGGTCAGCGCGGGGGCGAAAACCCTTGGCCTGACCAGCGCGGGCCGCACCGGTGCCGTGGTGAACAGCCACGAAACGGTCACCGGCGATTTCACCCGCAATCCTGCGTTCAAGCTGCCGACCGACCGCCTGTCGCTGGCGCTAGAGGCGCGGCTGAAGGAACGGGTGCAGATGTTCGACGCCAGCACCTTGGCCAAGCATACCTTGGGGGACAGCATCTATTCGAACATGATCCTGCTGGGGGCGGCGTGGCAGCGCGGGCTGGTGCCGATGGGGCATGATGCCTTGGTTCAGGCGATCCGGCTCAATGGGGCGGCGGTGGACAACAACCTGCGTGCCTTTGAAATCGGGCGCTGGGCGGTGCTGTTCCCCGAGGATGCCTCTGCCCTGAGCGCCCCCGTCGTAGTGAACCTGCCGCAGTCGGATGCGGACCGTATCGCATTCCGCGTGGATCACCTGCGGACCTATGGCGGCGACCGTCTGGTGCGGCGTTACACCAAGCGGCTGGACGGGATCACCGACCCAGACCTGAAGATGGCCGTGGCCGAGGGTTATCACAAGCTCCTGTCCTACAAGGATGAATACGAGGTCGCCCGCCTGCTGCTGCAATCCCGCGCCCATGCCGCCGAGGCCTTCGAAGGGGACTTCGAGATGAGGTATCATCTGGCCCCGCCGCTCTGGGCCAAGGAGGGGGCGAATGGCCGCCCGCAGAAGCGCGAATATGGCGCGGGGATGGACCGTTGGCTGCGCCTGCTGGTCAAGATGCGACCCCTGCGCGGCACCCCGTTCGATCCGTTCGGCCGCAGCGCCGAGCGCCGGATGGAACGCGCCCTGATCCGCCAGTACGAGGCCGATCTGGCCGACATCCTGCCCAAGGTCACGCCAGCCACCCGCGACATCGCACTGGCCATCGCGCGCCTGCCGCTGGATATCCGCGGCTTTGGCCCCGTCAAGGAGGCGAACGCCGCCAAGGCCGCCACCCGCCGCGACGACCTGCTGGCTGCGTTCCGCGCGGGCGGGCCCGAACTGGCCAAAGCGGCCGAATAACACCGGCTGCGCCTTCGGGGGTTTCCTCGGGGGCGCAACCATGGTCTGACAGGGCAACCCGTCAGGAGAGGCACCATGTCCAAGGACCGCGAGGTCGCCCGCGAAATCAGCTACGCCCATTCTTCGCGGTCACGCGGGGGCAGGGCCTTGATTCGCCTGATGGAGAACGTGACGGGCCGTCTGGGCCTGATCCGCCGCGCCATGGGCTACGAGGTCGAGGTCGCCCAAGGGCGCGATTTCTGGCAGGTGATGGTGGACCGCTACCGCCTGTCGTTGGACCTGATCGGGGGCTCGCTGGACAATATCCCGCAGACCGGCCCGCTGATCGTGGTCTCAAACCACCCCTACGGCATACTGGACGGGCTGATGATGGGGCACATCCTGTCGAAAACCCGCGGCGATTTCCGCATTCTGGCCAACAGCGTCTTTCGCAAGGCCGAGGATCTGAACCGCATCGTCCTGCCCATTTCATTCGACGAAACCAAAGAGGCGGTGAAGCTGAACCTCGAAACCCGCAAGGCCGCGCTGGACTATCTGGCGGCGGGCGGGGCGATCGGGGTGTTTCCGGGGGGCACGGTGTCTACATCCGCGACGCCGTTCTCGCGGCCGATGGACCCCGGTTGGCGCAGCTTTACCGCCAAGATGATCGCCAAATCGGGGGCCACCGTGGTGCCCGTCTATTTCGACGGTCACAACAGCCGCATGTTCCAGCTGGCCAGCCATCTGCACTTTTCCCTGCGGATGGGGCTTTTGATCCGTGAATTCAGGGCCCGCGTGGGCACGCCCGTGCGCGTTGTCGTGGGCGAACCGATCCCCGTGGCCGATCTGCAAGCACGATCAAAGGACACGCGAGAGATGATGGATTTCCTTCGAAAAAGGACGTATGCCCTGTCGCCAAAGCCGTACAAATCGTACGATTATGGCTTCGAATTCGAAGAAAAGCACAAAGGCTAGGGCAGATGGCAGTAGGGATTTTTGACTCGGGGCTCGGCGGGCTGACCGTTCTGGACGCGGTAAGCCGCCGTCTGCCGGATGTGCCGCTGGTGTACTTCGGGGACAACGCGCACGCGCCTTACGGGGTGCGCGATGCCGATGACATCTACGACCTGACCACCAAAGCCGTCGAACGCATGTGGGACGAGGGCGTCGATCTGGTGATCATCGCCTGCAACACCGCCAGCGCCGCCGCCCTGCGCCGTATGCAGGAAAGCTGGCTGCCCAAGGACAAACGCTGCCTTGGCGTGTTCGTCCCTTTGATCGAGGCTCTGACCGAACGCCAGTGGGGCGACAACAGCCCGCCCCGTCAGGTCAAGGTGAACAACGTCGCCCTGTTCGCGACCCCTGCGACCGTTTCCAGCCGTGCGTTCCAGCGCGAACTGGCCTTCCGCGCGATCGGTGTGGACGTTGAGGCGCAAGCCTGTGGCGGTGTCGTCGATGCGATCGAGGACGGCGATATGATCCTGGCCGAGGCCTTGGTCCGCAGCCACGTGGACGCCCTGAAACGCAAGATGCCCCGCCCCGAGGCCGCCATTCTGGGCTGCACTCACTATCCTTTGATGGAGAGTACCTTTCAGGAGGCTTTGGGCGCGGATGTCGAAGTGTATAGTCAGGCCAATCTCGTTGCCGAGAGCCTTGCCGATTACCTGCAGCGCCGCCCCGAGATGCTGGGGTCGGGCACCGAGAGCATGTTCCTGACTTCGGGCAATCCGGCCAAGGTATCCGCCCGCGCCACCCAGTTCCTGCGCCGCGAAATCAAGTTTCGTTCTGCGTGATAACCGTTTGAAATAAAGGGATAGTCCCATGTCCTACAAAGTCGCCATCATTGGCGCCTCGGGTTATACCGGGGCAGAGCTGATCCGTCTGATCGCCACCCACCCCGAGATCGAGATCGCCGCGCTTGGCGCGAACTCCAAGGCGGGGCAGACGATTGCTCAGGTCTTCCCGCATCTGCGTCACCTGAACCTGCCGCCGCTGGTTACCATGGACGAGATCGATTTCAGCCAGATCGACCTGTGCTTCTGCGCCCTGCCGCACAAGACCAGCCAAGAGGTCATCAACCAGCTGCCCAAAACGCTCAAGATCGTGGACCTGTCCGCGGACTTCCGTCTGCGCGATCCGGCGGAATACGAGAAGTGGTACGGCAACCCCCACGCCGCGGTCGAGATGCAGAAAGAGGCCGTATATGGCCTGACCGAATTCTACCGCGAAGAGATCAAGAACGCCCGTCTGGTCGCAGGCACCGGCTGCACCGCGGCCACCGGCCAGTTCGTGCTGCGCCCGCTGATCGCTGCTGGTGTCATTGATCTGGACAACATCATTCTGGACCTGAAATGCGCGGTGTCCGGAGCGGGGCGTTCGCTGAAAGAGAACCTGCTGCACGCCGAACTGTCCGAGGGTTATCACGCCTATTCCGCTGGCGGCACCCACCGTCACCTTGGCGAGTTCGATCAGGAATTCTCGGCCATCGCGGGCCGTCCGGTGAGAATCCAGTTCACCCCCCACCTGATCCCCGCCAACCGCGGCATTCTGGCGACCAGCTATGTCCACGGCGACGCGACCAAAATCCACGAGACGCTGGCAGCGGCCTACAAGGACGAGCCCTTCATCGAGGTTCTGCCCTTCAAAGAACTGCCCTCGACCCGTCACATCCGTGGCTCGAACTTCTGCCATATCGGCGTGGTCGCTGACCGAATCGAAGGCCGCGCCATCGTGGTCGCCGCGCTGGACAACCTGACCAAGGGCTCAAGCGGGCAGGCGCTTCAGAACGCCAACCTGATGCTCGGGATCGAGGAAACCGCCGGCCTGATGCTGGCGCCTTGCTTCCCGTAACGACATCGCGCCGCAGGGGCTTGGTCCTTGCGGCGTTTCCGCATATATAGCGGAACACGAATATTCGGAGGAGGTTCGGATGAAGTCGCTGAAAAAGACACGCCGCATTCAGGTGATCGCCGTGGCGGTCGTGGCCCTGATCGTGTCCACCGGCCTGATCGGCTATGCGATGCGCGACGGCATCAACTTCTTTCGTGCGCCGAGTCAGATCGTGGCCGAACCGCCTGCGCCCAACGAAACCTTCCGCATTGGCGGTCTGGTTGCAGAGGGCACCCTGAAACGCGGCGAGGGCGAAACGATCAGCTTTTCCGTGACCGATGGCGGGGCGACCGTTCCGGTGGTCTACACCGGCGTTCTGCCCGATTTGTTCGGTGAAAATCAGGGCATGGTCGGCACCGGCCGCTATATCAACGGCGTGTTCGAGGCTTCTGAAATCCTTGCCAAACACGACGAGACCTACATGCCCAAAGAGGTCACGGATGCTCTGAAAGAGCAGGGCGTTTACAAGGACCCGAACGCTCAGGGCACCGACAGTTAACCTGACGGGCCAACCATCTGCCCCCGAAACAGCATTCGGGGGTTCGAATGGACAAGATTACGAAAATGGCTTGGGACATCGTCGCGCGCGAAGGCGGCTATGTGGATGATCCCGATGATCCGGGCGGCGCGACCAATCACGGCGTGACCATCGGGACGATGGAGCGGCTGGGGTTGGACCTGACCGGAGATGGCCGCGTGGACGCAACCGATGTGCGGGCTTTGACCCGCGATCAGGCGGTGCAGATCTTCCTTAATCACTACTATCTGGAACCGCGCATTGATCAGCTGCCGGACGTGCTGCATGACACGGTCTTCGACATGTATGTCAACGCAGGCGCCAACGCGATCAAGGTGCTGCAACGTCTGCTGACCCAGATGGGGCACGGATTGCAGGACGACGGCGTGATCGGTCCGATCACCGTGGCGGCCTGCCATTCGGCGGCGGCGGTGTCAGCCAGCCACCTGCGCGACGCCTACGGGATCGCCCGCCGGAACTACTATTACCGTCTCGCGGACCAGCGCCCCGCCAGCCGCAAATACGCCCGCCGCCGCGACGGGGGCAAAGGTGGCTGGATCGCCCGCGCCGAGGAGTTCATCTCTCCGCGCTATCACCTGTCGGACGCGGACCACTCTGCGCGGGTGGCCTCATGGGGATGATGTGGAAAGCGATGGACCTGCTGTTCGGGGGCCGCAACGTGATCGCCGACACCGCCCACCTCTGGCGCGAGAACGCCGAGGCTTCGGGCCAGCGGGCGGTGCAGATGCAGTCCGCGGCGCTCGAACAATTGGCCGCCGAATACGCCCGCCCACGCCAGAGCTGGTTTGACGGGTTGATTGACGGTTTGAACCGCTTGCCGCGCCCGATGCTGGCGCTGTCGGTGCTGGGGCTGTTTGGGATGGCGATGCACGATCCGGTCTGGTTCGCGGCGCGGATGCAGGGGCTGGCGCTGATCCCTGAGCCCTTGTGGTGGTTGATGGGCGTTGTGGTCAGCTTCTACTTTGGCGCACGGCATCAGGCAAAAAACCAGTCGTTTCAGCGCGATATGATCACCAGTGCGGCCCGTGTCCCGCAGGTCGTCCAGCAAATCCAGGCGATCGAGAGTACCGCCAAGCCGGAAAACCCCGCGCTGGCGGAATGGCGCAGCTTGGCCGATCACGGGGCCGCGACAAAGTGAACCTAAGTCGGGGCTAATTGTGATTGGCCCCGCACCGCCAAACGCCTAATATCCGCGCATGATTACAGAGCTCGGACACTTCGCCCTTATCCTCGCCTTTCTGGTTGCCATCGTTCAGGCAATCGTTCCCTTGATTGGCGCCCATAAACGCTGGCACGGCTGGATGGCCGTGGCCGAACCTGCCGCCGTCGCGCAATTCCTGCTGACGGCTGCGTCTTTTGCCGCGCTGACCCACGCCTTTGTGGTGTCCGATTTCAGCCTGCGACTGGTGGTGCTGAACAGCCATTCCGCCAAACCGATGCTCTATAAAATCAGCGGCGTCTGGGGCAACCACGAGGGCTCTATGCTGCTGTGGGTGCTGATCCTGACGCTGTTCGGCGCCTGTGCTGCATGGTTTGGCGGGCAACTGCCCCCGACGCTCAAGGCCCGCGTGCTGGCCGTGCAATCAGCGATCTCTGTGGCGTTCTTCGCCTTTATTATCTTTACGTCGAACCCCTTCCTGCGCCTCGCGGTGCCGCCCTTTGACGGGCAGGACCTGAACCCGCTGTTGCAGGACCCCGGTTTGGCCTTTCACCCGCCGTTCCTGTATCTGGGCTATGTGGGCCTGAGCATGGCCTTCAGCTTTGCCGTCGCCGCCCTGATCGAGGGGCGCGTGGACGCTGCTTGGGCGCGCTGGGTCCGTCCGTGGACTTTGGCCGCATGGGTGTTCCTGACCATCGGCATCGCGCTGGGCTCTTGGTGGGCCTATTACGAGCTGGGATGGGGCGGTTTCTGGTTCTGGGATCCCGTGGAAAACGCCAGCTTTATGCCGTGGCTCATCGGTGCGGCGCTGCTGCATTCGGCCATCGTGGTGGAAAAGCGCGAAGCTCTGAAAAGCTGGACCATCCTGCTGGCCATCCTCGCCTTCGGTTTCTCGTTGATCGGCACGTTCATCGTTCGCTCGGGTGTACTGACTTCGGTCCACGCGTTCGCCAATGACCCCGAGCGCGGCGTGTTCATCCTGTTCATTCTGGCGTTCTTCATGGGCGGGGCGCTGACCCTGTTCGCGGCCCGCGCCAATGTCATGGAGGCCAAGGGCGTCTTTGGTATGGTCAGCCGCGAGAGCGCGCTGGTGGCCAACAACATCCTGCTCGCGGTTTCTGCCTTTGTGGTGTTCATCGGAACCATCTGGCCGCTCGTGGCCGAGATGTTCTTTGACCGCAAACTGTCGGTCGGGGCGCCGTTCTTTAACATGGCATTTACCCCTTTCATGGTGGTCCTCGGCCTGCTGTTGCCGCTGGGGTCCATGTTGCCGTGGAAGCGTGGCAATCTTGGCCGCGTCGGCCGCCATCTGGTGCCCGCGCTGGTTCTGGCTGTGGCGGTCGCCGCGCTGGCCTACGCGCTGCAAACCGGCAAGACCGCCCTCGGACCCATCGGCCTACTGCTGGGCACATGGATGGTCGCCGGTGCCGCCGTCGATCTGTGGAGCCGTACTGGCCGCGGGGCCAACCGCTTTGGCCGTCTGGCCCGTATGCCCCGCGCCGACTGGGGCAAAGCGGTCGCCCATGCGGGCCTTGGTATCACCTTTATCGGCGTCTCGGGCCTCATGGCGTGGGAGCAAGTGGACATTCGCACCGTTCAGGCGGGCGAACCCTTTGACGTGGGGGCCTACACACTGGTTCTCAACAACGTCGAAGAGGTCAAAGGCCCCAACTACATCTCGACCATGGGCGATTTCACCCTGTCCAGAGGCGGCACCGAAATCGCGACCCTGCACCCCGAGAAACGCGTCTACCCCGTAGCCAAAATGCCCACGACCGAAGCCGCAATCGACGGAGGTCTTCTGCGCGACGTCTATGTCGTGATCGGTGATCCCCAGTCCGACGGTGGGTGGGCCGTGCGCACCTACATCAAGCCGCTGGCGAACTGGATCTGGCTTGGTTCGATTATCATGTCCGTGGGCGGCGTCCTGAGCCTGACAGACCGCCGCTACCGCGTCGCCGCCGGCGCACGCAAAGCCCCCGCCCAAGGAGTGCCCGCAGAATGAAACGCCTGATCCTTGCTCTGGCGCTGATCCTGTCCGCGCCCTTTGCCTACGCTGTGCAACCGGACGAAGTGCTGCCCGATCCCGCCATGGAACAGCGGGCGCGGGACATCTCTGCCGGTCTGCGCTGTCTGGTCTGCCGCAACGAGAGCATCGACGAATCGAACGCCGAACTGGCCCGCGATCTGCGCCTTCTGGTCCGTGAACGCCTTCTCGAAGGGGACACGAACGACGAGGTCGTCGATTACGTGGTGGACCGTTACGGCGAATATGTCCTGCTGAACCCGACCACCAGCGGCTCGAATATCGTGCTGTGGCTGGCGGGTCCGATCATGGCGGTCATCGCCCTGATCCTTGCATTCTTTTACCTGCGGGGCCGGTCCACCCCCAAACCCGGGACCGAAGACCGCCTGAGCGCGGACGAAGAAGCTCGCCTCAGCGAAATCCTCAAGGACTGACGCTGGGTTTTTCTTTTCTGCTCTCGGGCTTTACGATTTGATGCGGGCCAGAGAGCAGAGGAGAGCCTTTCATGCAATTCCAGACCATTCGCTACGAGATTGCAGATAATATCGCGGTCCTGACCCTGAACCGTCCGGACGTGATGAATGCGCTGTCCTCGCAGATGCGTGCTGAAATCCTCGAAGCGGTCAAGGACACGGGCAAGAACGCACGGGTTCTGGTCATGACAGGGGCGGGCAAGGCGTTTTGCTCGGGGCAGGATCTGTCCGACGCAGGCAACCTGAACGCGCTGGATCTGGAGCGTGTGCTGCGGGACGAATACGTGCCCATGCTTCAGGCGATCTACGATTGCCCTGTGCCGACCATCTGCGCTGTGAACGGCACCGCTGCGGGGGCAGGGGCCAACCTCGCGCTGGCCGCAGACGTGGTGATCGCCACCGAAAGCGCCGTGTTCCTGCAGGCCTTTGCCCGCATCGGCCTGATCCCTGACGCAGGCGGCACCTACTGGTTGCCCCGCCAGATGGGCGCGGCCAAAGCCATGGGCGCAGCCCTGTTTGCAGAGCCCATCACCGCCCGTCAGGCCGACGACTGGGGCATGATCTGGGAGGCCGTGGCCGATGACGCCTTTGACGCCCACTGGCGGGGCCGTGCGGCCAAACTGGCCAGCGGTCCGTCGATTGCCTACCAGCATATCAAAGCCTCTCTGCGCGGCAGCTGGGACAATAATCTGGAACAGCAACTTCTGCTCGAGGCCCAGCTTCAGGGCGCTTGCGGCGGTACCCGCGATTTCAAAGAGGGCGTTATGGCTTTCCTTGAAAAACGCCCTGCCTCTTACGAAGGACGCTAACGTCCTTTGTTAATATCCACAGGCAGGGGCTGAATTTCGCCCGCTTTGGATTGTGTAATTTCTGTAAGTTTTTAATGGGTTTCCGATTCTTTCAGGGGCGGGAACCCATTGCGATTCATGGTAAATATGAATCCGGCCTTGAATTTCGGGCATTTTTTATAAAGTCTGGTTTATGGGTCAGGCAGGTGATTGGTCCCTGTCTATTTAAAGTGAATGCGTCAGTTAAGGCGCGCAATTGGTGCGATTATGATTGGTATAATGTTGTTCTCCCTCCTCGCGAGTTACGGGGTCTATTCGGTTGCGATTGATGACACGTCCGATGACGACAACGACAATGACGCGCGCGTTGACCGCGAAGGCGATGACACTGTAGACGGCGGCGGTTCCGGATCTGACATTTCCGGTCAGGACATAGAGGGAACGGAAGATGGGGATACTCTCTACGGGTCGAAGGATGATGACATCATCAGCGGCGGCGACGGAGACGACTTCATTCGAGGGCTCAAAGGCGCTGACAGTCTGATTGGTGGCAGCGGCCGGGATGCGCTTTTCGGTGGAGACTGGAAAGACACCATTGATGGCGGCTCTGGCTCAGATCAATTGTGGGGCGGGCGCAGCGAAGATTTGCTCTACGGCGGTGATGGTAGAGACTTCCTCTACGGTGATGAGCAAAACGATACGCTGATCGGCGGAGAACGTTCAGATACCCTAGGCGGCGGCGATGGTGCCGACTTCCTGATCGACACAGATGGCGACAATTCCTTTTCTGGTGGCGAAGGCGACGACATCATTGTCGCTGCGGGCAACGGCGATCAGGCCGAAGTCTTTGAATATCTGGCCGAGGGCAATCAGGTCGATCTGCGCACCTTTTACAGTTGGATCGGTGACGAGGACACTAGCGGCGCGGACGAGGTTCAAGGCGAAGCCGGTAGTGACACCATGTACATCGGGTCCGGCGACACCGCCACCGGCGGGCAGGGTGCGGACACGTTCGGCGTTATTCGTGAGTTCCTCGTGGACGGGGACGAACCGGCGGTGATTACAGACTTCAAGCCCGGTGTGGATGTCATCGATTATGCGGCTACCTCGGATGCCGACATTGATCTTTCGATCAATTACGAGAACGGCTACGCCGAACTTCTGGATGGCGGCAAGGTGGTGATGCGCCTTGATGGGGTGGATGAGAGCTTCACCATCGATGATGTGGCCGTAAACGGTGTGTTCGCTCTCGAGGATGATGTGGATACGATCGGAACTCGTAATGTCCTCTCCGGCGTCGAATACTATGATCGCTCCGGGACCGAATACGGCGACCTCTTTATGGGCCAAAGCGAGGGTGACGCGTTCTACGGGGACCAAGGGGATGACACGCTCTATGGCGAAGCAGGTGATGACAGTCTTTCTGGTGGTTTCGGAAACGACTTTCTCTCTGGCGGGGCGGGCGACGACTATCTGGACGGCAGGTCTGACAATGACGAAGTGGTCGGCGGCACGGGTGTTGACACAATCCGTGGCTACAGAGGGGATGACCTGCTGAACGGCACCAGCGCGAGCGTGACCTACGCCCGTTTCGAGGTTGGTGAAGACGAAACCGTCATCGACGTCCGTTTCGGTGACGATACCATCGCGACCGAAGGTTTTGACTCGATGATGGGCGGCGATGGTCAGGACATTCTGATCGCTGGTGCCGGCGACAGGGTCGAAGGCGGCGACGGGGCTGATGCCTTTGTCCTGGTTGAAACATCCGACGTCGACAGGGTCATCGGAATCCGCAATTTTGACCCGGCAGAGGACTATCTCTTGATCAAATACGAGGGAGACACAGCGCCGGTGATCACTGCTGAGGAAATAGATGGAAAGGGACCGATGATCTATCTCGACGGAGAGAAATTCGCGCATTTCCTTCAGCCGCTTTCCGGTGACTTCGATGTGGTGGCGGCAATCGGGCTGGAGCCCATCGGCGGCTAAATCCACCCACAACGCCAACGCAAAAGCCGCCCCGAAACGGGCGGCTTTTTTGTGAAAGAGATGTCATGGTTTTTCTCGAAAAGAGACTAACCCTTTACGAGAGCCGCTAAACTCTCTTGCTTCGGGTCATTGGCGGGCTGCTTGAAACTCAACCGGTTTGGTTAATCTCTAATTCCTTAAGGTTATCAGGGTGTTCGTGCATTCGTTTAAAAACGCGGCCTTTGACGGCGTTAATGGAATATAAATCCTTACTTGCAAATGCCACATTTTTGACAAATTCTGATTTTCGGGTCAGGCGGGTGATTTGTACCTGCCAGTTAATAGTGAATGCGCCCGCGACGGCGCGCAATTGGTGCAAAAATGTTTGGTTTGATTTTCTTCTCTCTTCTCGCGAGTTACGGGATCTATTCGGTTGTCGTTGATGACACGTCCGATGACGACAATGACAACGACAATGACGAGCGCGTTGAGCTCGAAGGTGATGACACTTCCGACGGCGAAGACACTGTGGACGACGGCGAAGACACTGTGGACGGGGGCGATTCCGGCTCTGACAGTTCCGGTCAGGAAGTAGAGGGAACGGACGACTCGGATATTCTCTACGGGTCGGAGGAAGAAGACGTGATCTCCGGCGGCGAAGGGGACGACTCCATCGAAGGATATGCCGGAGCCGACAGCCTGTCCGGTGGCAAAGGCTGGGACTCGATTTTCGGTGGAAACTGGCAGGACACCCTCGATGGCGGCCTTGGCGGAGA
This sequence comes from Donghicola sp., assembly GCA_964224285.1. Classification (GTDB taxonomy): domain Bacteria; phylum Pseudomonadota; class Alphaproteobacteria; order Rhodobacterales; family Rhodobacteraceae; genus Donghicola. Next base: position 2,169 of record CAXQKF010000184.1, on the reverse strand, counting down.
CCAACTGTATGGCGGCCGCAGCGAAGACCTGCTCTTTGGCGCAGGTGGCACCGACTCCCTCTATGGCAATGAACAGAGCGACACCCTGATCGGCGGCGCGGGTGCGGATACACTGGACGGCGGCGATGGCGTCGACTTCCTGATCGACACCAAAGGCGACAACTTCTTTGCCGGCGGCGAAGGCAGCGACGTCATCATCGCGGCGGGTAACGGCAATCAGGCCGAAGCCTATGAATATCTGGCCGAGGGCAATCAGGTCGGTCTGCGCACTTTCTACAGCTGGATCGGAGACCAAGACACCAGCGGCGCGGACGAGGTCCATGGCGATGCCGGTAGCGACACCATGTTCATCGGATCGGGCGACACCGCGACCGGCGGGCAGGGCGCTGATATGTTCAGCGTGTCCCGTGATTTCCTCTTTGACGGCGATGAGCCGGTGGTCGTCACCGACTTCAACCCCGGCGTGGACGTCATCGACTATACTGTCATGTCCAGCAGCGGGGCCAATCTGTCGATCGCCTACGGTGACGGATACGCTGAACTTCTGGACGGCGAACTTGTTGTGATGCGCCTCGAAGGCGTGGACGAGAGCTTCACCCTCGACGACGTGATCGTGAACGGGTTCTTCGTCGCCAAAGAAGGCGTCGAGTATTACGACACGGAATACCAGAGCTTTGGCTCGCCCTATGACGATTTGTTTGTGGGCACCGATGACCTGGATATGTTCTACGGGAGCGAAGGGAACGATACCCTCTATGGCTTGGGTGGAAATGACACCCTGTTCGGCTGGCATGGAGAGGACTTTATTCTTGGCGGTGACGGCGACGACTCGCTCGACGGCGGGAATGGCAATGACGAAGTGGTCGGAGGCGCGGGCAACGACGCGATTTTTGGCTACAAAGACGATGACCTGCTGAACGGCACCAGCGCAGATCTGGAATACGCCACCTTCGAGGTTGATGAGAACGGAACGTTCCTCGATGTCCCGATGAACGACGACACGATCTCGACCGAAGGCTTCGACCTGATCAAGGGCGGCCCGGGCAAGGATATCCTGATTGCCGGTGGCGGGGATACGATTGACGGCCGCGAGGGTTCGGATGCTCTGGTTCTGGTCGAAACCGCGGACAGTGACGACCTGATCACGATCCGCGCCTATGATCCCGCCGAAGACTTCTTGCTGATCAAATACGAGGGCAATACTCCCCCCACGATCACCACCCAGCTGGACGAAGACGGTCAGGGCACGATGATCTATCTCGACGGTGTGGCCTTTGCCCAGATCAACCAGTCGCTGCCTGCGGGCTTCAGTCTGGTAAACGCGATCGGGCTGGAGCGGTTCGGCGCCTAAGCCCACCCACAGCGCCAACGAAAAAAGCCGCCCCGAAACGGGCGGCTTTCTTTTGTCTTGGGGGGAAGAGCGCGATTAGCGCTCTTCGATGTCCACGTAGTCGCGCGAGGTCTCGCCGAGGTACAGCTGACGGGGACGGCCGATTTTCATCTGCGGGTCCGACAGCTGCTCTTTCCACTGGGAAATCCAGCCAACGGTACGCGACATCGCGAAGATCGGGGTGAACATCGAGGTCGGGAAGCCCATCGCCTCGAGGATGATGCCCGAGTAGAAGTCCACGTTCGGGAACAGCTTCTTCTCTGCGAAGTAGGGGTCTGCCAGAGCCGCTTGCTCCAGTTCCTTGGCGGTCGCGAGGATCGGGTTGTTTTCCACACCCAGCAGCTCCAGAACTTCGTCTGCGGACTGCTTCATCACGGTCGCGCGGGGGTCAAAGTTCTTGTAGACGCGGTGGCCGAAGCCCATCAGACGGAACGGATCGTTCTTGTCCTTGGCGCGGGCGATGAACTCGGGGATACGATCGGGGGTGCCGATTTCCTTGAGCATTTCCAGACATGCCTGGTTTGCGCCGCCGTGTGCGGGGCCCCAGAGGCAGGCGATGCCAGCCGCGATACATGCAAACGGGTTCGCACCCGAGGAAGACGCCAGACGCACGGTCGATGTCGACGCGTTCTGCTCGTGGTCCGCGTGCAGGGTAAAGATGCGGTCCATAGCGCGGGCGAGGATCGGATCGACGTGGTACTTCTCTGCGGGCACGGCAAAGCACATGTGCATGCCAAACCCAACATCCCGACCGCATTCACTTGCTCGAGAGAAAAGGC
>CAXQKF010000183.1:0-10510 GCA_964224285.1 Donghicola sp. | reverse complement strand
CCCGAGATTGAACGGATCACCAACACCTTCCTATCCGGTCCTGCCAAGATCGAAGTGGCCCGTCAGGCCACCGCCTCCGAGCGGATCGCGCAGAACGTGTGCATCTTCGAAGGGGCCAAGCGTGACCGTTCCGGCACCAGCAAGCGCGCCCTGCTGCGAAAGCTAATCGACGCCGAAGGCGACACCGTTTCGAACGCCGTTGTTTTCTGCAACCGCAAGACGGACGTGGATATCGTCTCGAAATCGCTCAAGAAATATGGTTACGACGCCGCCCCGATCCACGGCGATCTGGAGCAGTCCCAGCGTAACCGCACTCTGGATGACTTCCGCGAAGGCAAGATCAAGTTCCTGATCGCCTCGGACGTGGCCGCGCGCGGTCTGGACGTTCCCAGCGTGACTCACGTTTTCAACTTTGACGTGCCCACTCACGCAGAGGATTACGTACACCGCATCGGCCGCACGGGCCGCGCCGGTCGTGACGGCAAGGCCGTGATGATCAGCGAACCCCGCGACGAAAAGAACCTCGCCGCGATCGAAGCGCTGATCCAGAAGGAAATCCCGCGTCTGGAAAACCCGCTGGCCGACGAACCCGAAGAAGAAGTCAAAGAGACCCGCAGCAGCCGTTCGCGCAGCCGCTCTTCCGAAGATCGTCCCAAGCCCGAGGCAAACGACGACAAGCCCAAGCGCAGCACCCGTTCTTCGCGTGGCCGCAAGCGTGGCGACAGCCCCGCCGATCAGGTTGGCGAGAGCAACAAGGGCCGCGGCGTCATCGTCGGTATGGGCGACCACCTGCCGAGCTTTATCGCCATGAGCTTTGACGAGCGCCGCGCAGCCGGCCTCTGATCCCTGCGATCACCGAAAATGCAGAAAGCGCCCCCGTTTCGGGAGGCGCTTTTTTCTTGGGCGCATTTCAGGCCCCTTAGACCCGAATGAAAAAGGCCGCCAGAGGCGACCTTTTTTGAACTTATGCGAGGCGGCTGATCACCACGGTGACCTCGGGCTTCTTGCCAATTTCATCCAGCGCGGATTTCCGTGCTGCGCGGCGCAATGCCTCTTCGAGGGCGTCGTCGTCCACCAGCGTCTTGTTCCCTGCCCGACCGATGGCCTGAGACAGATCCTCTTCGAGAATATCCACCAAGGGCGAACCGCTGCGGCCAATCTCGGGCAGACCTTTGACTTCGCACCAGGGTTCGCCAAGGGGCTCGTCATCCTCGTCCATGATCACGGTGACCGTGACATGCCCGTTCAGAGCCATGCGGATACGGTCGCGGACGATCCCATCCATCGCGCCGATCTGCACCGAGCCATCCAGGTAGGTGCGGCCCGTGTCAATGTACTCGGCCACTTTGGGTGCGTCGCCAGTCAGATCCAGCATCATGCCATTGACCGCAACGATCCCTTGCAGACCACGTTCGGCAGCGACCTTCACATGCTCTCGCAAATGGCGGTGTTCACCGTGCATAGGCACCAGCATCTCGGGTTTGACCAGATCGTGCATGGTGATCAGATCGGGACGGTTCGCGTGGCCGGACACGTGGTACAGACCACCCGCGTCATCCACGATATCCACGCCCATTTCAGAGAACTGGTTCATGATGCGGATCACGCCGCGTTCGTTCCCCGGAATGACCTTGGACGAGAAGAGGAAGGTATCGCCCTCTTTCATGCTCAGGCCCAGATACTTGCCTTGCGCCAGCTGTGCGGTCGCGGCGCGGCGTTCGCCCTGCGATCCGGTCACGATCAGCATCAGGTTCTCGCGCGGGATGCTGTTGGCATCCTCTGCGGTGACGGTTTTCGGGAAGTCGGTCAGAATGCCGGTCTGCACGCCTGTCTCGACCATGCGGCGCATGGCGCGGCCAAGCAAACAGATCGACCGACCCGCCGCCTGCCCTGCGGTCGCCAGCGACTGCAGACGCGCGATGTTCGAGGCAAAGGTCGTCGCGACCACCATGCCCTTCTGCGCGACGATCAGCTCTTGCAGGTTCGGCTTCAGGGTCGCCTCGGAACGGCCCGCATGCTCGCTGAAGACGTTGGTGCTGTCGCACATCAGGGCCTTGACGCCCGTCGCGCCGATATCCGACCACATCTGATGGTCAAAGGGTTCACCGATCACCGGCGTGGTGTCGATCTTGAAATCACCCGAATGCACGATACGGCCCGCAGGCGTGTCGATCACCAGCCCCGAACTTTCGGGGATCGAGTGCGAAATCGGCGCGAAGCTGACCTTGAACGGGCCAACCTCGACCTTTTCGGGATAAGCGGATGCGGTGCGCACCGCCCCGTCGTGGACGCCATATTCGGCCAGCTTGTGACGGGCGATTGCAGCGGTAAAGGCCCGCGCATAGATCGGCGCGCCCAAACGGCCATAGAGGTGCCCCACCGCGCCCACGTGGTCTTCGTGCGCGTGGGTGATGAAAATTGCTTCCAGCTGGTTCTTGCGTTCTTCGAGCCACTGGATGTCGGGCATGATCAGGTCGACACCGGGGGTGCTGTCCATGTCCGGAAAGGTCACACCCAGATCAACGAGGATCAGACGCTCGTTATCCTTGGGGCCGTAGCCGTACACATATGCGTTCATCCCGATCTCCCCCGCGCCACCGAGGGGAAGATAGATCAGTCTCTCACTGCTCAAGCGTTTTATCCTTGTTGTAGTCGTGGATGACGGTCAGGCCGTGCATCGTCAGAAATTCGTCGAATACGTCAAATAGGGTATCACCCTGCTGGAACAAGGGCGCAAGCCCACCCGTGGCAATAACCTTCATCGGGCGTGCTCTTTCTGCCTTGATCCGGCTGGTGATGCCGCTGACCAGCCCCACATAGCCCCAAAAGACGCCCGATTGCATACAAGCCACCGTGTTGGTCCCGATCACGAGGTCGGGCTTGCTGACATCCACATGGGGCAGCGCGGCGGCGGCCTGATGCAGGGCCTCGAGGCTGAGGTTGACGCCGGGGGCGATGACACCGCCGATATAGGCACCGTCGGTATCGACCACGTCAAAGGTCGTCGCCGTCCCGAAATCCACCACGATCAGATCCCCGCCATAACGGTCGAAACCGGCCACCGTGTTCACCAAGCGGTCGGGGCCCACTTGGGTGCCAGCGTCCACGCGCGCCTCGACGGGCAGATCGCAACCCGGTTTGCCGACAACCAGCGGGCGGGTGTTGAAATACCGGTCCGCAAAGACCCGCAGGTTGAAAACCACACGCGGCACCGTGGTCGAGATGATGACATCGGTGATGTCCGCCTCGATCCCGCGGTGCTTCATCAGGGTGGTCAGCCAGACGTAATACTGGTCAGCGGTGCGCTGGTGTTCGGTGGCAGTGCGCCAGGTGGCAATGAATTCTTTGCCATCCCAGATCGAGAACACGGTGTTCGTGTTCCCGCAGTCAATCGCAAGGAGCATATCCTGTTCCTCTTAGAAAAAGACGTCGGCAGCAGGGATCGCCTCGCGGCCCCGCGCGGTGCGCAGCACCAGATTGCCGTGTTCGTCCAAAGTCTCGAATGTGCCGACCCGCTCGGCATTGCCGGTGCGGGCGGTGATGACCTCGCCTAGTTTGGCGGCGCGGGCCAGCCAAGCTTGCCGAATGGGCTCGAAGCCATAGGTGGTGAATTGGGTTTCATAGGCGGCATAGGCGCCCGCCAGAACGTCCAGAAATTCCTCGGGCGTGACGTGGGCGCCGGTTTCGGACAGCAGCGCAACGGGGCGCACTGCGCGCTCTTCCAGCACTGCAGGATCGGGCGCACCGACCAGATTCACACCGATGCCCACCGCCAGATAGCTGACCCCGTGAAAGACCCCAACGGACTCCAGCAGGATACCCGCAACCTTGCCGCCGTTCAGCAGCACGTCGTTGGGCCACTTCAGCGCAAAGGCCTCGGGGCGGCCTGTAACGGTGACGAATGCTTCGTGCAGGGCCAGCGCCGCCACAAACGAGCGCAGCGCCGTCAGATGCGGCGCCTCGTTAGGCCTGAGCAGCAGGGTCGCTGCGAAATTACCTTTGGGGTTTTCCCACACCCTGCCCCGCCGTCCGCGTCCTGCGGTCTGCTCTAGGGCCAATATCCATGTGGGTTGGATCAGTTCGGGCGCGATACGCGCCGCTTCGGCGTTGGTGCTGTCCACACGGGACAGCACTCGCCTTGCGTATTCAACGGGCCAGCCGCTCATGCACTCTGGCCCGTGATCATCAGTTTACCAGCGACGCGGCAGCAGACGCTGCGGCACCGTCGATGCCAAAGAGGTTCAGAACAACCGCTGCAATCATGATCGCAGCCGACGCCACCAGCAGGCCCGAGAGAACGGGGTTGCGGGGGGTGTCCAGTTCCTCGGTCTCTTCGCCGAAGTACATGTAGTAGACGATGCGGATGTAGTAGAACGCACCGATCACCGAGGCGATCACACCGGCAACCGCCAGCCAAGCCAGACCACCTTCGTAAGCGGCACGCAGAACGTACAGTTTACCGAAGAAACCCAGCATCGGCGGCACACCAGCAAGGCTGAACATCAGCACCAGCAGAGCGAATGCACGACCGGGGGCGTATTTCGACAGGTTGCTCAGCGACAGGATGTCCACAACAGGCTGACCGTTACGTTCCATCGACAGGATGAAGGCAAAGGTGCCGACGTTCATGGTGACGTAGATCGCCATGTAAACCAACATCGACTCCACACCAAGCGCGGTGCCCGAGGCCAGCCCCATCAGCGCGTAGCCCATGTGGGCGATCGACGAGTAAGCCATCAGACGCTTGATGTTGCTCTGACCGATCGCTGCGATCGAACCAAGGAACATCGACAGAACCGCGAGGAACGCAATGACCTGCTGCCAGTCGCCAACAGCGCCGCCAAAGGCATCGTGCATGACGCGGGCGAACAGACCCATCGCAGCCATCTTGGGCGCGGTGGCAAAGAAAGCGGTGACGGGGGTCGGCGAACCTTCGTAAACGTCGGGGGTCCACATGTGGAACGGAACCGCCGAAACCTTGAACGCCAGACCGGCGGTGATGAACACCAGACCGAACAGTACGCCAAGCGACAGATGCTCGCCATGGACAGCCTGAATGATGCCCGAGAACGAAGTGGTGCCCGAGAAGCCATAGGTCAGCGATGCACCATACAGCAGCAGACCCGAGCTGAGCGCACCAAGCACGAAGTACTTCATACCCGCTTCGGTCGACTTCACACTGTCACGACGCAGCGAGGCCACAACGTACAGAGCCAGCGATTGCAGTTCGAGGCCCATGTAAAGCGCGATCAGGTCGCCTGCGGACACCATGACCATCATACCAACCGCCGCCAGCGAGACGAGGATCGGGTATTCAAAGCGCAGGATGCCGCGACGCTGCATGTATTCCTGGCTCATGATCAGGACGACGGCCGCCGCGACCAGAATGACAACCTTGGAGAAACGGGCAAAGCCGTCGTTGATGAATGTACCGTCGAAGGCAATCTGGGTGGCAGAGTCACCCAGACCGATCATCGCGGCGAGCACCAGCATCACGGCGCTGGTCACCCAGACCAGCACAGAGGCCAGCTTGTCCTTGCCGGTGTAGACAGCGCCAAGCAGCGCCGCCAGTGCAAACAGCGACAAGAGGATTTCGGGCAGAAGGATTGCTAGGTCAGCCTGCATCGGGCCACCCTCCTCAGTGTTGGGCCACTTGGCTGACAGTCTCGACCGAGACCGACGCCAGTGCCGCATCGTAGTTGTGGATCAGAGCCGAAACGCTCGGCCCGATGATGTCGGTGATCAGCGCGGGGTACACACCCAGCAGCAGAGTCATGATGATCAGCGGCGCGAAAATGGCACGCTCGCGGGTGGTCATGTCGGTGATCGCCTTCAGGCTTTCCTTGATCAGGGCGCCCATGACGACGCGGCGGTAGAGCCACAGCGCATAAGCTGCCGAGAAGATCACGCCCGATGCGGCCACAGCAGCAACCCAAGTGTTCTCTTGGAAGATGCCCATCAGGACCAGGAATTCACCGATGAAGCCAGAGGTCCCCGGCAGGCCGACGTTCGCCATGGTGAACAGCATGAACACCAGCGCGTATTTGGGCATACGGTTTGCCAGACCGCCGTAAGCGTCGATCTCGCGGGTGTGCATACGGTCATAGATCACACCAACGCAGAGGAAGAGCGCGCCAGAGATAAAGCCGTGCGACAGCATCTGGAAGATCGCGCCGTCGATACCCTGCTGGTTCGCAGCAAAGATACCCATGGTCACGTAGCCCATGTGCGCGACCGACGAGTATGCGATTAGCTTCTTCATGTCTTCCTGCACCAACGCAACCAGCGAGGTGTAAACGATCGCGATGGCCGACATCCAGAAGACCACGGGGGTCAGGATTTCAGCGCCAACGGGGAACATCGGCAGGCTGAAGCGCAGGAAGCCATAGCCACCCATCTTCAGCAGGATTGCCGCCAGAACAACCGAGCCAGCGGTCGGCGCCTGAACGTGTGCGTCGGGCAGCCAGGTGTGGACGGGCCACATCGGCATTTTCACCGCAAACGACGCGAAGAAGGCGACGAACATCAGGGTCTGCATACCGCCGATGATCTGGAAGCCGAACAGGTTCAGCGTTTCAGAAGCAAAGGTATGGTTCAGCAGGGTCGGAATGTCGGTGGTGCCCGCGTCGGTGTACATCGCAACCATCGCCACCAGCATCAGCACCGAGCCGAAGAAGGTGTAGAGGAAGAATTTGAACGATGCGTAGATGCGGTTCGCCCCGCCCCAGATCCCGATGATCAGGAACATGGGGATCAGCGATGCTTCGAAGAACAGGTAGAACAGAACCAGGTCCAACGAAACGAACACGCCGATCATCAGGGTTTCCAGCACAAGGAATGCAATCATGTATTCCTTGACGCGCTTCGAAATATCCCAGCTGCAGGCAATAACCAGCGGCATGATAAAGGTGGTCAGCAGGACAAACAGAACCGAGATCCCGTCCACGCCCACTTTGTATTTCAGGTTCAGGATCCAGTCACGCTCTTCGACATACTGGAAACCGGTGTTCGCAGGGTCGAATTCCGCCAGAATAAAGAGCGAGATCAGGAATGTGACAGCCGTGGCAACCAGCGCCAGCCATTTGGCATTGCGCTGAGCCGCCTCGTCGTTGCCCCGCAGGAAGACGGCCAGAACAAGTGCCGCCACCAAGGGCAAGAAGGTTACGATTGAGATCAGGTTTCCCATTAGTTCGCTCCCCCGGTGAGCGTCATCCAGGTGATTAGTACGGCAATACCCAGCACCATCGCGAAGGCATAGCCAAAGATGTAGCCAGACTGAGCGCGGCCAGCGAGGCGGGTGAAGAAGGGTACAATACCCATCGCCAGACCGTTGATGGCACCGTCGATGACAGCCCCGTCACCCTTCTTCCAGAAGAAGCGGCCGATGGCTTTGGCGGGTTGAACGAAGACGAAGTCGTAGATTTCGTCAAAGTACCATTTGTTCAGCAGGAACTGGTAGAGCGGGCGCTGGTTTGCAGCCAGACGGCCAGGTAGCGACGGGTTGATCAGGTAGAACCAGACCGCCATCAGCAAACCACCCAGCATCGCGACAAAGGGGCTAACCTTGACCCATGCCGGAACAGCATGCGCGTCTTCCAGGACAGTGTTGTCTGCACCGATGTAGATCGCGCCCTCACCCGGCTTGCCTGCAAAGACGAGGTGATGCTCGCCCTCTGCGCCGTGATCATCCGCAGCTTCTTCGCCGTGGTGCTCTTCGGCCGTTGCGGCGTGATTATCCGCAGCGTGGGTGTCGTCGGTGTGACCGTCCATCTCGTGCTCGCCCTCGGCAGCATGGGCCGAAGCCTCTGCCACGGGGATGCCAAAGAACTTACCAACCTGATCGGCATGGCCGAAGAAGCTGTTGTACCAGAGCATACCGGCGAAGACCGCACCAAGGCTCAGGACACCAAGGGGGACCAGCATGACCATCGGGCTTTCGTGCGCGTGGTCGTGGGTGTGCTTGTCGCCGCGCGGCTTGCCGTAGAAGGTCAGGAAGATCAAGCGCCAGCTGTAGAACGAGGTGAACGCAGCAGCGATAACCAGCATCCAGAAGGCATACATGTTGCCGCCCGCGAATGCGCTCTCGATGATCGCGTCCTTGGACAGGAAGCCAGCGAAACCGATGTGGGTCAGCGGGATACCAACGCCGGTGATGGCCAGAGTACCAATCATCATCGCGTAGAAGGTCATGGGGATCTTTTTACGCAGACCGCCGTAGTTCATCATGTCCTGCTCGTGGTGCATCGCGTGGATGACCGAGCCGGCGCCGAGGAACAGCATCGCTTTGAAGAACGCGTGCGTGAACAGGTGGAACATCGCGGGACCGTAGGCGCCAACACCCGCCGCCACGAACATGTAGCCGAGCTGTGAACAGGTCGAATAAGCGATCACGCGTTTGATGTCGGTTTGTACCAGACCGATGGTCGCCGCAAAGAACGCGGTGGTGCCACCCAGAACGGTGATAAAGGTGGTCGCGTGCGGAGCGAATTCCATGATCGGCGACATACGGCAGACCAGGAAGACACCCGCGGTCACCATGGTTGCCGCGTGGATCAGAGCCGACACGGGGGTCGGGCCTTCCATCGCGTCGGGCAGCCAGGTGTGCAGGATCAGCTGTGCCGACTTACCCATCGCGCCGATGAACAGAAGGAAAGCGATGATTTCAGCCGCGTTCCAGTCCTGCCACAGGAAGGTGATGGTGGTCTGCGAGATGGTCTCTGCATTCGCGAAGATGTCGTTGAAGTTGATGCTGTCGGTCAGCATGAACAGCGCGAAGATGCCCAGTGCAAAGCCGAAGTCACCAACACGGTTCACAACGAACGCTTTCATCGCCGCCGCGTTTGCCGACGGCTTGCGGAAGTAGAAACCGATCAGCAGGTACGAGGCCAGACCCACGCCTTCCCAGCCAAAGAACATCTGAACGAGGTTCGAGGCGGTGACGAGCATCAGCATCGCAAAGGTGAACAGCGACAGATACGCAAAGAAGCGCGCCTTGTAGTGTTCGTGGTGGAAGTTCTCGTCATGCGCCATGTAGCCAAGGCTATAGAGGTGAACGAGCGACGAAACGCTGGTGATCACGATCAGCATGATCGCGGTCAGACGGTCCAGACGGATCGCCCAATAGGTGTCCAGAGTGCCGGACTGGATCCAGCGCAGCACGTTGATGGTTTCAGTGGTGCCATCAAAGCTAAGGAATACGATCCACGACAGCAGCGCAGTGAAGAACAGCACGCCGGTGGCCAGATAACAGGCGATTTGCTCGCCGATGAAGCGCCAGCCGAAGCCGGCGACAATCGCCCCCACTAGCGGGGCAAAGAGAATGATGGTTTCCATGGCCCCTTAGCCTTTCATCACGTTGACGTCTTCCACGGCGATGGTGCCGCGGTTCCGGAAGAAGCAGACCAGAATGGCCAGACCAATCGCGGCCTCGGCTGCAGCAACCGTGAGAATGAAGAGAGTGAAGACCTGACCGACGAGATCGCCCAAGTGGCTGGAGAAAGCCACCATATTGATGTTCACGGCCAGCAGCATCAGTTCGATCGACATCAGCAGGATGATGACGTTCTTCCGGTTCAGGAAGAGGCCGAAGATGCCGATGACGAACAGCGTCGCCGCGACCACCAGGTAATGTTCCAAACCAATCATGTCGTCCCTCGGGTCTTTGTCCTTGGTGAACCCGCCGTACATTGCGGCGGGCGTTTACGTTTTGGTGGCGGCCGGCCTCAGCCGACGCGCCGTCTGTTTCTAAACCAGCGCACGCAAATCCATGTCGCGCCCGCCTTCAGAGCCCATAGTGCTGTCAGTCCACCCACTCCTAACGTTGTCCAGAAGCTCTCGAGCAACAGCACAAGCTCTTGCATTTATCAGAGCCCCTGACCGGGCTTCACGTCCTTGAGTTCCATCGCCTTTGCCGGGTCGCGGTACATCTGGGCCAGAACGTTCTGGCGTTTGACATCCGGACGGTGGCGCAGGGTCAGAACAATCGCACCGATCATCGCAACCAGCAGGATCAGACCCGCGAGCTGGAACAGCAGGAAGAAGCGGTCGTAGATCAGGCCGCCAAGCTGAGCGGTGTTCTGAACATCTGCAGCCACCGGCGCCTGACGCAGGCCTTCGGCCATCTCGCTGCTGTCCCACGCGCCGAACGCCAGAGCGAACTGCATCAGCAGGATGACAGCGATCAGAAGCGCGATCGGCAGATACTTGGCCATACCAGCCTTCAGCTCTGCGAAATCGACGTCCAGCATCATCACAACGAAAAGGAAGAGCACGGCAACCGCGCCCACATAGACGATGACCAGAAGCATCGCCACGAATTCCGCCCCCAGCAGCACGAACAGGCCAGCCGACGAAATGAACGCCAGAATAAGCCAGAGCACCGAGTGGACAGGGTTGCGGCCAAGCACGGTCATCAGACCACCGATCACGGTGCTCAGCGCAAAGAGGTAGAAGGATAGTGCAGCTACGCTCATTTCGGTTCGTCCTTTGTCTCAGCCATGACCTCTTGGGC
>CAXQKF010000182.1:0-5570 GCA_964224285.1 Donghicola sp. | reverse complement strand
CAGACTCGTAAAACGGATAGGGGTTCTGAACGAACGCGGGTTGCGTCGGAGACTGCACTAGGACTGACATGCGGTGACATTGCGCAACTGTTGTGCCCTGCGCAAGAGTCTGTTGCACCCTGCTAGGGTGCGCTTGCATTTCAGTCTGCTGTGGCAATTCTCTGGTGCATATCGTGGCAGCTTGGTAGCACAGACCCATGAGCACAGGATTATGGCGCCGCATCAGCCTCGTGGCTGCGTTTGTGATAGCCGTGGGGGGCGTGGCCTCTGCGCTCTATAGTTATGCCCACACCCAAGCGTTGGAGCAGATTGCACAGCGTGGGCGGTCCGATCTGGCGCTGGCTGCGGACCGTTTGCAGGGGGAATTGCAGCGGTATCGCGAACTGGGGGTCTATCTGGCCGATCATCCGGTGGTAAAGCAGCCTGTGTCCAAACGTGCGATCACCGATCTGTTTGTGACCTCTGCTGACAAGACGACGGCGCTGGACGTGGTGCTCTTGGATGCCGAGGGCAAAGTCGTTGCCAACGCCATTGGCGACCCGCCGCTCGATTGGGCCGAAGCTCCGTTTTTCTTGCGTGCGATGGATGGCGCTCTGGGCAGTTTTCACGCGTTCAGTCCCCGTTTTGAACGGCGGGCGTTCTACTATGCTGCGCCGGTCTTCGGGCTTGATCGCAGCGTGCAGGGCGTGGTCGTTCTGGTCGTCGATATCGAGAGGATCGAGCGTGACTGGCGCGGCGGTGTGCCGGTGGTGTTCTTTAGCGACGATCTGGGTGTTGTCTTTATCTCGAACCGCGAAGAACTGCTCTACCTTCAGCGGGGGACAGGCAAACGCAGCAGCAGCGCGGATTACGAAAGCCTGACCCTGCGGCCGTTCCTGTCCTATTCCGTCGAGCAGCGCGGCAACATGGAGTTGTGGGCGTTGGATGCGGGGCGTTATGTCCCCGCGCATTCGCTGCATCTGGTGCAGGATATGCCGGTCATCGGTCTGCGGGCCGAAGCGCTGGTCGATATCGCGCCAGCGGCCAAGTTGGCGATCCTTCAGGCGGCGGTTCTGGCGGCGATCTTGCTGGCATTCGGTGCACTGCTGTTTCTGGCAACAGAGCGGCGGCGGACCCTGACCCTCGCCAACCAGCGCCTCGAAGAGCGCGTGGCGCAGCGCACCGCCGAGCTGGAGCGCGCGCAGGCCGATCTGGTGCAGGCGGGCAAGCTAAGTGCTCTGGGCAAGATGTCTGCGGGCATTAGCCATGAATTGAACCAGCCGCTCATGGCTGTGCAGAGCTTTGCCGAGAATGCGGTGCTCTATCTGGACCGGGAGCGCGTGCCCGAGGCCCGTGCCAATCTGGACCGGATTTCGGATATGGCCCGCCGGATGGGCCGGATCATCAAGAACCTGCGTGCCTTTGCCCGCCAGGAAAAAGAGCCTGTGGGACGGGTCGATCTGACTGGCGTAATCCGCAGCGCCCTAGAGCTGTCCGAAGCGCGGATGGGGCGGGAAGGGGTCTCTTTGGTTTGGGCCGAACAGGATGCGCCTGTGCTCGTGCGCGGCGGCGAGGTGCGGTTGCAGCAGGTGGTTCTGAACCTGATCTCGAACGCGCTGGATGCAATGGTCGGGCAGACGTTCCAATGCCTGTCCATTTCCATCACCCAAGAGCCGGACAAAACCATTTTGTGTATCGCCGACACAGGGCCCGGTATCGAGGCACCGGAAAAGATTTTCGATCCGTTCTATTCCACCAAAGAGGTGGGCGCCTCCGAAGGGATGGGGCTGGGGCTCTCGATCTCTTATGGTCTGGTCCAGAGCTTCGGGGGCATGATACGGGGCGAAAACGCGCCCGAGGGTGGCGCGCTGTTCACCGTCGAATTGCAGCCATGGCAAGAGGATAGCACATCATGATCCGTTCGGTTCTGGTCGTCGAAGAGGACGCCGCAGTGCGTGAGGCATTGGGGCAGACGCTCGATCTGGGGGGATTCGAGCCGACGCTTTGCGGGTCGTTCGTGGCGGCCAAAGATCACATCACCCGCGATTTCCGCGGCGTGATCCTGTCGGATATCCGCATGTCGGGGCGCGACGGGTTCTATCTGTTGGACTATGCGCGTGGGCAGGATGCGGAACTGCCGGTGATCTTGCTGACAGGCGAGGGCGACATCCCCATGGCGGTCAAGGCAATGGGGGCAGGGGCCTTTGATTTTCTTGAAAAGCCCTGCGCGGCCAAGGATCTGCTGGCGGTGCTCGAGCGGGCTCTGGCCAGCCGCGAGTTGGTGATCGAGAACCGCAGCCTGAAAGAGCAGTTGGTGCAGGGTGACCCCGCCGCCCGTATGATCTTTGGCAAATCGGCGGCGATTGATACGTTGCGGTCCCATGTGCGGGCAGTGGCGGCGACCGGCGCGGATGTGCTGGTCACCGGCGCTCCGGGCACAGGGGTGTCGAAATGCGCCGAAGTGATCCACTTGCTGTCGCCGAACGCCCGCAAACCCTTTGAGAAACGATCTGCGGCAACGATGAGTGTCGAGGAACTGGGGCGTGCCCTGGAAAAGGCCGAAGGGGGGAGCCTTTTTCTGGACGAAATCAGCCTGCTGCCCAAAGAGGTGCAGTTCGCGCTGGCCCAACGTCTGGAAACGCCCGCACCGCGCATTCTGGCGGGCTGCACCCGTGATCTGGAAGAAATGGTGTCGAAGGGCGACTTCAGCAGCGACCTCTATTACCGGCTCGAAGGGGTACGCGTGTACATCCCCGGCCTGCGCGAGCGCCCTGAAGATATCCCGATCATCTTTCGCCAATACGTCGCCCAAGCGGCCGAGCAAGCAGGCGTGACGGCCCCCGAAATCACCCCTGATACCATCGCCCGCCTGATGGCGCAGGACTGGCCAGGCAACGCGCGGGCGCTGATGAATGCGGCGATGCGTTTTGCCCTCGGGCTGGGGGATGTTTCCGAGGATCAGAGCCTCGGGCTGGCGGAACAGATGGCGCAGGTCGAACGCTCTTTGCTGATCGAGGCGCTGCGGAAACATGCCGGTCAGGCGACCGCCGCCGCCAAGGCGCTCAAGTTGCCCCGTAAAACCTTTTACGACAAGTTGACCCGCCACGGGATTCGACCCGAAGACTTCCGATCCGAGTGATGTGCGGAAATCCGCACATGCGGTTCTTTCCGTGTGCGGATTTTCGCACTCCGCTGCATTGCCGCATAGCAGGGTTGCATATGGCGCAATGCTTAACCTTCTGGAAATAATATAAAAAACGCCAAATTCACAAATTTGTAATTCTCTGCTTGAGCCCTTTGATGTGGCTGCGGTTATCTCTGGCCCAAGATCTCAGAGATGGGGTCGCGTACTTTAATTTCAAAGGGGGAGGAGACCCATGAAATTTCTCGCAACCGCAGCGACCGCAGTCGCACTGACCGTTACCGGCGCCGCAGGTGCTATGGCCGCATGTGATGAAGGCGAAGTCGTCATCAAGCTGAGCCACGTCACCAACACCGACAAGCACCCCAAAGGTCTGGCCGCATCGCTGCTGCAGCAGCGCGTCAACGACGAGATGAACGGTAAGGCGTGCATGGAAGTGTACCCCAACTCGACCCTCTACAACGACGACCAGGTTCTGGAAGCGATGCTGCAGGGTGACGTCCAGATGGCGGCACCCTCGCTGTCGAAGTTCGAGCAGTTCACCAAAGTCTTCCGCATTTTCGACCTGCCCTTCATGTTCAAGAACATGGCGGCTGTTGACGAGTTCCAGAACTCGGACACCGGTCAAGCGATGAAGGAATCGATGGTTCGCCGCGGCCTGCTGGGTCTGGGCTTCTGGCACAACGGTCTGAAGCAGATGTCGGCGAACAAGCCGCTGGAACTACCCACCGATGCAGCTGGCCTCAAGTTCCGCGTCCAGCCGTCGGAAGTGATCAAGGCGCAGATGGAAGCGATCGGCGTATCGCCCCAGCCCATGGCCTTCTCCGAAGTGTACGGCGCGCTGCAGACCGGCGTTGTGGACGGTCAGGAAAACACCTGGTCGAACATCTACGGTCAGAAGTTCTTTGAAGTTCAGGACGGCACCACCGAGACCAACCACGGTCTGCTGGACTACATGCTCGTGACCTCGGTCGATTTCTGGGACAGCCTGGATGACGATGTCCGCACCCAGCTGGAAACCATCGTGAACGAAGTGACCGCGACCCGTAACGCAGCCATCGCAGAAGTCGACGCAGACGCGCGTCAGGCCGTTCTGGATGCCGGCGGTGTGATCCGCGAACTGTCGCCCGAAGCCCGTCAGGCATGGGTCGACGCGATGCTGCCCGTTTGGGACCAGTTCCGCGAAGATGTTGGCCAGGACAACATCGACGCCGCTCAGGCGATCAACGCCAAGCACTAATCTTTCACCGCTCGCGTGAATTTGCCCCGGCCTTCTTCATGGGGGCCGGGGTTCTCTTAACCTCTCACCTGTCCTCAGGAGCGTCCCATGTCCACCAAATACGAGCCGAAATCGGCGGTGGGGCGGTTCATCAACTCTCTGGAAGAAACGATTATTGCGGTTCTTCTGGGCCTGATGACCCTCGTCACCTTTATCAACGTTGTGCTGCGTTACGGTTTTAACGACAGCCTCACCTGGGGCCTCGAGGCCACAACATTCCTGTTTGCGTGGCTGGTCCTGTTCGGCATCAGCTACTCGGTCAAAGTGACCGCCCACCTCGGCGTTGACGCTCTGACCAACCTGTTCCCGCTGCACGTCCGCCGCATTCTGGCGATCATCGCGGCGGTGATCTGCGTCGGCTATGCCTTCTTGCTGACCAAAGGCGCGTGGGACTACTGGGCAAACTTTGCCAACCTGCCGCAAACCGATGGCCGCTGGTTCCCCACCGGTCTCGAAGAGATGAAACGCACCTCTTACCGCGCATGGTACGAAGTGCTCGAGGTTCCGATGCCCGAATTCCTGCGCTGGATCGAGCCTCTGATGAACGAAGGCGAGCACTATGAAAAGCTGCCGCGCTTCATCCCCTACGCCATTCTGCCCATCGGCATGGCTCTGCTGCTGTTCCGTTTCGTCCAGGCCTTTATCGCAATCGTTCGCGGTGAAACGGACAGCCTGATCGTGAGCCACGAAGCTGAAGACGCCGTCGAAGACGTGCGCCACATGAACTACGAGGAATAATTCGATGGAAGTCGCAATTCTCTTTGCCATGATCGTCGGCTTGATGCTGATCGGTGTGCCGATCGCAGTCAGCCTTGGCTTCTCGTCGATCATCTTCCTGCTGGTCCTGTCCGAAACCTCGCTCTCTTCGATTGCGCAGAGCTTCTTTCAGGCGATGGCGGGCCACTACACCCTGCTGGCGATCCCGTTCTTCATCCTCGCCTCGAGCTTCATGTCCACGGGCGGCGTGGCGCGGCGGATCATCCGCTTCTCGATCGCGCTGGTGGGCCACATGCATGGCGGCCTCGCCATCGCCGGCGTCTTCGCCTGCATGCTCTTCGCCGCCCTCTCCGGGTCCTCGCCCGCGACCGTGGTGGCCATCGGCTCCATCGTCATCGCCGGCATGCGGCAGGTGGGCTACACCAAGGACTTCGCGGCGGGCGTGATCGCCAA
>CAXQKF010000181.1:0-9832 GCA_964224285.1 Donghicola sp. | reverse complement strand
AGATCTGCCTCAAGGTGATCACCGCGCTGGCAGACGGCTGCACCATCGTGCTGAAGCATTCAGAAATCGCGCCTCTGTCGGCGCTGCTGTTCGCTGAAATGCTGCACGAGGCGGGCGTTCCCGCTGGTGTGTTCAACCTTGTGAACGGCGACGGCCCCGGCGTGGGCTCCCAGCTATCGACCCACCCCGATGTGGCGATGATCAGCTTCACCGGCTCGACCCGCGCAGGCATCGCCATCACCAAGGCCGCCGCCGATACGGTCAAGCGTGTCAGCCTCGAACTCGGTGGCAAGGGCGCGAACATCGTTTTCGCCGACGCGGATGAAAATGCCGTGACGCGCGGCGCGATGCACTGCTTCAACAACTCTGGCCAGTCGTGCAACGCACCGACCCGAATGCTGGTAGAACGTTCGCGCTATGATCAGGCGGTCGAGGATGCGGTAAAGGCCGCTGAAACCCGTGGTGTGGCGTCCGCGCACGAGCACGGCACCCACATCGGCCCCGTCGTCAGCGAGCTACAGTACGGCAAAATTCAGGACCTGATCCAGAAGGGCATCGACGAAGGCGCCCGTCTGGCCGCTGGTGGCCCCGGTCGCCCCGCAGGTCTGAACCGTGGCTATTTCGTGCGCCCGACCGTGTTTGCGGACGTGACCAACGACATGACCATCGCGCAGCAGGAAATCTTTGGCCCCGTGCTGTCGATCATCCCCTTCGACACCGAGGAAGAAGCCATCGCGATCGCCAACGACTCGCCCTACGGCCTGACCCACTATGTCCAGTCACAGGATGACGCCAAGCGGATGCGCGTGGCGCGCCGCCTGCACGCGGGCATGATCCAGACCAACGGTCGCGGCATCGCCAAGGGTTCGCCCTTTGGTGGGGTCAAGGCGTCGGGCAACGGGCGCGAGGGTGGTCACTATGGCCTAGAGGACTTCTGCGAAGTGAAGGTGATTACCGCCTACGTCGACTAACGGATGTTGCGCGATCCGCGCCTTCGGAATACTCAGGCGGGCATGAAAACCTTGCCCGCCGATACCCAGTTTGTGCAGGAAACTGTACACAAGCGTGACCCCTTCTCGGAAACCGTCTCTGGCTATGCCGCCAGCGACCCGAGCGAAAAGCTGGTCATGCGCCGCCTTGGCTCCCTACCGCTATGGTCCCGCTGGATCGGATGGGCGCTGGCCCGCAAGGAAATCCGCGGCCTGAAGGCTGTTGCCGGCATCGAGGGCACCCCCCAGCTGATCCGCGTGGACCGCGAGGGCATCCTGCGCACATGGAGCCACGGAACGCCACTGCAACTGGCCAAACCCAAAGACGCCGCGTGGTACAAGGATGCCAAGCGCCTGCTGCGTGAAATGCGCAAGCGGGGCGTCACCCACAACGATCTGGCGAAACCCCAGAACTGGCTGATGACGCCGGACGGGCGCGCCAGCGTGATCGACTTCCAGCTGGCCGCTGTGCACGGCAAACGCGGCCGTCTGCACCGGATCATGGCCTACGAAGACCTGCGCCACCTGCTGAAGCAGAAGCGCAATTATGCCAAATCCCTGCTGACCCCTGCCGAAAAGAAGATGCTAGAGCGGCGCGCTCTGCCCTCGCGTATCTGGATGGCTACGGCCAAGCCCCTGTACAACTTCGTCACCCGCAAGCTGATGAACTGGTCTGATGGCGAAGGCACCGAAAACCGCGTCGCTAAAGAGGGCCCCGCCCTGCGCGAAGAGCTGATGTCGCATCCCCGCGTGCAAGAGGTGGCCTTTGCGACCTTTGCCCTGCCTGCTCGGGGGATCGGTCTCTATGGGTTTGTGGAAACGGATCTGGATCAGACCATCGTGCGCAGCTTCATCCCCGAGAAACGGGTCGAGCATCTGCAAGCCGTGATGCGCCTGCCCCGCGGCATGGACGGGTCTATCCGCAGCGATATTCTGCAACTGGTGGCCATGAATCGCGCCGAAGAGCTGCACATGGTGATGGAGCAAGACCCCACCTTGGCAGAGACCTTGCGCCCGATCGTGGATGAACGTCTGAACCTGACCGACCGCCAGCTCAAAGGCACCTGACCCCTAGAAGGGGGCCTTTGCGCGGAACTTCAGACCGCGCCCGTCTTCGGGGTGCTTCAGCTTCAGTTCCTCGGAATGCAGCATCAGGCGCGGAAAGGCCAAGGCCTCTCCTTCGGCATAGAACGGGTCACCCAAAATCGGGTGTCCTAGTGCCAGCATGTGCACCCGCAGTTGGTGACTGCGCCCTGTTTTGGGCATCAAGCGCATACGGGTTTCATTGTCACCGCGTTTGATCACCTTCCACTCAGTGACCGCAGGTTTCCCGTTTTCATGGTCCACCATCTGCTTGGGGCGGTTGGGCCAATCCACGATCAGCGGCAGATCCACTGTACCTTCGTCGCCCTGAACATCGCCCCAAACCCGCGCGACGTAGGTCTTTTTGGTCATCCGCTTTTCGAATTGCAGGCCGAGGTGCCGCTGCGCCGCTGGCGTTTGGGCGAACACCATCACGCCGGACGTATCCCGATCCAACCGGTGCACCAACAGCGCCGTCGGAAAGACCACCTGCAAGCGACTGATCAGACAGTCGGCCAGATGCTCTCCTTTGCCCGGTACGGACAGCAGGCCGCTCGGCTTGTTCACCAGGATGATATGCGCATCTTCGTGCAGAACCTCGAGCGGATCAGAGGGCGGGTTGTAGGTGTCGCTCATCACAGCTGACCGAAAGTTGCAGCTAGAATCGCAGCCAATTGGTCCGCGTCGTTCTGATCGAAGGCATCCGGCTGGTTGCTGTCGATATCCAGAACGCCGATCACGTCACCGGCCTTGTTGAACACGGGCAAAACGATCTCTGACCGCGTACTGCTGGAACAAGCAATATGCCCGGGAAAGGCCTCGACATCCGGCACCAGCTGGATTTCACGGGTGCGCGCAGCCGCCCCGCAGACCCCGCGCGAAAACGGAATCACAAGGCAGCCGTGGCCACCTTGGTAGGGCCCGATTTTCATCAGTTCAGGCGCGGTGACCCGATAGAAACCTGTCCAGTCGAACCGGTCATCCGAATGGTGCAGCTCGCACGCCAGCGTCGCCATCAGTGCGACTTCGTCAGTCTCGCCATGAGTGAGGGCCGCGATTCCCTTGGCCAGAGTTTCATAATCTGCGCGCATCTGGTCTCCGATCCGTGGCTGTCTCGTCCTGAACGTGCACGGTAGGTTGTGATCTCGAAAGTCCGGATCGGATACATGGATTTGGCCGGAATCGCCAGACATTGCGCTGATCCCGGATACGCCGGGGCGTTTGTCTCAAATCCTAGGGAAAAGACCCGACCCCGGTTCTGAATTGATTAAGGAACCGCTCGTAGCGTGGCTAAAGAACCATCTACGGAGGGCAAATTGGATCTGACCCATACAGATTATCCGGGGCTTCGCGTGATCCACGTGGCAGCAGGCCGGATCGACTCAGCCGCAGCGATCCAGTTCAAGGACCAGATGCGGGCATTGACCGATGAACTGGATTACCGCGCAGTTCTGGACCTGAAAGACGTGAAATTCATCGACTCCAGCGGTCTCGGGGCGATCGTGGCCTCGATGAAGCAGATGCCCAAGGGAATCAGGCTGGATCTGGCGACCTTGCAGCCGGATGTCGCCCGTGTCTTGCGCCTGACACGCATGGACAAGGTGTTCGTCATTCACGAGGCTCTGGATACAGCGGTGGTCCCCAATGGCATCTAAACACAGTGCGCGTTTCAGTTGCGAGGCAACCTCTCTGGCCGTGCGCCACACACTCGAAGAACTCACGGGGCGGCTCGCATCCTGGTCTGTGCCGCCCGACCCGCGCGTGGAATTGGCGGTCGCCGAAGCCATGAACAACATTGTCGAACATGCCTACGCGGACAACCCTGACGGCCGCATCCATCTGGATCTGGAACTGCTGCCCGAAGGGGTCTCGATCGCGCTGTCGGATCGCGGCGTTGCAATGCCCGACGGTGCTGTTCCGGCTGGGTCAATGCCAGCCCCCGAAACCCTCCCCGAAGGGGGGTGGGGCTGGAGCCTGATCCATGCCTGCTGCGATGGCCTGCACTATGAACGGGTTCACGGCGCGAACGAACTGACGATGGTTTTCCAACAGGTGGAAATCTAGCGTCAGACCGCTTGGCTTCTGCACCGCGTGTACTACTCTGAGAGCCAATATCAGGGAGGTTTCATGCGCGATTTTCATCAACCCGGCCGATCCATGGTGATCGCCGCGAACGCGATGTGCGCCACGTCGCATCCGCTTGCTGCTCAAACGGCCATCAGTACGCTCCAGGCCGGTGGCAACGCGATGGACGCAGCTATCGCAGCGGCAGTGCTACTTGGCATTGCCGAACCGCAGATGACGGGGATTGGCGGGGATTGCTTTGTCCTGTTCAAGCCTGCGGGCAATGATGATGTCATGGCCCTGAACGGCTCCGGCCGCGCTCCGGCAGGGACCAGCGCCGCAGCACTACGAGACAGAGGCCTGAGCACGGTGCCCACCGAAGGGGCAGACCCAGTTACAATTCCCACCGCGATGGACGCCTTTTGCCGCCTGAACACGGACTGGGGCCGCATGAACCTAAGCGACGTTCTTGCCCCCGCAATCAAATACGCGGACGAAGGAATCCCGATCGCGCCCCGCGTTGCATTCGACCTCGCCAAGGATGCTCCGCGCCTCAGCGAATCAGGGCGCAGGCACTTTCTGATCAACGGAGAGGCCCCTCGCGCCGGTCAGGTCTTCCGCGCTCCGGGCCAGGCAGAGGTCTTGCGCAAGGTCGCCAAAGAGGGCCGCGACGGCTTCTACACCGGTGAAGTCGCCGAAGATATGGTGAACACCCTGCGCGCTGCGGGCGGCTGCCACACACTGGACGATTTCGCCAACGCGCAAGCGGATTACACCACCCCGATCAGCAGCACCTACCAAGGCATCGAACTACTAGAGCACCCGCCGAACGGCCACGGCGCAACTGCGATGCTCATGCTGAATATCCTCTCGCATTTTGACCTGCCCTCCATGGGATTGCTCAGCGCCGACCGCGCCCATGTGGAGGCCGAAGCCGCCAAACTGGCCTACGACACCCGCAACCGCGTGATCGCGGACCCCGATCACTGCGCGCGACTGGACCACATGCTCTCGTTAGAAACGGCCAAGAAGCTGGCCGGCCTCATCCAGATGGATCGGGCTTTGGAAATGCCCGCGCCGGGGGCCGAGGCGATTCACAAGGACACCATCTACATCACGGTGGTGGACAGTGACCGCATGGCTGTTTCGCTGATCTATTCGATTTTCCACGGATTCGGCTCTGGGCTGGCCAGCGACAAATTCGGGATTCTGTTCCAGAACCGCGGGGCAGGCTTCACCCTGACCGAAGGACATCCAAACGAGTTGGCGGCAGGTAAACGCCCGCTCCACACCATTATTCCTGGAATGCTGCGCCAGAACGGCAAGGTTCTGATGCCCTTTGGCGTGATGGGAGGCGCGTACCAGCCCAACGGCCATGCGCGTCTGATCACCAACTTCCACGATTTCGGTCTGGACGTGCAGTCGGCCCTAGATGCCCCGCGCAGTTTTGCGGACGGGCAAACCATGCAGGTGGAACGCGGATATTCCGAAGAGGTGCGCGCCGATCTCGCGCAGCGCGGACACAACGTCGTCGTGCCGGAAACGCCCCTTGGCGGTGGGCAGGCGATCATCCTTCGCGACGATGGTTTGCTAGAAGCAGGCTCTGATCCACGCAAGGACGGTTGCGCGCTGGGTTACTAAACACAAAGGCCTCGCCAATCCGGCGGGGCCTTTTAGTTCAGCTGAACATGAAGCGGGTAGAACCCGTCTGAATACGGCCCGAACATTTCCGAGATGTCGGGGTGGTCCACAGGTTCGCCCGAGGTATCCATCATCAGGTTCTGTTCGGACACGTAAGCCACGTAGTAGGTGGTCTCGTTCTCGGCAAAGAGGTGGTAGTAGGGCTGGTCACGCTCTGGCCGGTTCTCTTCGGGGATCGCCTCGTACCACTCTTCCGTGTTTGCAAATTCGGGGTCGACGTCAAAGATCACACCGCGGAAGGGATGCTTGCGGTGGCGGACAACCTGACCCAGATGATATTTGGCGCGTAACGTTTGCATAAGTGCGGCCTAACTGTCTCTTCTTCGGCACGCAAGGGGCCATAGATGATTCTCGGACTCTATCCGGATGTCACATCTAGCCTTACTAGGTGGCTATGTCGGCCTATCTTTCAATGGGGCAAACACGATTTCTTACATAGTGTGATTTGCCGAAAGGCCGCGTACTCCTTATAGTGAAGGCAAATAAGAGCGAGATAGGCAGATGAGCAGACCCTTCCGCGCCCTGATGTTACTTCTGCTGTTGGCTTCGTGCGGCAGCTCCGAATTTCGCGCTCCGCGCGATTTGGAAAACGCGTGTGCAATCATCAAAGAGCGGCCCCACTACCTGCGGGCCATGCAGCGCACCGAACGGAAGTATGGCGCCCCAGTTCCCGTCCTGATGGCAATGATCCATCAGGAAAGCAAATTTATCGGCAACGCCAAAACGCCGCGCAGCTATGCGCTAGGCGTCATTCCCATGGGGCGGGTCAGCTCTGCCTATGGTTACTCCCAAGCGTTGGATGGCACATGGGAAGAATACCAGAAAGAGACTCGAAATCGCCGTGCCCGTCGGGACGATATCGACGATGCGACCGATTTCATGGGCTGGTACATGACCAAGACGGTGCAGAAAAACGGCATCCCCATGTATGACGCACGGAACCAGTATCTGGCCTATCACGAGGGGCACGCCGGCTTCTCGCGCGGGTCTTACAGGTCCAAAGGATGGCTGGTGAATGTGGCCAACCGTGTCGCATCCCGAGCCCAGACCTATCAGGCTCAACTGATCTCCTGCCGCCGCTACTAAGCGACGGCAGAAGCGCCGCTATCACTGGCGGCGCAAACGCTCGTGCTCGATGTTAAAGAGCCCGTTGCTCAGGTTCATACCTGTTTTCGTATCCCCGAGGATCATCGTCGTCTGGTTGCCGCTATCGTCGGTGATCACCCACTGACGCAGTTCGACCGGATTGTCGGTAAAGACCAGTTGGATATTCCCGTATTCGGGATGCTCGGGGTCTTGGGCTGTGACGACAGTAGTGTTGTCGACCTCTCGGTGCCCCGTCACCATGCGTGCCTGAGCAAGGTTTACGTTCTTGGCCAGAATGATGCTGAGGGGGGTGCGGTTCAGCGGATAGATATTTGCGCTGTCCGGCGAGACCGGATCGAATACAGCCACCTGACTGCCGCCCGCCATCACCAACGCATTGTTGGGCGCGTTGTATTCAAACCGCGCTCGACCGGGGCGACGGATGTAAATCGTGCCGGTGTCGATGCTGCCATCGGCGTTCACTTGGGTGAAGTCGCCCTGCACGGTCTGAAGGTCATTCAGATAGGCCGACAAACGGTTCAAAGAGATCGGCGCCGCGAACGCGGGCGCAGCGATGCTCAGGAGGGCGCCGACCAGCGGCGCGATGACAAAGGCACGTCTTTTCATGAGGTAATAAATAAGGGCTGTATGCGTTACATACAGCCCCCAACGTTTTCACAAGGCAGTAAGTTGCCTGTCACAATCGCTATTCTTGTTCTGGCACCAGAATTTCGCGCTTGCCCACATGGTTGGCGGGACTGACGAGCTGGTTTTCCTCCATCTGCTCCACCAGACGGGCGGCTTTATTATAGCCGATGCCCAATTTGCGCTGGATGTAGCTGGTCGAACACTTGCGGTCCTTGATCACGATCTGCACCGCTTGATCATACAGAGCATCCTCACCGCCCGTATTCCCGCCCGTGTTCAGACCCAGAACCGCGTCGAGTTCTGATTCCTTCTCGGCATCGGGGCCAGACTGCACGCCGCTGACATACTCGGGCGGGCCATAGGCCTTGAGGTGGTTGACGATTTCCTCGACTTCCTCGTCGCTGACAAAGGGACCGTGGCAACGCTGGATACGGCCACCACCGGCCATGTACAGCATGTCGCCCATGCCCAAGAGCTGCTCGGCGCCCTGTTCCCCCAGAATGGTGCGGCTGTCGATTTTCGACGTCACCTGGAAGGAAATACGGGTCGGGAAGTTCGCCTTGATCGTACCGGTGATCACGTCCACCGACGGACGCTGGGTCGCCATGATCAGGTGGATACCCGACGCACGGGCCATCTGGGCCAGACGCTGGATGCAGGCTTCGATCTCTTTGCCCGCGACCATCATCAGGTCGGCCATTTCGTCGACGATGACGACGATATAGGGCATCGCCTCGGGTGCGAATTCCTCGGTCTCGAACACCGGATCGCCGGTTTCATCGTCAAAGCCGGTCTGGACGGTGCGGCTGAACATCTCGCCCTTGGACAAGGCATCTTTCACGCGGCCATTGTAGCCGTCGATGTTCCGCACGCCCATCTTGGACATCTTGCGGTAACGCTCTTCCATCTCGGCGACGACCCATTTCAGGGCAACCACAGCCTTTTTCGGGTCGGTCACAACAGGCGACAGCAGGTGCGGGATGCCGTCATAGACCGACAGTTCCAGCATCTTGGGGTCGATCATAATCAGGCGGCATTCGTCCGGCGTCAGGCGATACAGCAGCGACAGGATCATGGTGTTGATCGCCACCGATTTACCCGAACCCGTAGTACCCGCGATCAAGAGGTGAGGCATCTTGGCCAGGTTTGCGACAACCGGATCACCGCCGATATCCTTGCCCAAAGCCAAAGGCAGCTTCAGCTTGTGATCGTCGAACGAACGGCTCGACAGAATCTCGCGGAAGACGACCATCTCGCGCTTTTCGTTCGGCAGTTCGATACCGATCACGCTACGGCCGGGCACGGTGGAGACACGAGCCGACAGAGCCGACATGGAACGCGCGATATCGTCCGCCAGACCAATCACACGGCTGGCCTTCAGGCCGGGCGCAGGCTCCAATTCATACATGGTGACAACAGGACCAGGGCGAACACTGACGATTTCGCCTTTGATACCGTAGTCATCCAGCACGCTTTCCAGCATCCGCGCATTTTCTTCGAGCGCGTCGTTGGACAGGGTATACCGCTCCACGCTGTCGGGACGGGTCAGCAGATCCAGCGGGGGCAGCTCGTATTCGTCCTCGGGCGAGTGGTAGATCGGAACGGCGCTGCGCGGCTCATAAGAGCTCTTGGCCGGAACAACGGTCTGCGGGCGCGGGGTCGGCGCCTCGGACGCGGACTTGTCGTAGGACTGATAGGCCACGGCCTGCTCTTCGTAGGCACGCTCCTCGGGTTCTGCTTCGTAGGTTTGAACCTCGTCCACCTCGGGTTCGGGCGGCATGGGCAGTTCGATCCGTTCGGACCCATCGTGCAGCGAAATCTGGATACCTGCGAGGTTCTCCATCCCCATCGCAGCAGGGGTTTCAACCGCAGGCATTTCGGCAACTGCCTCAGCGGCATTAGCCACTTGCGGGGCCACAACGGGCGGCTCTTCGCGGGTTGCGGTCAAGGGAGGCTCGCCGCGGCGACGGTTGGGCTGGCTCGTGTCCAGAATCAAGGCGTCAGGACGGCGGCCGCGACCTTTGGTCAGGGGCGCTTCTTCGGCGATGGGACGGCGCGTGCGGGTGCGGATCACGTCAGTGATGCGGGCACGGATGCGGTCTTCGGCGGGCGCTTCGATCTCGTGGTCGGGGCCTTCGTTTTCAACCAGCTCGGGCTCGGGCATGACCACCGGCGCTTTGTTCCGGCGCAAGACGTTGTGCATCATACCGCGCAGACCCCCTTTGGCCTAGGGTTCGTCAAACTCGAACATAAACTCGGGG
>CAXQKF010000180.1:0-4323 GCA_964224285.1 Donghicola sp. | reverse complement strand
CCCATGCGCAGGGACACGCGGACGCCTGAACGGGCCAGAAGGCCCGCCAAATCGGTTGCACCGGTAAAATCGTCGGCAATACAGCCAAGTACGGTCATGGTTACTCCTGTCCGGGTAATGTCAGGCCGGCCATCGCGGCATAGACCTTGGCGATGGCGGCGTCGTCTTCGGCCCCCAGCCCCATGCCTTGAGCGGCCAGATACATCTGCAGTGCCGCTCCAGAGATCGGCGCACTGAATTTCGCGCTGCGGGCGATGTCCTGCACGATGCCAAGGTCCTTGGGCCAGATGTTGACCTGACTTTTGGGGGAATAGTCGTTGTCGATAATATGGGGTGTGCGGCTTTCCAGCGCCCAAGAAGTGCCCGCCGATTTGGTGATCACCTCGTAGAAACGCTTGGGGTCAACGCCTTGGGTCATGCCAAAGGTCAGCGCCTCGGCCATGGTGGCGATGTGGACGCCGACGAGCAGCTGGTTCACTGCCTTCATCGCGCTGCCTGCACCGGCGCTGTCGCCCATTTCGAAGACGTCGCTGGCCATGCCATCGAGGGCGGGTTTCAGCGCGGCGAAGGTTTCCGCAGTGCCAGACGCCAGCACAGACAACGCGCCATCCGCCGCACGGATCGGGCCGCCAGAGATCGGGGCGTCCAGATAGAGCACTCCGGTTTCGGCACACTGCGCCTCCATCCGGCGGGCGAAATCGGGGGCGACGGTGGCGCAGCTCATGACTGCCGCGCCCTTGCGCAGCATCGGGACCGCGCCGCCGTCACCAAACAGAACAGCCTCGGTCTGGGGGGCGTTCAGGACCACTGTGACCACGGCATCCAGATCACCCGCCACATCAGCCAGCGCCCCTTCGGCCCCGCCAGCCTCGCGGAATTTGGCCATCTGCGCTTCGTTGATGTCATAGCCATAGACGGTCAGCCCCGCCCGCAGCAGCGAACTGGCAACCCCGTATCCCATCGACCCAAGGCCGATCACGGCCACCTTGTATTCCTGTCCCATTGTCCCTCCTCCGAACAAGAGCAACCGGCTTGACGAAATTTCCGTTACCGGTACCGTTGCGCATTAGGGGTAGTGAGCATTGAGGGGTGCGTCAAGCCTGCTTCCCGTGTAGAAAAGCGAAATCGCCCTTGGAAAAGTGAAATCGATGCACAGCAAAGTCACCTTGGCCGACGTGGCCGCCGCTGCCGGCGTGAGCAAGATGACCGCCTCGCGCGCCATGCGAGGGGCAAAGGATGTCTCTGCCAAAACGGTGGAGCGCGTGCGCAAAATCGCGGCGGATCTCGGCTATATGGGCAACCACGTGGCCGCCAGTCTGGCCAACAACCGGACCGACCTGATCGGTGTGGTGGTTCCGTCTCTGTCGAACATCGTCTTCTCCGAAGTCATGTCGGGGATCGAGGACGCGATTGCGGGCTCTGGCCTGCAACCCTTCTTCGGGGTCACCGGATATGATCCAGAGCGCGAATACCTGCTGGTCCGACAAATGCTGTCGTGGCGTCCTGCGGGGCTGATCGTGACGGGGCTGGATCAGGACAGCCAGACCCGTGACCTCTTGCGCGCAAGCACCGCCCCCATCGTGCAGATCATGGATACCGATGGTGATCCGGTGGATATGTGCGTCGGATTTTCCCAATCGGCAGCGGGCGCTGGCATGGCCGATCTGCTGCTGGCAGAGGGCCGCCAAAGGTTCGGTTATGTGGGCTGCGCGCTGGACCGCGACACCAGAGCTGCCAAACGGTATAACGGCTACAAGTCCGCTCTGGCCTCCGCAGGGAAACCAATCCTCGCAGAGGCCGTAAAAGCCGCACGATCCTCGGTGGCGGCGGGCAAGGCCCTGACCGCAGAAGTCCTGCACCAGTGCCCCGATCTGGACGCGATCTATTATTCGAACGATGACCTTGCGATTGGCGGGCTGTTCCATTGCATGGAGGCCGGAATTGAGGTGCCAGAGCGCCTGATCCTGTCGGGATTCAACGGCCTTGATCTGACCGCCAGCCTGCCTGCCCCGATTGCCACCACCCGCACGTCGCGGCGTGACATCGGGATCGAAGCCGCCAAGGCCATCCTGCAACGCCATGATTCAGCGGGGCTTTCCACCGCCCCCCTGAGGAGAACCGTTTCGATCCAGCACGTCATCGACGCAAGGCTTCCGGTCACGTCAAATTGAACGGACCACACTTGTCTTTGCCGCTAGGACATTAGGTGTCGTGCAAAGATATGTAACCTTGGTAGGTCTGCAATGAGAGTGAGCCCAATCACCGAACACGCCCCGCCTCCGTCGGAGATCGCAGTGGACCCGCAACTGGAAATCGAAGCGCTAAAGCAGCGTGTCACCCAACTCGAGGCTGAGAATGCCGCACAAGCCCTGCGCCTGAAGACCAAGCGCGCCATGCTGCGCAACTTCGAAGCGATGGTGGAAACCGCGCCTGTGGGCATTCTGGTCGCCGACACATGCGGGCGGATCACCTATGGCAACCATCTGGTCGAGGAAATGTTGCGCCATCCGATCCATTTTTCTCAGGATGTGGATGCCTACCGCGCGTGGACGGCCTTTCACGGGGATGGAACACCGGTTGCCCCCGAAGAATACCCTCTGGCCAAGGTACTAGCAGGCGAAGAATACGCCGAACTCGACGTGCGCTACCTGCGCGGAGACAACAGCACTTTCTGGATGCGGATCATTGGCCGGCCCGTCTATGACGCCGAAGACAAGCGGATCGGGGCCGCCGTTGCCGTGATCGATATCGACCGCGAACGCAAGCTGCAGGACACCCAGACCCTGTTGATCCGCGAATTGAACCACCGCGTGAAGAACGCCTTTAGCGTGGTCAAGTCGATCGTGAACCAGTCCCTGCGCCATTCCTCGGTCGAAACCCATGTGCGGCGGACTTTGGATCACCGTCTGGATGCCTATGCGGCAGCCCACGGGCGCCTCATGGACACCAAATGGCAATCGGGCAATTTCAAGGATGTGGTCACGGATATCGTCGACCGCGTCGCCCCCGGTCGGGTGATCTATGACGGCCCCAGCTATCAGGTCGGCAGCGCCGAGGCGCTCGCGTTTTCGATGGCCTTTTACGAACTGGCAACCAACGCGGTGAAATACGGTGCCCTCAGCGTGCCTCAGGGCCGCGTGGACCTGACATGGACGCTTTGTGACATAGACGACACGCCGTCCTTTGTTGTCAGCTGGACGGAACTTGGCGGGCCGCCAGTGGTTAAGTCCGAGAGAAAGGGTTTCGGTTCCTTTATCACGAACCGTGCAATTGCCCTCGAAACCGGAGGCCATGTCGAGATGGATTTCAAAGAAACTGGCGTGACATGGATATGCACAGTCCCGATCGAGGAGGACGCGAGATGAGCCATCAGACCCGCCGCGTTCTGGTCGTCGAAGACGAAGTTATCCTCGCCCTCGATTTCACCGAGATCATCGAAGACCACGGCTACAGCGTCGTCGGCCCCTGCTCGCGCCTGAAACACGCCGAGCGTGTGGCCAAAGAGGACGAGATCGACGCCGCTCTGCTGGATGTGAATCTGGGGGCAGGCAAGACGACCGAAGGCATTGCCGCCATCCTGCGCGAACGGAACATCCCCTTCGCCTTCATCACCGCAGAGCCCCCCGCCTCTGTCGGGTTTCGCAAGAGCGACGAGCCGTTGATCCGCAAACCGGCCTCGACCATTGCCCTGATGAATTGCATCGAGAGGCTCGTGGCCTGAGGGATCAGATCGCGATTTTAGCCCTGCAACCGGACAGTTGCGGGGCTTTGGTTTTTTTGGGGGCTTAGACCAGAACCGGCAGGGGGCGTCGCTGCACGCGGGCGTTCAGGCCCTGCATTTCTGCGTCACCGACGCGGGCGATCTTGGCCCAGATGGCGCGGAACAAAAGCTCTCCGGTCAGACGCCCGAAATCATAGGCCAGATCTGCGGGGGTGGCGCTGGCCTGAACCTGCGCGCGCAGGGTGCGCCACTGGTCGCGCAGGGCCAACACGCTGGCGTCATCGGTCAACTCGCCGATCAGGTCATCAAACCCGTCCGCCGCACCCGCCATCTTGAGCCCGCGGGTTGCGATGGTCAGATCATGGATGCCGTTCGCCCCCTCATAGATCGAGGTGATACGGGCATCGCGCCACGTCTGGGACACGCGGTATTCGGTCAGGTAACCATAGCCCCCCAGCACCTGCATCCCCAGATCGGCGCTGCGAATGCCTGCCTCGGTGCAGAAGACCTTGCATACAGGCGTCAGGAAATCGACCAGATCGGAAGAGCACACGTCTGAACTCCAGTCACCAGTGAGCATCTCGTATGCCGTCTTCTGCTTG
>CAXQKF010000179.1:0-2636 GCA_964224285.1 Donghicola sp. | reverse complement strand
GTCAAAACCCACTTCCGGTGGGACTTCTGGCTGGCGCGCCATGGCGCGATGGGCGGGCGGATGGTGTATCCCCTGCGCTTTGACCGCTCGACGATGGCCATTCAGGTTGCCGCCGATGGCGCGGGTGTGGTGCTGGAAAGCGCAACACTCGCCATCAACGAGCTTGAGCGCGGCGATCTGGTCCCTCTGTCCCGCGCCTTCGAGGTGATCAAAGTGCCGACCTATTGGCTGGTCTGCCCTTCGCGGCACACAAACCGCCGGATTGTCAGGCTTTTCTCGGACTGGATGCGCCGAGAAGGCAGCGCCCATGATGCAAAAACCGCTGACATGTTGCGCGGCCTTGGTTGCACGATCAAAGAAGAAGAAAACACGATCCTCAGCCGAAATATCGATGAAGCCCGCCAATAAACACGCGCTCTGCCGCGATCGTCACGCATTCTTCACAAAACCTTAACCCGCACGATACGACCTGCCTCCATGGACTTTGCAATTACAAGTCCAAACGGGGATCGTCCTATGTATCGCACTCGCGTCTGCCTGACGGCGGCCATCGCTCTTTTCGCGCATGAAGCCGCTGCCGAAATGAACTTCAACCGCATCGCCAGCTTTGCCACGCCGCTGAACATGGCCAAAGGCGAGGACACAGCCCGCGAAACCTCGGCCGAGATCATTTCCGCGACCGAAGACGGCATGACGCTGGTTTACACCGACAGCCCCTTGGGCGTCGTGGGCCGCATCGACATCACCGATCCCAAAGCGCCCAAGCCGATGGGCAACGTCGAGATGAATGGCGAGCCGACCTCGGTGGTTGTTGCGGGCCAGACCGCGCTGATCGGCGTGAACACATCCGAAAGCTACACCCAGCCCTCGGGCAAGCTGGTGACCATGGATGTCGCCACGGGCGAAATCATCTCGGAATGTGATCTGGGGGGCCAGCCTGACTCGATCGCGAAATCGGCAGACAACTCGTTCGTGACCCTCGCTATCGAGAACGAGCGTGATGAGGATCTGGGGGACGGCCGCGTGGGTCAGGAACCCGCAGGCTTCATGGTCAAGCTGCCCTTGGAAAACAACGCGGCTGTTTGTGACGGTCTGCAGAAAATCGACGTGACCGGCCTGACCGAAATCGCGCCGAACGACCCCGAGCCCGAATTCGCGGACGTGAATGGCTTGGGCGAGATCGCTGTCACCCTGCAGGAAAACAACGCCATCGTCATCATCGGCGCGGACGGCACTGTCGTGAACCACTTCTCGGCGGGCGCTGTTGACCTGACCGAAATCGACGCCACCGACGAGCGCGGCGCGCTGATCTTTACCGAAGAGCAGATGGGCCGCCTGCGCGAGCCTGATGGCTTGGGTTGGATCGACGACAACCACTTTATCATCGCCAACGAAGGCGACATGGACGGCGGCGCACGCGGCGTGACCGTGTTCCACAAGGACGGCACCGTCGTCTGGGAAAGCGGCAACACCATGGAGCACGCTGTGATCCAGACCGGCCACTACCCCGACAAACGCTCTGACTCCAAAGGCGCAGAGCCCGAGGGCATGGAAGTTGCGACCTTTGGCGACACCACCTACGCCTTTGTCCTGATCGAGCGAGCGTCGCTGGCTGCGGTCTATGATGTGACCGACCCCGCGAACCCTGTGCTGAAGCAAATGCTGCCCTCGGGCATCAGCCCCGAAGGTGCGGTCGCGATCCCCGAGCGTGGCATCCTGGCCACCGCCAATGAGGCAGACCTGATCGAGGACGGCGGCGCCCGCGCCCATGTGACCATCTTTGAATACCAGGACGCCCCCGCGACCTACCCGACCATCACCTCGGCGGGCGCAGACGAACTGATCGGCTGGGGCGCGCTGTCCGGCATGACCTATGCAGATGGCAAGGTTTACGCGGTCAACGACAGCTTCTATGGCTACCAGCCCACCATCTTCCAGATCGACGCGACCCAAACCCCCGCCAAGATCGAGAAAGCCATCCGCGTAACCCGCGCGGGCCAGCCTGCCCAGAAACTGGACATGGAAGGCATCACTACTGACGGCAAAGGCGGCTTCTGGATCGCGAGCGAGGGCCGCACCGACCGCGTCATCCCCCACGCCCTGTACCACGTGAACGCCGAAGGCGAGATCGAGGATGAAATCGGCCTGCCCGCAGAACTGATGGCCGTCGAGAAGCGCTTTGGCGTTCACGTGGTACAGGGCGTGGGGGATGACGCGGTCGGTGCGGCCCTCGCTCGCGATCCAGAAGCCGCCTTCGCCATCAGTGGTGATGCCTTCCATGTCCAGTTTCTGGGCAGGCTGGCCCGCGCGGGTCACGCGGATGGCTTTCTCGATCTTTGCGGGGGTTTGGGTCGCGTCGATCTGGAAGATTGTGGGCTGGTAGCCGTAGAAGCTGTCGTTAACCGCATAGACCTTGCCGTCAGCATAGGTGAGGCCGGACAGTGCGCCCCATCCGATCAGCTCGTCTGCGCCCGCCGATGTGATGGTCGGGTAGGCCGCAGGGGCGTCCTGGTATTCAAAGATCGAAACGTGCGCGCGGGCACCGCCGTCTTCGATCAGGTCTGCCTCGTTCAGATCGGAAGAGCGTCGTGTAGGGAAAGAGTGTCGATACCTGTGTAGATCTCGGTGGTCGCCGT
>CAXQKF010000178.1:0-4688 GCA_964224285.1 Donghicola sp. | reverse complement strand
TCGGACTGTTTGCACAGGCCCAGCGCCACCGGGTCGATCGGCTGCATGTTGGCGATGTTCCAGTGGGTGCGCTCGCGGATCGCAGCGATGGTCGGCTTGGTGGTGCCAACCAGTTTCGCGATCTGGCTGTCCGCCAGTTCGGGGTGGAACTTGACCAGCCACAGAATCGATGCAGGACGGTCCTGACGCTTGGACAGCGGGGTATAGCGGGGGCCACGGCGCTTTTCTTCGCCTTGGGCCGCTTTGTTGAATTTCAACTTCAGCTTCAGCAGGGGATTGGCCTCTGCGCGCTTGATCTCGTCGGCGTCCAGCTGGTTGTTCGCGATCGGATCGAAACCACGCACCGAACCGGCCACATCGCCGTCCGCAATGCCCTGAATCTCGAGCTCGTGCATGCCGACGAAATCTGCGATCTGCTTGAACGACAGAGTGGTGTTGTCAACGAGCCATACAGCCGTTGCCTTCGCCATGATCGGTTTGCCCATGTGGTCACTCCTTGAATAGACTTCCCCCGTCGCCCGCCTTCGGGGCTGTCCCGCCTTGGCGGAACTGTTCACAATTTACGGGGAACTAAAGGGCGATATAACGTGAAACGGCCAAAAGGAAAAGGGCAAATGCGTTGGTTACTGGTACTGCTACTATCGGCCGTCACGGCTCAGGCCGAAGGTGAGAAAGCAGGTGAATTCGACTACTACGTCATGGCCCTGAGCTGGTCGCCAACGTGGTGCGCCATCGAAGGGGACGCCCGCGATGCGGAACAGTGCGACACCGATCTGGGGTGGAGTCTACACGGCCTCTGGCCCCAGTTTCATCGCGGATATCCCAGTTATTGCAATACCGTAGAGCGTGCACCATCGCGCCGTGACACAGGAGAGATGGCGGATATCATGGGCTCTGGCGGGTTGGCTTGGCATCAATGGAAGAAACACGGCGTCTGCTCGGGCCTAAGCTCTGACGCGTATTTCGACCTGTCTCGCCGCGCTTACAATTCGGTAAAGCGTCCCGATGTGTTCCGGAGGCTCGACAAAGAAGTAAAGCTGCCCGCGGCCCTGATCGAGGAAGCCTTTATCAAGGCGAATCCCCAGTTCGAGCCGGACATGCTGACCGTGACATGTCGGGACAGCCGCATTCAGGAAGTTCGGGTGTGCCTGTCCAAAGATCTGGACCCTGTGCCCTGCGGTCAGGATGTCGTCAAAGATTGCACGCTAAAGGACGCGCTGTTCGCCCCCATCCGCTAGGGGCGAACGATTGGGTCAGACCTTCAGGACGATCTTGCCGATATGCCCGCTGCTTTCCATGCGTGCATGGGCGTCAGAGGCCTGATCCAGCGCGAATTCACTGTCCATCACGGGCTTGATCTGGCCGGCGCTCAGCAGCGGCCAGACCTTCTCCAGTAGTTCCGCAGCGATACGTGCCTTGGCCAGATCGCTCTGGGGACGCAGGGTGCTGCCGGTGATGGTCAGGCGGCGCATCATGACTTGGGCAAAGTTCAGCTCGACCTTCGGCCCTTGCAGGAACGCGATCTGCACCAGACGCCCGTCATCGGCCAAAGCTTTGACGTTGCGCGGCAGGTAATCACCCCCGACCATATCAAGGATCAGGTTCGCGCCGCCTTCGGCCCGCAGAACGTCCACGTAATCCTCTTCGCGGTAGTTGATGGCGCGTTCGGCCCCCAGATCCACACAGGCGGCGCATTTCTCGGATGAACCAGCAGTGGCGAACACGCGGGCTCCGAAATGACGGGCCAGCTGGATCGCTGTGGTCCCGATGCCGGAAGAACCGCCGTGGATCAGGAACCGTTCACCAGCCTGCAAGCCGCCGCGCTGGAACACATTGGACCACACGGTGAAAATGGTTTCAGGCAAACACGCGGCTTGATCCATCGGAATGCCCTCGGGCACGGGCAGGCAATGGGCCGCAGGGGTCGCCACATATTCTGCATAGCCGCCACCGGGCAGCAAGGCGCAGACCTGATCGCCAACCTTCAGGCCAGACACACCCTCGCCCACGGCGCTGATCTCGCCCGACGCCTCAAGGCCCGGCAGATCGCTGGCACCCGGAGGCGGGTTATAGAGCCCCGCCCGCTGCAGCGCGTCAGGACGGTTCACACCGGCATAGGCCACGCGGATCACGACCTCGCCTGCCTTGGGCGCGGGGATTTCGCGCCGCGCAGGCGTCAACACTTCGGAACCGCCGGGTTTGGCGATTTCGATCACGCGCATGTCTTGGGTCATCTCGTCCTCGGGTCAGCTCTGGGATTTGGGGGCCATGTGACCCGGCAATCCCTGATCGTTCAAGCGCGAAGGGGCCTTGATGTGCGAAAGTACCGCATTCGGACCCGCCATCAGCTTGGACAGGAAGGGGCTTTTGCGAACCGTGGCTTTCAGCTTTTCGATCTGCATGACATTCTCGATCCGTCGGTCGAGGAAGGCCCAAGTGGCCTCGTGCCCCTCGCTGTCATCCCCCAGCCAATAAAGCACGGTCGAGGAATAGACCCCCGCCAGCGTCGCGCGTTTCGTATACCAGTTCACATCGTCCGAGGTGTCGCCGATGGCGTTCCAGATCGCGTCACAGGTCTGCCAGACCAGTTTTGAGCCGTCCGCCGCATTCTGGGGCAGCGAAAACAGGGTCATGCCGCGACGGACCAGTTCCTTGTCCTCGACCAGTTCCAGTCTGGTGCGGACGGCAAAGGTGATCTTTTCGCGGATCTTCATCTCGGCCACATTGGGTTGCGCCATGCGCACCAGCATCTGCGCGTCACCGTCCTGATGGAACGCAATCGCCAAATCGACAGCGCCGCGGGGGCAGACCGCGCAGGCCAGAACGGGATCCATTCCGGTGTCGGACAGGGCAGCGTCAAACGCGGGTTTGGTCCAGCCGTCAAAGGGGACGTGCATCTTGATCGCGTCGAGAAGCTGTGCTTTGGGCGAGTCGGTCATATGTCTGCTCCGTCTGTTTGTGCGGATGCTAGACAAACTAGGGCGCCGATGCTATAGGGCCACTTCCTGCTATTGATTGAAACTCTAAACTAGAAAGGTGGTGACACCGGTATGCAGGTCAGTGTTCGTGACAACAATGTCGATCAGGCGCTCCGCGCCCTGAAGAAAAAGCTTCAACGTGAAGGCGTTTTCCGTGAAATGAAGCTTAAACAGCACTTCGAGAAGCCCTCTGAAAAGAAGGCTCGCGAGAAGGCAGAAGCGATTCGCCGCGCTCGCAAGCTGGCACGTAAAAAGGCCCAGCGCGAAGGTCTATAAAGACATTCAGTCGCACTGAAAAAGAATTGAGACCCCCGAGGCCACGCCGCGGGGGTTTTGCTTTGTGCGCCTATCGGCGC
This sequence comes from Donghicola sp., assembly GCA_964224285.1. Taxonomy (GTDB): domain Bacteria; phylum Pseudomonadota; class Alphaproteobacteria; order Rhodobacterales; family Rhodobacteraceae; genus Donghicola. The sequence continues at coordinate 1,354 of CAXQKF010000178.1, read as the reverse complement.
GGCCTACGGCCGTGGGTATTTTTGCCAAGAAAGAGGGTTAGGCGGTCGTGCCCAATGCGAGTGTTTGCTCGCGCAGCCAGCCCATGAACCCACGCGGGTTGGTGGACCATTTCGCGATTTCGTCACGGTCGAACACGTTACCGACCACGGGGGCCTGCGGTTTGTTCAGGGCGTGGACCACTTCGTGCAGCAGCAGCCCTTGGCGCAGGGTAGCCGAGGTGCGGTTCGCCATCTGGTACCAGCGCGAGTTCGAGCCAGGGAAGAAGATCGGCAGGACCGCGGCCTTGGACCGCTGGATCATTTTCGCGGTGAAGGGGTTCCATTCCCGCTCGATCGCGGGGCCGAACATAGTGTCCGACGAAGCCACGACGCCCGAGGGGAACAGCACGATCGCGCCGCCGTCCGACAGGTGGTCCATCGCCCGTTTGCGCATGATCAGGTTCTGCTGGAGCGCGTCCTCTTCGTGGGCGAAGGGGACGGGGATCATGAATTCGTCGATCTCTCCCACGCCAGTCAGCAGCGAGCGGGTCAGGATTTTGTAGTCCGTGCGGCGGCGGCCCATCAGTTCGGCCAGCACCATACCGTCAACCAGCCCGTGGGGGTGGTTCGCGACCACGATCAGAGGGCCAGTTTCAGGGATGCGGTCGATCTGATCCTGCGGGGTTGTCAGTTCAATCCCCATGACTCCAAGCGCCTGCTCCCAGAAGGGCTGGCCGTGCGGTACGCCCATCGCCTCGAACCGGCGGATCAGGCGCAGGAGACGCAGCTTGCCCGTCAGGAACTCCATCGTCTGGATGGTGCGGCGCTGGAAAGGATGATCAAAGGTCGTCGCATAGGACAGGCGGCGCCGGTCATAGGACTGATCGGACAGATTTCCGCCATCCCCCTGACCACGTAGGGGTGCAGTGTTCACGGCGTCGGAGTGGGCTTCGGATGTATCCGTCACGTCGGTTCCTCCCCCCTTACCCGCGATCACATGTCTTCGCCAAAGCGGTCCGCAACCAGAGCCTCTAGAGCATCTGCCAGTTCGGTCGACTGCGGTCCGGTTGTTTCGACATCAATCGAAGTGCCATGGGCGGCTGCCAGCATCAAAAGCCCCATTATGCTGTCGCCAGAGGTCGACATCCCGCTATGGGAGACCTCAGCGCGGGCATCAAACTTCTCAACCACTTCGACGAACTTCGCCGAGGCGCGGGCATGGAGGCCTTTGACGTTAATAATCGGGAATGTACGGCAAACAGAATGTGACATAGGCGCTCTTAGTCCTCACTGACGTCGCAACTGTCAATATATTTCCGTCCGGCGGTCAGCGCGCATTGGGCCGCTTCGGGGACGTTCAAATGACGGCTTTTGG
>CAXQKF010000177.1:0-4244 GCA_964224285.1 Donghicola sp. | reverse complement strand
CCCTCGTAAATATTGGGCGCGGGCTGGTGCATGGCCTGCAAAACGCGATCCGGCATGATCGAGGGACCAGGGATAGCAAGGTGGGAACGACCGTTCGCAAGACTCATGACAGGCTCCGTATAATTGTGCCGCGACCTTAGTCGCAGCGGAGGCGAGGTCAATTCCCCCCGCCCTCTTGCCTCGACACAGGTTAGGCGATAGGGCAACGTGGCTTGAAATTCAGGACGGAAAAGAATGTTTAAAAAGATCAAAGACTGGATCTTCGACCTCGAAGTGCGCTTCCGCAATTCTTTCGGGGATGACATCTCGACGCCGTACAAACGCTTCACGGCCCACATTCACCTGCAGTTCATCGACCACATGTTCCTGCGCTATCTGTGGACCAACGAGTTCGAGATTGCCCCCGGTGTGTGGCGATCGAACCAGCCGGACCCCTACCGCCTGAAGAAGTTCAAAAAGCGCGGCATCAATACGGTGCTAAATCTGCGCGGCGTGGACACCTACGCCCACTACCTCTTTGAAAAAGAGGCAACGGACGCGCTGGGGATGACCCTGATCGACCGCAAGCTCTATGCCCGCAAGGCCCCGCGTCCCGAGCGGATCATGGAAGTTCTGGAGACCTTCGACACCATCGAAAAGCCCTTCGTCATGCACTGTAAATCCGGTGCAGACCGCGCGGGCTTTGCCAGTGCGATCTACCTGTTGGATCAGGAAAACGCGCCGGTGGCAGAGGCCAAGAAGATGCTGGCGTGGAAATACTTCCACCAGCGCTACACCAAGACCGGCGTTTTGGATCACGTTCTGGACGCCTACGAGGACCGTCTGAACACCAAAGGCCAGATTTCCTTCCGGGACTGGGTGCAGACCGAATACGACTACAAGGGCCTGCAAAAGAAGTTCAACGCAACGCCCATGTTCGAACGCTAAGGTCTTTTCCTCGGGCATCTTTGCGCCTACCTCTGGCGCAAAGGAGTTCCCATGCCAGAGCACGCCCGCAAGATTTACGAGGTCACCGGCCCCGACGCCCGCGACTTTCTGCAGAACATCGTGACCAACGACATGGCCCGCCTGAAGGACGGCGCCATGTATGCGGCCATTCTGACCCCACAGGGCAAGTATCTGGCCGACTTCCTGCTGGTGCCCCACGGCGATGCGATCCTGCTGGATGTGGCGGAACCCCTCGCGGCCGGTCTGGTACAGCGCCTGACCATGTACAAATTGCGGGCCGACGCGCAGATCACCGAGAGTGCACTGAAATTGCAGCGCGGCACGGGTGATGCGCCCGAAGGGGCTGTGGCAGACCCCCGCCACCCTGCCCTAGGCTGGCGTCTTTACGGCGAGACAGAAGGTGATGATGGTTCGGACTGGGACGCCATCCGCGTGGCCCATTGCATCCCCGAGAGCGGGATCGAGCTGACCGCCGACACCTTTATCCTCGAAGCAGGGTTCGAACGGCTGAAAGGCGTGGACTTCAAGAAAGGCTGCTATGTGGGCCAAGAGGTCACCGCCCGCATGAAGCACAAAACCGAACTGCGCAAAGGCCTGATGACCGTCACAATCGACGGCACCGCCCCCGTGGGCACGGAAATCCTGACCGCAGATGGCAAAACTGCGGGCACCCTGTTCACCCAATCGGGCGGTCAGGCCATCGCATACATGCGCTTTGACCGAGCAAACGGCCCCCTGAGCGCCGAAAACGCCTCTATTTCGGTGCCCTCGACCTAAGGGATAAGCCGCGCGGCTTGTTCCCCTCTCTTAAGTGTCTATAACCCTGCGGCAAGTCCGTTGGCATTGTTAGCGCCAACCAACCTGTCACCGCTCTGGCCCTGCAACGGGCCGGACCAGAACAATCGGACACGAGATGAACTTGACCGCCTATCGCCAGCAATGGTTCGGCAATGTGCGCGCCGACCTTTTGTCGGGCCTTGTCGTTGCCCTTGCGCTGATCCCCGAAGCCATTGCCTTTTCCATCATCGCCGGCGTGGACCCCAAAGTGGGTCTCTATGCGTCGTTCTCGATCGCCCTGATCACCGCCATTGCGGGCGGCCGCCCCGGCATGATCAGCGCCGCCACCGCCGCGACCGCTGTTCTGATGGTCACGCTGGTCCGCGACCACGGGCTTGAATACCTGTTGGCCGCGACCGTTCTGGCCGGTGTGCTGCAGGTGATCGCAGGCTTTGCCCGACTGGGCTTTGTCATGCGGTTCGTGTCGCGGTCGGTCATGACCGGCTTTGTGAACGCGCTGGCGATCCTGATCTTCCTCGCGCAGCTGCCCGAACTGGACCCGTCCAAGGTGCCGTTCCTGACCTTCCCGCTAGTGATTGCGGGTCTGGCGATCATCTACCTGTTCCCCTACGTGACCAAGGCGATCCCCTCGCCACTGGTGAACATCCTGCTGCTGTCTGCCGCGACCATCATGTTCGGCTGGGACGTGCGCACCGTGGCGGATATGGGCGAACTGCCCGACACCCTGCCCATGTTCCTGCTGCCTGACGTGCCGCTCAATCTGGAAACCCTGCAGATCATCTTCCCCTACGCCGCTGCTGTGGCTGCTGTGGGCCTGCTGGAATCGCTGATGACCCAGAACCTCGTGGATGACCTGACCGACACAACCTCGGACCGGAACCAGGAGTGCATCGGCCAAGGCGTCGCGAACTTCTGCACAGGTTTCATCGGCGGTATGGCGGGTTGCGCGATGATCGGTCAATCGATGATCAACGTAAAATCCGGTGGCCGTGGCCGCCTGTCCTGTGGCTTTGCCGGTGTGATGCTGCTGATCTTCTGCGTGGTGCTTGGCGATTGGGTCGGGCTGATCCCGATGCCCGCACTGGTGGCGATCATGATCATGGTCTCGGTCGGCACATTCAGCTGGTCTTCGATCAAAGATTTGCGCGAACACCCTGCATCGTCCTCTATCGTCATGGTCTCGACCGTTGTGATGGTCGTCTGGACCCACAACCTTGCGATCGGCGTTCTGACCGGTGTTCTGCTGTCGGGCATCTTCTTTGCGTGGAAGATCTCTCAGCTGTTCCGCGTCCGCTCCGAGTTGTCCGAAGATGGCCGCGCCCGCACCTACCACGTCGAAGGCCAGCTGTTTTTTGCCTCGGCCGAAGACTTCATGAAGTCCTTCGACTTCCGCGAAGCGCTTGAGAAAGTCACCATCGACGTCACCCACGCCCACATCTGGGACATTTCGTCGGTTGCGGTTCTGGACATGGCTGTGCTCAAATTCCGCCGTGAAGGGGCAGAAGTCGAAATCCTGGGCATGAACGACGCCTCGCAAACCATCGTTGACCGTCTGGCGCTGCACGACAAACCGGGCGGCATGGACAAACTGATGTCCCACTAAGGAGCGACCAAGATGACCAATCCCAACATCCTCGCCCTGATTGACGGCTCGGCTTATTCCGAGAGCCTGTGCCACTATGTCGGCTGGATCGCATCGCGCAGCGGCGCAGCGGTCGAGCTGACCCACGTGCTGGGACGCCGCGAGGGCGGCGCAGAGCAGGACCTGTCCGGCTCGATCCGCCTCGGGGCCCGCACCGCCCTGCTCGAGGAACTCAGCGCCCTTGACGCGCAGCGCAACAAGCTGGCCCAAGCCACCGGTCGCGCCATCCTCGAGGACGGCAAAGCCATCGTCGAACAGCACGGCGACATCACCGTCAGCACCCGCCTGCGCAGCGGCGACCTGATCGACACCGTGTCCGAGCGCGAGGCTGGTGCCACTATGCTGGCCATCGGCAAACGCGGCGAAGCTGCCGATTTCGCGAAACTGCATTTGGGGTCGAACCTCGAACGTATTGTGCGCGCGACGTCTAAGCCCGTCTTCGTCGCCAACCGCGCCTACAAAGAGCCCAAGAAGGTGCTGATCGCCTATGACGGCGGCGTGTCCTCGATGAAGGCGATTGACCACGTGGCCCGCGATCCGCTGTTCGCGGGTCTGGACTGTACCGTCGTAACCGTTGGACAGGAAACCGACGCCCTGCGCGCCGATCTGGACAGCGCGGCGGCCACTCTGGCGGCTGGCGGCCATCAGGCCACCACCAACGTCATCAAAGGCAGCCCTGATCAGGTGCTCGGCGAGATGACCGACCACGAGGGCTATGACCTCTTGGTGATGGGCGCCTACGGCCATTCGCGCATCCGCAGCATGATCATCGGCTCGACCACGACCGAGATGATCCGCAGCTGCAAAGTGCCGATCGTCCTGATGAAATAAAATGACCCGCCACAACGGGCGGGTC
>CAXQKF010000176.1:0-3090 GCA_964224285.1 Donghicola sp. | reverse complement strand
CTAGCTATCCAACTGTGAGTGGTGCAGGTTTGCACCAAGACTTCAAGCGTATCACATACCATTTTGCCTACCAAACGTACGGACTGCCCAAAAATATGACAATTACTGTCTCGCTCAAACACCGCACCACATACAGCTATGACAAACTGGTAGGTCTTGGCGCACACATCGTCCGCCTGCGGCCCGCGCCCCACACGCGGACCCCGATCAAGAGCTATGATCTGCAGATCACTCCGTCGGATCATTTCCTGAACTGGCAACAGGATGCATTCGCGAACTGGCAGGCCCGACTGGCCTTTCCCGAAAAGGCCAAGGAACTGAGCGTGACCGTCACGCTGGTTGCCGAGATGGTCGCCATCAACCCGTTCGATTTCTTTCTGGATGAGTCGGCGACCGAGATGCCGTTCGACTACGAGCGTGAGTTACGAGTCGATCTGGCCCCTTATCTGGCGCAAGTGGATCAGGCGAACGATACCGCAGAACACCGCGAGGCCTTTGAACAGGTGATGAAGGACGCGCCCCAACCCAAGGGCGTGACGATCGACTGGCTGGTGGCTCTGAACAGTTATCTCCAGCAGTCCATCGCCTACACCGTCCGCATGGAACCTGGCGTCCAGAAGCCCGGCGAAACGGTCAGCAAGGCGCTTGGGTCGTGCCGCGACAGCGCATGGCTCATGGTCGCGATGCTGCGCCGGTTCGGATATGCAGCGCGCTTTGTGTCAGGTTACTTGATCCAGCTGGCCGCGGACCTGAAGGCCGTGGACGGTCCCTCGGGCCCCGAAGAGGATTTCACCGACCTGCACGCTTGGTGCGAAGTCTACCTGCCCGGCGCGGGTTGGGTCGGCCTTGACCCGACCTCGGGTCTCTTTGCTGGCGAAGGTCACATCCCGCTGGCCTGCACCCCGTCGCCCTCGTCCGCTGCGCCGATCACCGGTGCGCACGAACCCGCAGAGGTGGCGTTCGACTTCGAGATGTCGGTCACCCGTATCGCAGAGCCCCCGCGGATCACCCGCCCGCTGACCCCCTCGCAGTGGTCCGAGATCAACCGCGCGGGCAAGATCATCGACCGGAAACTGCAAAAGAACGACGTGCGCCTGACCATGGGCGGCGAACCGACCTTTGTGGCTGAAATGAACCGCGATGCGGAGGAATGGACCATCGGCGCCGTTGGCCCGACCAAACGGGACTACGCCGACCGCCTGATCCGCAAACTGCGCGACCGTTTCGCCCCCGGCGGGGTGATCCAGCACGGCCAAGGCAAATGGTATCCGGGCGAACCCCTGCCCCGTTGGGCCTTTGCGCTGATCTGGCGCGGTGATGGCAATCCCGTTTGGTCCGACGTCAGCCGGATCGCCGAGGAAAAGCAGACCAACGCCGACCACAAATCGGCCGAGACCTTCATGAACCACCTCACGCAGGCGCTCGAGGTGGACCCCGAGGCGGCCATGCCCGCCTTTGAAGATCCGCTCGAGTTCATGGAGATGGAGCATAAACTGCCCGCCGACCTGTCGCCCGCGGACAACCGGCTGGAAAATCCGGTGGACCGCCAGCGACTGGCCCGCGTCTTTGACAAAGGGTTCAAAGACCCCGTGGCCTACGTGCTGCCCCTGCAACTCGCGCAGTCCAAAGACAAACGCCCCAAGCGTCGTTTCCGCTGGCAGGCCACCCGCTGGACCACGCGCCGCGGCCAGATCTTCCTGATCCCCGGTGACAGCCCCGCTGGTTTCCGCCTGCCCCTGACCGCGCTGAACGCCTATCCCGCCGCCGATCCCGAACTGTATCGCGACCCTATGACCCAGCCCCGCGATCTGGAGCCGGAGACCGAACAAGACGTCGACAAGCAGGCCAAAGAAACCCTGCGCCAGATGCGCATCCGGTCCCAGCAGGATTGGATTGGCTCTGGCTCACTGGTCTCTACCCCCGGCAACTACGCCCGCACCGCGCTGTCGGTCGAACCCCGCGATGGCAAGCTGACCGTATTCCTGCCGCCGACCCCCTCGGGAGAGGCCTATATCGACCTGATCGAAGCGATCGAAGAAGCCTCGGCGGCCAGCGGCGAGCCCGTCCGCATCGAAGGCTACGAGCCGCCCCACGATCCACGCCTGAACGTGATCAAAGTCACCCCCGACCCCGGCGTGATCGAGGTGAACATCCACCCCGCCCAGAGCTGGGACCAGCTGACCGAGATCACCGAAGCCCTGTACGAAGAGGCCCGCCAGTGCGGCCTCGATTCGACGACCTTCCAGATCGACGGACGTCCTGTGGGCTCTGGTGGCGGCAACCACATTGTCGTCGGCGGCAACACCCCTGCGGACAGCCCCTTCCTGCGCCGTCCGGACGTTCTAGGCTCGATCATCCGCTATTGGCAGAACCATCCGTCGCTGTCCTACCTGTTCTCTGGCCTGTTCATCGGCCCGACCTCGCAGGCCCCCCGACTGGACGAAGCCCGCCATGACGCGCTCTATGAAATGGAGATCGCGCTCAAGGAACTGGACCGTCTGGGCCAAAACCCGCCCCTGTGGCTGGTGGACCGAATCTTCCGCAACTTGCTGGTCGACAGCACCGGCAACACCCACCGCGCCGAGATTTGCATCGACAAACTCTATTCGCCCGACGGTCCCACCGGCCGCCTCGGTCTGGTCGAGTTCCGCGGGTTCGAGATGCCGCCCCATTGGCAGATGAGCATGGCCCAAGCCCTGATCATTCGCGGCCTGATCGCTTGGTTCTGGGAAGAGCCCTATCGCGGATCGCTCAAACCCATGGGCACGCATCTGCACGATAGCTACCTGCTGCCGACCCCGCTTTGGGATGACTTCAAGACCGTGCTGAACGATCTGTCCCGCGCCCATGGCGTGCCCTTCGACATTGAATGGTACAAGGCGCAGTTGAACTTCCGCTTCCCCGTGGCGGGTCAGTCCAAGGTCGGCGACACCACCATGACCATCCGCAATGCCATCGAGCCTTGGCTCGTCCTTGGCGAAGAGGGTGTTCCCGGCGGCACCGCCCGTTATGTGGACAGCTCGGTCGAGCGGGTCGAGGTTCAGCTGCAGAACTTCGACGCCAGCCGTTATCAGCTGCTGTGTAACGGCG
>CAXQKF010000175.1:0-8140 GCA_964224285.1 Donghicola sp. | reverse complement strand
CACCAACATCCCGAACGCGGCTCAGGACATTCTGCGCCTGATTGAAGAAGCGCGCGCCTAAGGCTAGCGTGGCCGGGAGGGGGCTGTCTGCCCCCTCTTGGCGCATCCTGCGCCAATTCACCCCCGAGAGTATTTCGGCAAAGATGAAGTGGGTTTGGCGGTATGGATTTTCTGGTGCGGCAAGCCTGCGCGGCTGATACGGCGGCGATTGCCGATTTGTGGAACGGGTTTATCCGTGACACCGCTGTGACTTTCACAACATTGGAAAAAACCGAAGAAGGCATCGCGGCGGATATTGCCAGCCGTGGGGCCGGTTTTCTGGTGGCTGTTTCCGGCGAGGAACTGTTGGGGTTCGCGACCTGTTTCGCGTTTCGCGGTGGGCCAGGCTATGCGCGGACTAAAGAGCATTCGATCATGCTGGACGAGGCGGCGCGGGGCAGGGGCGTTGGCCGTGCGCTGATGACAGCGTTGATGGCCGCAGCGAAGGACGAGGGCTGCCATTCCTTGTTCGCGGGGGTGAGTGGCGAGAATGCCGAGGGCGTGGCGTTTCATCGCGCATTGGGCTTTGCCGAGGTCGCCCGTCTGCCGCAGGTGGGGCATAAATTCGATCGCTGGATGGACCTTGTGCTGATGCAGAAATTCCTGTGAATGCGTCCTGACAAGCTGTCCTCCAGAAGGTAGTCTGCCGGTCATGTCGATCTGGACCCGTATATCCGAAGCACTGGCTGCCCTTGCGAATGGCGAGGGCCTCTCTGCTGTGTTCGAACGCTTGCGCACGCCGCCCGAGCGGACGGTCGGCTTTACCATCGCTGTGATCGCTTTGTCCGCGAAGATGGCCAAAGCTGACGGGCTGGTGACGCGGGACGAGGTGGCTGCCTTTCGCGAGATTTTCCATATCGATCCGTCCGAAGAGGCGAATGCGGCCAAGTTGTTCAATCTGGCGCGGCAGGACGTCACTGGCTTTGAGGAATATGCCCAACGCATTCGGGCCATGTTCGATTCCGAGGCTAGTGCGCTGTGTGATCTGATGGAGGGCCTGTTCCATATCGCGATGGCGGACGGGACCTATCATCCGGCCGAAGATGCTTTCCTGCGCCGTGTGGCGGACATTCTGGGATTGGACGAGCGACGCTTTACCTCTTTGAAAGCGCGGTTTGTGCCGGGGGCAGAGGCTGATCCCTACGACGTGCTGGAGGTTTCTGTTGATGCAACGGATGCCGAGGTGCGTTCGGCGTGGCGTGCAGCAGTCCGCGAGTCCCATCCCGACCGGATGATGGCCCGCGGTGTTCCCCCAGAGGCGATCAAGCTGGCCGAGGGCCGGATGCAGGCGATCAACCGCGCATGGGAGACCATTCGCACAGAGCGGGGCCTCTGAGCCTCTGGATTGGACGAGGGTCGACCCTATGTTTTACCGCATGAGACAGACATTCATGATTGCGGCACTGATGCTGTTGCCGGTGCCGGTCTTGGCGCAAGACGAGCCGTTGATCGAACCTGCCGAACCGCAAAGCGGTTTCGAGCGGATGCAGCGTGGCTTTGGCATGAATTTCGAAGGCCTGCGCGAAGAGGTCGATCCCACGGTCGGTGACCTGAAGGACAAGGCTGGCGCCCTGCGCGACAAAGCGCGGGAGATGGCCCCCGAGATGCGCGACTGGGTCGAGGCGATGGGACCGGCCCTGCGGGATCTGGCGGACAAGATCGGGGATCTGAACGATTACCAAGCCCCTGAAAAACTGCCGAACGGGGATATTATCTTGCGTCACAAGGAGCCGCTGACCGAACCCTCGCGGCCACCTCTGGTCATGCCCGAAGGGCCGACAGACATTTAATCGTCGACGATGACTTCGTGGGTCGCGTCCAGTGCCTTGGCTAGAGAGTCGAGGCGTGCGGCGGCCACTTCGGAGTAGAGATCGGCTGCGTCCTTGTGCAGGATCAGCCTCAACTCCTTGGTCTCGGGGTTCCACTTGAACTTGCCGGGGGCGCGGTCCTTGTGCATCCAGAGCATCGCGCCAAAACGCATCGCTTTGCCCAGAACCTCTGCCTCGCGGGTTTCCTCTTCGGAGAGCAGCGGGGCGAGCAGGTCGAACTGGTTCGCGCTGGGTTTGTTTTTGTACCGGTAGAGCAGCGAAAGACCGATGTAGATGCGTTCGCTGTGGGACAGCCCCCCGAGGTTCGCGCGGGTCGAGTTGTCAAAACAGATTTCAGCGCGGTAGTCGGGATGCGCCCGCCACGTCACATCGTGTAGAAGGCACGCCGCTTTGATGATCCGAGCGCGTTCTGGCGCCATGCCGGGGAACAGGGGCGAGATAAAGCTGTACAGGATCTTCCCGAAACCGGGCATCCGCGCGTCCTTGATTTCCGAGAACCGGCAGGCCTCGATCAGGGGGTCGCGATCACGCAGATCCTGAGGCATCTGTTCATAGAGAAGCCCCTCGCGGATGCCATAGCTGGAAATCGCGATGTCATGGGGATCAAGCCGTTTCACCAGAGCCTCAAGGACTTCGGTGGCCAAGGGCACCAGAGCCATACGGGCGCTGGAGATGCTGCAGGCTTTGCGCAGACCTTCCAGATCTTCGTGGTTCTTGATGAACTCTAGCGTGTCCATCAATTCAGGGCAGGTCATCCGGTATTCGTGCAGAACGTGAAGGGGATAGTTCATCCGCTCCATGTTGATGCGGCCAATGGCGCGCCAGCTGCCGCCCACCAGAAACAGTCGGTCGTGCTGTGGGCCCAGTTCCTCGAGCAGTTGGTCGAGCGTCTCTTCGATATGGGCGCGGCGGGCTTTGGCGCCGCCTTCGATGTCCTGCAGTTTCAGCGGCGCAAGGGGCGAGGTCACGCATTTGCCGATCTTGCCGCTGCGAATCTCGGCCAGTTCCATGGACGAGCCGCCAATGTCACAGACCAGACCGTAGGCGCCGGGCCACCCCAGCAGTACGCCTTGGGCGGACAGGCGGGCCTCTTCGGTGCCGTCAACCACGTGGATGGTCATGCCGGTTTCGGCTTCGATCTGGGCTTTGAACTCGGGGCCGTCTTTGGCTTCGCGCATGGCGGCGGTGGCGACCACATGCAGCGGCGTACACCCGATGCTGCGGGCGAGGGCCTGGAACCTGTGCAGGGTGGCGCGGGCGCTGACCTTGCCCTCGGGGTTCAGCATGCCGGTTTCCAACAAGCCCTTGCCGAGGCCGCACATGACCTTTTCGTTAAAGAAATAGGCCGGACTACGGGCCGCCCCATCAAAGATGACCAGACGCACCGAGTTCGATCCGATATCGACAACGCCCACCTTGGATAGCGCGCGCGCCTGAGGATCTACGATCAAAGGCCGCGCAAAGATTGCGTGGTCACCAAACAGGGGCTGGCTGGTCGTCATTGGTTCGAACCCAAAAATTGCAAAGTTCTGTTCCGAGGCACCTTGGTCAAACCGCCCACCGAGGTCAATCGCCAGTATGGGTTAGTTTCGGTACGTCAGCCGCGCCAGCAGACCCCCTACCCGAGAGCGAGGGGTTCTCCATAAAGAACCGGTGGCAGCTGAAAGCGAACTTTCCTTCTTCGAGTTGGTCGCGCTGGAACTTGCCATCGGGGCCCATCACCCAGCTTTGCGCAACGTCGGCCATGTTGGCGGCCATGATCTGATCGACGATCTGTGCTTTGACCGTGGGGTTCTCGATCTCGATCAGGGTTTCGACGCGGCGGTTCAGGTTGCGGCCCATCCAGTCGGCGGACGACATGAACACCCGCGCCTGACGGGATGGCAGGGCATGACCATTGCCAAAGCACGCAATCCGCGAATGCTCGAGGAACCGTCCCACGATGGATTTCACGCGGATATTCTCGGACAGGCCCTTGATACCGGGACGAATGCCGCAGATGCCGCGGATGACCAGTGACACCGGCACACCGGCCTGCGAGGCCTCGTAGAGCGCGTCGATGACATCGGGCTCGATCAGTGAATTCATCTTGGCCCAAATACCCGAAGGACGCCCGGCACGGGCGTTCTCTGCTTCCTCTCCGATCATTCGGATCAGGTCAGCCTTCATGTTGGTGGGGCTGATCGACAGGTTTTCCAGATGCTCGGGCATCGCATAGCCGGACAGGTAGTTGAATACCTTGACCGCATCGCGCCCGATGGACGGGTTGCAGGTAAAGAGGCTGAGGTCCGTGTAAATCTTGGCCGTAATGGGGTGATAGTTGCCGGTGCCAAAGTGGCTGTAGGTCACCAGCTGGTCCCCTTCGCGGCGGACCACGGTGCTGATTTTAGCGTGGGTTTTCTGGTCCACGAAACCATACACCACATGGGCGCCCGCTCGTTCCAGTCGGCGCGACTGGCGGAGGTTGGCGGCCTCGTCAAAGCGGGCTTTGAGTTCGACCAGCGCGGTGACGGATTTGCCATCCTCGGCGGCCTCGCACAGGGCCTCGACGATGGGGCTGTCCTTGGACGTGCGGTAGAGGGTCTGCTTGATCGCCACCACATTCGGATCACGTGCGGCCTGCTGCAAGAAGCGCACCACCATGTCGAAGGTCTCGTAGGGGTGGTGGAGCAGCATATCCTTCTGGCGGATCGCCTTGAAGATATCGCCGTCGTGGTCGGTCACACGTTCGGGCACGCGGGGCGTGAAACTGGGCCACAGCAGATGAGGCAGATCGTCGATCACCAGTTCCTTGAGGTCGGATACACCGATCACCCCGTCCACTTCGATGACCTCTTCGTCACTCAGGTGCAACTCGCGCATGATAATGCCGAGCAGATTCTTGGGCGCACCGGCAGAGACCTTCATCCGGATCACTTCGCCGCGGCGGCGACGCTTCAGGGCGCTTTCGAATTCGCGGACCAGATCTTCGGCTTCTTCCTCGACTTCCAGATCGCTGTCGCGCAGCACCCGGAAAGTACAGTGCCCCTTGAGCTTGTAGCCCGGGAACAGCTGGTTCAGGTGCAAGAGCAGCAGTTCCTCAAGCGGGATGTACCGGAACTGCTCGGGGTCCGAAGGCAGGCGGGTGAATCGCGGCACCTGCGCGGGAATGGGCAGCAGGGCGTGCAGGGTTTTCCCGTCGCGGCTGCGCTCCAGTTGCAGGGCCAGCGAGAAACCGGTGTTCGGGATGAACGGGAAGGGGTGCGCGGGGTCGATGGCCAGAGGCGAGAGAACCGCGAAGACCTGATTGAGGAAGACGTCTGCCAGATAGGTCTGGTCCTCTTGGGTCAGGGAGGTGCGGTCGTGGATGGTCAGGCCATGCTGCTCCATCTCGGCGCGCAGATCACGCCATGCGCTCTGTTGGCGATCCATCAGGTCGCGGGCGTCCGAGTCGATCAACTTCAGCTGTTGGGACGGAGTCAGGCCGTCCTGAGCGGGGGTGGTGTTGCCCTCGCGTTTCAGCTCGCGCAGGCCGGCCACGCGGACGGTGTAGAATTCATCGAGGTTGGTCGCGGAAATCGACAAGAAGCGCAGACGTTCCAGAAGGGGGACACGCGGGTTCTCGGCCTCTTCGAGGACGCGCATGTTGAACCCCAGCCAGCTGAGTTCGCGGTTGTACAGGCGCTTGGGGCCTTCGATCTCTTCGGCGGGGAGTTCGATGGGCTCTGAAAAGCCAGCGTGCAAGAAATCAACGACGTCCACGTTCAGAAGTCCTTCTGGTGTAATATCAGATCGAATTACTTGCTTCGTAGCTTGTCCAGCACCTCTGAGGCAAGCTTGCGATTGACCGCACGGTTCTGTTCGAGTCCGGTTTTGTCGATAGCCGCTACGACTTTGATAGCGCTGGAAAATGACCGGTCCATGTGGCGCAAAAGATAGGTGATCGTGTCGGGGCTGGGGAACAGCTGACGATCCGCAAAGAGCTTGGTCAGGACAACCGTCAGCAGCGCATCGTCGGGGGCCTTCAGGCCGATGGACTGCGCGCCTTGCATCCGGCTCTGGAGATCGGGCAGGGTCAGGCCCCAGACCTGCGCGGGGCGGATGTCGGTCAGCAGCAGGCGTTTGCCCTCGGCCAGCACCAGATTGTGCAGGTGGAACAGCAGCTCTTCGGCAGGGCGGTCCCCTGCGATGGCCGAGATATCCTCGATCGCGACATGGGTTTTGGCGAGCGTGGGAATATCGTGTTCGGCCAGATCGCGGCTGTTCAGAATAGTGGCGTGGGTTGTTTCGGCCCAAACGTGGGCCAGATGGGTTTTCCCCGACCCTTCGGGGCCATACAGCACCAGCTTGCCGCCCGCCCAATTGCGCCAGCCATCCAGCAAAGCCACAGCCATGGCATTGCCGGGCGAGACAAAGAAGTCCTCGCGGCCCAATGCGGGGCGCACTGGCAGATCAAAGCTTAGCTGGCGTGCCATCGGTTACGGTGCATCCCTGCCGGTCAGGCCCTTGTAGAGGCGGCTGTCTTTGTACTGTGAGGCGATATAACGGATCAAAACCCCCAGAGAGGCCGCCAGCGGTACAGCAACCAGAAGGCCGATGAAACCGAAAATCGACCCGAACACCGACAAGGCAAGGATCAGCCAGACGGGGTGCAGACCGACCGAATTCCCGATCAGCATCGGGGTCAGGACGTTGCCTTCTAGGATTTGCCCAACTTGGAACACTCCGAATACAGCAGCGATCATCCACCAGTCCCCCCAGAACTGGAACAGCGCAAGGCCAATGGACAGGACGCCGCCCACAATCGCACCCACATAGGGGATAAAGCTGACGATGCCTGCGATGAATCCGACCACGAGGCCAAAGTTCAGACCGACGATCATCAGCGAAATCGCGTAATAGGCCCCGAGGATCAGGCAGACGGTGCCTTGGCCGCGGACGAAACTGGCCAGTGTCGCGTCGATATCGTTGAAGATTTTGCGGACGGTAGGGGCGTGGTCGCGGGGCAAGAGGTCGTCGATCTTGGCGATCATGTTGTCCCAGTCCAGCAGCAGATAGAACGACACCACCGGCACCACCACAAAGAACATGGCGATGTTGAGCAGGGACGCGGCCGAGGAAAGCGCCCCCTGAAGCAGCGTGCCGCCCTTTTCCTGAATGGTCTGACCCGCCGAAGTCAGCGCATTGTGCACAGGGCTGCCGCTGGCGATCAGCTCGGGAAAGCGCGTGTTCAGGCTCGTCTTCAGGCGATCCATGATCTCTGGCGCGGTCTTGAATAGGTTGACCGCTTGCTCGACCAGCGTCGGGATCACCACCAGTGCGGCGGCGACAAAAACCAGAATGGCGCACAACGTAATCACGACCGTTGCCATTGCGCGGCTCAGCCCGCGCTCCTCAAGCCAGTCGGCAACGGGATCAAGGAAATAGGCCACAGCTGCGCCCACAAAGAACGGCAAGAGCGTGTTTCCCAGCACCCAGAGAACGACAAAGAAAATCGCAGCGGCGATTCCCCAATATTTCGCCTGTTGCTTTGCAGGTAGAGCCATGGGTCATCCTCCGGTCTGTCTGTCAGGTTTTCGCCGAAGCAGCGTGATTATGCAAGCGCAGCGCCCGTTTGGCGAGGTCTGGCCCGACTTAGCTGTTTCCAAGGGACCGGATGCGCTTTAAACCCCTGCCAAACGTAATCACTGTTCCGAGGGTTCCATGCGCCTGTCCCGCTATTTCCTGCCCGTGCTCAAGGAGACGCCTGCCGACGCACAGATCGTCAGCCACCGCCTGATGCTGCGCGCCGGTATGATCAAGCAAACCAGCGCCGGTATCTATTCCTGGCTGCCGCTGGGTTTCAAAGTCCTGCGCAAGATCGAAAACATCGTCCATGACGAGCAGATCAAGGCCGGACACATCCCCATGCAGATGCCCACCCTGCAATCGGCGGACCTGTGGCGCGAATCGGGCCGCTATGACGGCTACGGTCAGGAAATGCTGCGGATGAAGGACCGTCACGACCGTGACATGCTGTTCTCTCCCACTGCAGAAGAGTTGTTCACCGACGTGTTCCGCAGCTACGTGCGCAGCTACAAAGACCTGCCGCTGACGCTCTATCAAATCCAGTGGAAATTCCGCGATGAAGTCCGCCCCCGTTTCGGCGTGATGCGTGGCCGCGAATTCTACATGAAGGACGGCTACAACTTCGACCTCACCAAAGAGGACGCGCTGCACGCCTATAACCGTCACCTCGTCAGCTACCTGCGCACCTACGAGCGTATGGGTCTGCAGGCGATCCCGATGCGTGC
>CAXQKF010000174.1:0-4820 GCA_964224285.1 Donghicola sp. | reverse complement strand
CGAGCGCACCCAGCACTTCCTGACCGCTGATTTCTTTGGCGCAGAAGAAGCGCCCGAAATCTCGTTCGTATCGACCGGCATCGAAGTCACCGGCGAGACCACCGGCGTGATCACCGGCGACCTGACCATCAACGGCGTGACCAAGTCGATTGCTCTGGACGCAGAGATGACCCAGATGGGCGATCACCCCATGGCGGGCAAGCCCTGGGTTGGCTTCAACGCGACCACCACCGTTGTGCGCAGCGACTTCGACATGGGCCAGTACGCGCCTTACGTCAGCGACGAAGTGCAGGTCATGATCTCGATCGAGGCAATGAAAGCCGAGTAATCGCGGATCCGCGAAACGGTTCAAGACATAGGAAAGGCGGTCAGGGATGTCCTGACCGCCTTTTTTGTTGTCCGGTTATGTGGGCCGAGGGGGTAGTTCCCCTCGGCGGCGCGGGTGGCGGTCAGGGTGATCGCCACATCGACCGAATAGCCCAGAGAGCCTTCGTCGGTCATGCTGTCGCCGACGTGGTAGTTGCGGCGGTCCAGTGTGACGTTGCCTGCGACGGTGGCTGTGTTACCAACGATTGTCAGGTCAAAGGGCATGGAGATCGGCTGCTCGTAGCCCTTGATCGACAGGGTGCCTTCGGCGCTGTTACCTGCATCGGTCGTGATCAGATCAGCGGTAAAGACCGCGGTCGGATGCAGTTCGGCGTCAAAGTAGTCGGGGCCCATCGCCTGATCGGTTACCGTGCCCAGCGTGAGTGAGGGAATCGAGATCGTGACTTCGGCGGTACCTTTGGTCTCGGTCTCGGCGGTTTCGTCATAGGCGATCGACGCGGTCCAGTCAGCGAACCGGCCTGTGACCGCAGAGCCCATTTGCTGCACGGTGATCGCGATTTCGCCTTCGGTGACGGTCCAATCGGTCTCTACCTCGGCCAGCGCGGCGGCCTCAGCGCGTTCGGGTTGCGCGAACAGACCCAGACCTGCGCCTGTGCCCAGAGCGGCGACCCAGATCACCAGAGCCACCAGCAGCGGCGCAAAGGCGGCGTGTTTATCCTCGAGCGGGCCGGTGGCGGGGTAGCCGGGCAGCATCCGCAGGAGGGTCGCGTCACGGTCGATAAAGTGGTGCTTCAGCGCGCCAAGGACGTGGGCGAGGATCGTGAACATCAGAACCTTTTCGAGAATCCCATGCAGCACGGAGAAGGTGTGCGACAGTTCGGGGGATTTCGGAACAAAGGGCAGGGTTTGGCCAAAGGGCCACCAGATGGGCGCGTAGCCTTCGGCGCTGGCGTGGTGGATCCAGCCGGTCAGGGGCACAAGGATCAGCGAGCCATACAGGAGCCAGTGCGCGGTTTCAGCCAAGAGCGACTCGACGGGCTTGTCGGCATTCAGCAGGGCGGGCTTGGGCTGGGTGAGCGCCCAGAGGATCCGGAGCAACGCCACAAAGAAAACGGTGACACCCAGTGTTTTATGCAGGGAAAAGAGCCAGGCTTTCTGTGCCAGTTGCTCGGAGGTGTCAAAGGGTGCGTCGGTTGCAATGATCCCGAGGGGAATCAGCGTCAAAATGAGAAGCGCGACGAGCCAGTGGAAGGTCTTGGCTATGGCGCCGTAATGGGTGGCGTTGTTGCTGAGGGGCATGGAAGGGTCCTGAACGTCAATAAGAGGAGGGGTCCGTTTGGGAAAATAGCGTATGGGCAGTTTGCCACAATCTGTGCGGCTGCACAGAGTTTGTGCCCTGCGCTTGTGGGTTTGGGCCGGACCGTCTAGACCTGTCGCAACTTTTTTAAAACGGAGAACTCCATGACACGCGCTTTCGTGTTTCCGGGGCAGGGCGCTCAGACCATCGGGATGGGCAAGGCACTCGCTGAGGCATATCCTGCATCCAAGGCTGTTTTTGACGAGGTTGACGAGGCTCTGGGCGAGAATTTGTCCGGCCTGATCTGGGAGGGGGACATCGAAACCCTGACCATGACCGCCAATGCACAGCCCGCGCTGATGGCGACTTCGCTGGCGGCCATGCGCGCGCTGGAGGCCGAAGGTGTGTCCGTGACCGATGCAGCGTTCGTTGCTGGTCACTCGCTTGGGGAATACTCGGCGCTGGCGGCGGCGGGATCTCTGTCCGTTGAGGATTGTGCACGCCTGCTGCGTCTGCGCGGCGATGCGATGCAGCAAGCGGTTCCCGTGGGCAAGGGCGCACTGGCGGCTCTGCTGGGGCTGGACTTTGAAACCGCTGCGGCTGTGGCGGCTGCGGCTGCCGATGGGCAGGTTTGTCAGGCGGCGAATGATAACGACCCCAGTCAGGTTGTGATCTCGGGCGACAAGGCGGCTGTCGAGCGTGCCTGTGACATCGCTAAGGAAAAAGGCGCCAAGCGCGCGCTGCTGCTGCCCGTGAGCGCTCCTTTCCATTGCGCTCTGATGCAGCCTGCGGCGGACAAGATGGCGGCGGCTCTGGCCGAGGTCGAGATCAAGAACCCCGCGGTGCCGCTGGTCGCGAACGTGCGTGCCGAGGCCGTGACCGAGGGCGATCTGATCCGTAATCTGCTGGTTGAGCAGGTCACTGGCAGCGTCCGTTGGCGCGAGAGCGTCGCGTGGATGGCCGCCAATGGCGTGACCGAGATCTGGGAGATCGGCGCGGGCAAGGCCCTGAGCGGGATGATCAAGCGGATCGACCGGTCCGTGGCGACCAAGGCTGTTGGCACGCCTGACGACGTAAAAGCGGCTGTTGCGGCCGAGTGATTGAGGGCGGCGCCGGGGGCTTTGCGCCCCCGGACCCCCGCAGGGTATTTGGACCAAGATGAAGATTGGTTCCGAGAGAGGGATGAACGAGATGTTTGATTTGAGCGGCAAGAACGTACTGGTGACCGGCGCTTCGGGCGGGATCGGTGGCGAGATCGCAAAGGCGCTGCACGCAGCGGGCGCGACCGTTGGCCTGAGCGGCACCCGTGTGGAGCCTTTGGAAGCTCTGGCGGCGGAACTGGGCGAGCGCGCCCATGTGCTGCCCTGTAACCTGAGCGATGCCGAGGCGGTGGATGCGCTGCCCAAGCAGGCGGCCGAGGCCATGGGCTCTGTCGATATTCTGGTGAACAACGCGGGCATCACCCGTGACAACCTGTTCATGCGGATGTCGGATGAAGAATGGTCGCAGGTTCTGGAAGTGAACCTGACCTCGACTTTCCGTCTGTGCCGCGGTGTGCTGCGCGGGATGATGAAGGCCCGTTGGGGTCGGATCATCAACATCAGCTCGATCGTTGGCGCGACCGGCAACCCCGGTCAGGGCAACTATGCGGCTGCCAAGGCTGGTATGGTCGGGATGTCGAAATCGCTGGCCTATGAGGTTGCTGCGCGCGGCATCACCGTGAACGCGATTGCCCCCGGTTTTATCGCGACCGCCATGACCGACAAGCTGAACGACAAGCAGAAAGAGGGCATTCTGACCCAGATTCCTGCGGGCCGTATGGGCAACCCCGAAGAGATCGCAGCGGCGACCCTCTATCTGGCGAGCAACGAGGCCGGATACGTCACCGGCACCACCCTGCACGTCAACGGCGGGATGGCCATGCTGTAAGGTTCCCTAGAGGGACTTGTGGAAAGCGTTTGCGTTGCCTGAGTGATGTGCTATAGGCGGCGCAGATTTTAGCCGAGGGTGCCATTGGCGCGTCGGCTGTTCGCTCTGCGGTAGATGCCGTAGGGTCAAGAGCCGCCCGGTCGGGCAGAGACGTCCACCCCTCGGGGCGAGGGCAACAAACGGGCAACAGCCCAGAAGAAGTGATGAGGAATTGACATGAGCGATGTCGCAGAACGCGTAAAGAAAATCGTTGTAGAGCACCTCGGTGTTGACGAAGACAAAGTCAGCGAAGGTGCATCGTTCATCGACGATCTGGGCGCAGACAGCCTTGACACCGTTGAGCTGGTAATGGCGTTCGAAGAAGAGTTCGGCATCGAGATCCCCGATGACGCAGCCGAGAACATCCAGACATTCGGCGACGCGGTTAAGTTCATCTCGGCAAACCAGTAATTTCCGACTGACTTACCTTTTTGCGGAAGCGGCGTTCCTGATCGGAGCGCCGCTTTTGTTTTGCGCGCTTGGTGTTTGGCCGATTCGATGGACGGGCGTGGTTTGGCCCGTTCTATCGGCGGATTGGTGCGGCTGAGGGGGGGGCAATCGGGGGTGCGGGTGCGCCAAGCCCTTGCCCCCCACGTGATTTGCGGGGTAGACAGCGGCAAAGCACTAACGAGGAAGGGCAGCCGTATGCGTCGTGTCGTCGTCACCGGTTTGGGATTGGTAACTCCGCTGGCTTGTGGAGTCGAAGAAACCTGGTCGCGTATTCTGGCCGGAGAGTCGGGCGCTGGCCCGATCACCAAATTCGATGCCAGCAATCTGGCCACCACTTATGCCTGCGAGATTCCGCTGGGCGATGGGACCGATGGCACCTTCAATCCCGATGACTGGATGGCGCCCAAAGAGCGTCGCAAGGTCGATGACTTCATCCTTTACGGGATTGCTGCGGCGATGCAGGCGGTGAAGGATTCCGGTTGGGAGCCCGAAGATGCCGAAGCGCGCGAGCGCACTGGCGTCATGATCGGTTCCGGCATCGGTGGTCTGAACTCGATCGCGGAAACCGCTGTTCTGATCAAGGAAAAGGGCCCGCGTCGTGTGTCGCCGTTCTTTATCCCCGGTGCGCTGATCAACCTGATCTCGGGTCAGGTTTCGATCAAGTTCGGATTCCAAGGCCCGACCCACGCTGTTGTGACCGCCTGTTCGACCGGCGCCCACGCCATTGGCGATGCGGCCCGTCTGATCAAGGATGGCGACGCGGACGTGATGGTTGCGG
>CAXQKF010000173.1:0-6824 GCA_964224285.1 Donghicola sp. | reverse complement strand
GGGCAGCAGGGACAGGACTTCGGTTTCGGGGGTGGAGGAATTATCCGTCATAGCGGAACTAAGCCTTTGCGCGTGCGGCAAGTCAACCCGCTGAAACGGCCCCTCGTGACGCTGCGACATAAAAATCATGACCCCACGTTTTAGTGACAGGCCAAAGGGCGCGGCGTTAGGCTGGCCCCAACCAGAGGGGAGGAGCAACCCATGACAGGTATCGTAATTTTGGGCGGTGCGCGGACCGCGATTGGCACCTTTGGCGGCAGTCTGGCCGCGATTGAACCGGCGGCCTTGGGCACCATCACCGCCAAAGCCGCGATGGAGCGGGCGGGCATTGCCCCCGATCAGATCGGCCACGTCGTCTATGGCCACATCATCAACACCCAACCCCGCGATATGTATCTGTCGCGCGTGGCGGCGATGGACGTTGGCATTCCTGACACGGTGCCCGCGATGAATGTGAACCGGCTGTGTGGGTCGGGCGTGCAGGCGATTATCTCGTCGGTGCAGTCGCTGATGCTGGGGGACGCTGATTTTGCGCGGGCCGGTGGGGCCGAGAGCATGAGCCGTTCGCCCTATATCGTTCCCGGCGCCCGCTGGGGCGTGAAGATGGGCGACATGCAGGCGCAGGACATGATGCTGGGGGCGTTGAACTGCCCCTTTGGCACCGGCCACATGGGGATCACCGCCGAAAACGTCGCCACCGAGCATAACGTGACCCGAGAGGATCAGGACGCCTTTGCCGTGGAAAGCCAGCGGCGCACCGCCGCGGCGATCGAGGCGGGCTATTTCGCTGACCAGATCGTGTCGGTCGAGGTGATGCGCAAGCGGGATCTGGTGCCCTTTGTCACCGACGAACATCCCAAAGCGACCACCTTGGAAACGCTGGCCGGACTGCGCCCCGCGTTCCAGAAGGGAGGTACTGTCACCGCTGGGAACGCGAGCGGTCTGAACGATGGCGCGGCCTCGTTGGTTCTGGCCCGAGAGGATGCCGCGGCCAAGGCGGGCCTGACACCCCGCGCTCGGATCATCGGTTACGCCCATGCAGGCGTCCGGCCAGAGGTCATGGGCATCGGCCCCGTGCCCGCCGTTCAGGCTCTGCTGGCGAAGACCGGACTGACCGTGGACGACTTCGACGTGATTGAATCGAACGAAGCCTTTGCCGCGCAGGCCATCGCAGTGAACCGCGCCTTGGGGCTGGACCCCGCCAAGGTGAACCCCAACGGCGGCGCTATCGCGATGGGCCACCCCGTGGGCGCAACCGGCGCGATCATCACTGTCAAAGCCTTGTACGAGCTAGAGCGGATCGGCGGCAAACGCGCCCTGATCACCATGTGTATCGGCGGCGGCCAAGGCATCGCGCTGGCCATCGAACGGTAAAACCGCCCGAATTTTAAGGGCCTATTCACCCTGTTCCGTCAGGTTTCCTGCAATCGGAACAGGGAATCGCTTATGGATCTGGCCTCCAGACTGGCTCAGGAACGACGCGCGCGCTTGGCCGCGGAACGCTTGCTCGAGATGAAGCAGGAAGAACTGAGTGCGGCCAATCGCAAGCTTGGCCGTCACGCAGAGGCGTTGTCCGCCGACCTTGCTGAAACCCGCCACGAGGTCGAGACGATCCGCAAGGACCACAGCCGCGTTCTGGTGGACCTTGGTGTTGCGATGACCAAGGCCGAAGTCGCCGAGATGCGCCTGTGGCAGGCGATCGAGGCGGTGCAGGACGGCTTTGCCTTGTTCGATGAAAACGCGCGGCTGATCCTGGCCAACCGCGCTTATTTGAATATCTTTGACGGGCTGACCGAAATTCAGGAAGGCGTCAGTTACACCAGTATTATCCATGCTTTGGCGTTCGAGGGGACGGTTGATCTGCAGGGGGAGACGTCCTCGGATTGGTGCCAACGCATGATCCAGCGCTGGCAAAACCCGACGCCGGAGCCAGAGGTTCTGCGCCTGTGGAACGGTCAATTCATCAAGCTGGTCGATCAGCGCACCCCCCAAGGCGGGATGGTGACGCTGGGGGTCAACATCACCGATCTGATGCGTCTGTGGGCGGCGGTGCATTCCGTGCCCGACGGGTTTATTCTGTACGATCAGGATGACCGCTTGATCACCTGCAACGACACCTTCCGCGAATATTACGCCGACACCGCGCCCGCACTGATCCCCGGCGCGAGCTTCGAGGATATTCTGCGTTTCGGCCTGGATCGCGGCCAATACGCCGAGGCCTTGGGCCACGAGGATGACTGGCTCGAACAACGCCTGTCCCGCCACCGCACCGGCACCGAACATGAACAACAGATGAGCGATGGCCGCTGGCTGCGCATTCTGGAACACACCACGCCTGACGGGGGCCGCGTCGGCCTGCGCGTGGACATCACCCAAGGGAAACGCACCCAAGCCGAACTCAAAGAGGCCAAGGTTCGGGCCGAAGCCGCCTCACGGGCGAAATCGAGCTTTTTGGCGAACATGAGCCATGAGATCCGCACGCCGATGAACGGGGTGATGGGGATGGCCGATCTGCTCGGTGATACGGACTTGGACGACGAACAGCGTCTCTATGTGGACACGATCCGCAACTCCGCCGAGGCGCTCTTGGTTATTATCAACGACGTCCTCGACTATTCCAAGATCGAAGCGGGCAAGATGGCGCTGCACAACACCGCATTCGATCTGGAACGTTGCATCCACGAAGTACTGATGCTCTTGCAGCCAAAAGCGCGGGAAAAAGGCCTGTCGTTGTTGCTGGACTACGATCTGTTCATGCCGACGCAGTTCTTGGGGGATCCGGGGCGCATCCGCCAGATTTTGACCAACCTGATCGGAAACGCGGTGAAGTTCACCGAGACCGGACATGTTTTGGTGCGGGTGACGGGCCACAAGGACGAGGACAAATCCAATATCCATGTGCTGATCGAGGACACCGGCATCGGTATTCCCCCCGAAATGATCGGGCACATCTTTGGTGAATTCAATCAGGTCGAAGACGATCGGAACCGGAAATTCGAAGGCACTGGGCTCGGCCTCGCGATCACGCGGCGGCTGATCGACATGATGCAGGGCGATCTGTGGTGCGAGTCAGAGCCGGACAAAGGCACCTGTTTCGGGTTCCGCCTGCCTTTGCCCGAGAACGGAGAGATCAGTGCCCCGCCGGCGATTGGTAAACGGATCAAGAAGGCTCTGGTCGCCGACGACGAACAGGGGCATCGCAGTATCATCCAGAAGCAACTGACGCTCATGGGGGTCGAGGTCACGGCTGTCGCAGACGGGCCAGCGGCTCTGGCTATTTTGCAAGAAGATCAGGGGTATGACGTGCTCCTGACGGACCATCAAATGCCGGGGATGGATGGGCTGGAGCTGGCGCAGGCGCTCGAGGATGACGGTATTCGGCTGCCAATGGTGTTGCTGTCGTCGAACCCGGGCGCTGCGGCGAATGATCCGTCAAAGCACTTGTTCAAACGGATTTTGCAGAAACCGATCCCGCGTGAATTTCTCTATTCCACCCTCCAGGATATCGCAGAGACCGCGCCCACGGCGGTCGCCGCGCCGGTCCCCGAGGCAGCCCCCAACTCCTTGACGCTCTGCGTTCTTGCGGCAGAGGACAACAAAACCAACCAACTGGTATTTTCCAAGATGGTTAAGGCCGCAGGGATCGAACTGACCTTTGCAAACAACGGTCTCGAGGCGGTCGAACTCTTTCCGAAAATCAGGCCAGACCTGATCTTTATGGATATTTCGATGCCGGGCATGGACGGGATGGAGGCCACGTGCGCGATCCGCGCCGAAGAGGCCTCTCGGAATTGGGGGCATACGCCGGTGATCGCGATGACTGCCCACGCGTTGCCCGAAGACCGCGAGAAGATGATCGCGGCCGGCGCGGACCACTACCTGACAAAACCTCTGCGTAAGGCAGAGGTTCTGGCGCAAATTGATCAGCGAAGAGAAGAGCTTCAGGCCGCGGGGCGAATGAACACCAACTTGTCAGCTTCGCTCAAGTCCGGCTGATAGGCGTAGCCGCCAAGGTCGAATGCCTTCAGCGCGTCGGGGTCCGTGAGGCGGTTTTCCATCATGTAGCGTGCCATCGAGCCACGGGCCTTTTTGGCAAAGAAGCTGACGATCTTGGGGGTTCCGTTCTTTTCTTCCATAAAGACTGGGGTGATCACCCGCAGGTTCAACGCTTTCAGATCGACCGCGCCGAAATATTCCTGACTGGCGCAGTTTACCAGAATGTCGGTTTTCGCTGCCTGACCTTGGGCATTCAGCGCCTCTGACAGACGCGGCCCCCAGTATTCATACAGGTTCTTGCCGCGCGGGTTTTTCAGGCGGCTGCCCATTTCCAGACGGTAGGGTTCAATCGCATCGCGGGGACGTAACACCCCGTAAAGGCCGGATAAAATGCGCAGGTGGTCGTCGGCCCAACGCACGGCGTCATCATCCAGCGTTTTGGCCTCAAGCCCCTGATAGGTGTCACCGGCAAACGCATAGACAGCAGCCTTGCGATCCTGTTCCCCAAAATTGGCGAAACGTTCTTCGTTCAGTTTTCCCAAGGCATCGCTGATGTGCATCAGTTTCGACAGATCGGCGGCGGTCAGATCGCGGGCCACGCCAGCCAATTCCACAGCGCTATCCCATAAATCGGGGGTGGTTGTGGCGCCGTTGCGGGGCGCCATGTCCATCTTTTTGGCGGGGGAAAGGACTGCCAGCATGTCTGTCTCCTTGGTCTTTGGTTCGGACTTAGCCCGCCTCCCGCAGGACGTCCAGAAAGGCTTCTCCAAATCGTTCGGCGCGGCGATCCCCCAGCAAGCGCACCATCGTCTGGCTGTCGCGTGGGCGCAGTTCGGCGATCTTGGCCAGTTGCGAGGACGAACAGCTGAGCGGCTTATCCATGCCATCGGCCCCGCGCAGCAATTCGGCCTGCACTTCGAGCAGGGCGTCATAGAGGTTCGCGGCATTCCGACCGGCCAGTTTGCGGCGGCTGGGGTGCAGGGCGGCGGCTTCGCCGTTAATCACGTGCAGGAAATCCGACCCGTAACGCTCCAGCTTTTTCGCGCCCACGCCAGAGATGCGCGCCATGTCGTCAAGGTTCGAGGGGCGGCGCTCTGCCATCTCGATCAGGGTCTTGTCGTTGAAGATGACATAGGCGGGCACGCTGGCGGCTTCGGCTAGGGCGCGGCGCTTGGCCTTGAGCGCCGAGAGCAGGGGCATATCTTCTTCGGACACCATCATCTTGATGGCAGGGCGTCGCGACGAGACAGATATTGTGTCGCGGCGAAGCGAGATGGATTGCTCGCCCTTGAGGATCGGGATCGCCGGATCGGTCATGCGCAGAGCGCCGTGGCGTTCAGGATCGGGGCGCACCAGATCGTGGCCCATCATCTGGCGGAACACGGCTTGCCAGCCGCGGCGGTCGAATTCCTTGCCCACGCCAAAGGTCGGCAGGCCGTCGTGCCCGCGGTCGCGCACCTTGTCGGTGGCGTTGCCGGTCAGGATGTCGATCAGATGGCCGGAGCCAAAATATTCGCCGGTGCGCAGGATGGCGGACAGGGCTTTGCGGACGGCTTCGGTGCCGTCAAATGTCTCGGGTGGCTGATCGCACAGGTCGCAATTCCCGCAGGGGCCGCTGGTTTCGCCGAAATAAGTCAGCAGGGACTGGCGGCGGCAGGTGACGGTTTCGGCAAGGCCGAGCAGGGAGTTCAGGCGGGCGTGGTCGGCGGCGCGGCGTTCGGGGGGCGCGAGTCCTTCGTCGATTTGGTTGCGGCGCAGGCGGATGTCGTCGGGGCCGAACAGGGTTAATGTTTCGGCGGGCTCACCGTCGCGGCCAGCGCGGCCGATTTCCTGATAGTAGGCTTCGATGGATTTGGGCAGGTCCGCGTGGGCGACCCAGCGGATGTCCGGTTTGTCGATGCCCATGCCGAAGGCGACGGTGGCGACCACGATCAGCCCGTCCTCTTGCTGGAAACGGCGTTCCACGTCGCGACGGTCGTCGGGGTCCATGCCGCCGTGATAGTGGCAGGACAGGTGGCCCTCGTCACGTAAGGCCTTGGAAAGCCCTTCGGTTTTGGCGCGGGTTCCGCAGTAGACAATGCCGGAGCGGCCACGGCGGGCGGCGGCGTAGGACAGGATCTGGTTGCGCGGGTTATCCTTGGCGGCAAAGGCCAAGTGAATGTTCGGACGGTCAAATCCGCGCAGGAAAGAGGTCGGTTGGACCCCGCCGAACAGTTTTTGAATGATTTCGTCTTGGGTTTCGGCGTCGGCAGTGGCGGTGAACGCAGCCAGAGGCACGTTCAGGGCCTGCCGCAGTTCGCCAATCCGCAGGTAATCGGGGCGGAAATCGTGGCCCCATTGGCTGACGCAGTGCGCCTCGTCCACCGCGATCAGGCTGGTGCCGACGTTGCGCAGCAGACGCTCGGTCCCCATCGAGGCAAGGCGTTCGGGCGCCATGTAGAGCAGCTTGATTTCGCCGCGGTGCAGAGCATCCATGACGGCGTCGTTTTCCTCGGGCGTGTTGCCAGAGGTCAGGGCACCTGCGCCTACGCCAGCTTCGCGCAGTCCGCGCACCTGATCGCGCATCAGGGCGATCAGGGGGGAAATCACGACCGTGACGCCGTCGCGCACCAAAGCGGGCAGCTGGAAACACAGGGATTTGCCGCCGCCTGTGGGCATGATGGCCAGCACGTTCTGGCCGCCGGTGACGGCTTCTACGATGTCTTGCTGTCCGGGGCGAAAGGCATCGAATCCGAATACCTGCCGCAACAGATCATGTGCGTGCTGCATGGGGTGTCTACTGGGATACTGCTCGAGGTGGGCGCGACTGTCCCACACCAAGACTCGGT
>CAXQKF010000172.1:0-22505 GCA_964224285.1 Donghicola sp. | reverse complement strand
CGCTCGGGTGTCCGCGCTGCTGAACCTTCTGGCTCAAACGGAAAAAGTTTCCGCCTGATTGATATGAATTTCTCATAAACCCAAGAGAAATTATCCGGCTAATAAATAATTCTGAAAAGACGCATCTTTGATCCAGAAGAACAAGAGGATCAGTGCCATGAACGATGTGTCTCTGGGATTTACCGTAGGAATTATAGGAGCAGGCTGGCTGGGGGGCAGCGTCGGACGCGCTCTGGCCAAGGCGGGACACAGGGTGATCTTTGCCTCGCGCCACCCGAGCCGGATCCAGCATCTGCCCGAGGGGCTGCCAACAGCTTCGGTGGGCACGCTGGATGCTGCGGCGCGGTGCAACATCGTGCTGCTGTCCACGCCCTTTGACGCGCTACGGGAGATTGCGGCCAGCCATGGCAAAACGCTCGCGGGCCGGATTGTGATCGACGCCACAAACCCCGCAGACGACACCGCCGCTGGCCGCGAAGCCGCACACACCGGCGCCGCCGAATTGACCCGCCGCCTGTTCCCCGACGCCCGCCTTGTGCGCTGTTTCTCGGCAGTGGACGCGACCTGCATCGAACAAGGGCACGGCTACGGTGAAACGCGGCCCCTTGGTGTCCCGCTCGCCTCGGATGACGCGGGGGCTCTGATGACGGTCAGCCAGCTGGTCCGCGACGTGCGCTGCGTTCCGGTGTCCACAGGCCCCCTCGAGACAGCCCGCCTGTTCCAACGCGGTGCCCCCGCCTTTCGTGCCAACACCCATGCCGCCGCGCTGCGCCGGAAACTGGGCCTGCGTATCGCGGCCTGAAAGGAAACCAGATGATTACCGCACCAGAGCGAAACCCGATGGCCATCCTTGCCATCATCCTCATCAGTTACCTGATGATCATTCTCGACACCTCGATCGTCATCACCGGCCTGCCAAACATCCAATCCGACCTCGGCTTCTCGACGGCCGAACTCAGCTGGGTGCAGTCGATCTATACACTGGCGTTCGGAGGTTTCTTGCTGCTTGGAGCGCGGACCGGAGACATTCTGGGCCGCCGCAAGACGTTTCAGGCGGGACTGGTGATCTTTACCACCGCCTCTGTGATGATCGGCCTGGCCCAAAGCGCGGGCTGGATGATCGCAGCTCGCGGGGTGCAAGGGTTTGGCGCGGCGATCCTAGCACCGTCAACACTGGCCCTGCTGTCCTATTCATTCCCCGAGGGCCGAGAGCGCACCCGCGCCACCGCTTGGTATGGCTCGACCGCGGGCATTGGCGCTGCGGTGGGTCTGGTTCTGGGGGGCGGACTGGCGCAGACGATTTCCTGGCGCGTCGGGTTCTTTATCAACCTGCCGATCGGCTTGGCGATGATCTTCCTCGGGGCGCGTTTCGTCGAAGAGACCACCCCTCAGCCCGGCCGGTTCGATGCGCTTGGGGCTGGGCTTTCGACGCTGGGTGTGGGGGCGCTGATCTGGGGCGTGCTGGAAACCTCGGAGAACGGCTGGTCTGATCGTCCAGCGCTTGTGGCCATGGGCGTTGGTGCGATCGTGATTGCGATCTTCTTCTGGCACGAGGCCCGCGCTGCACAGCCGATCATGCCCCTGCGCCTGTTCGACGACCGCGAACGGATCGGGGCCTACTCCGCCCGCTTTCTCTATCTGGCGGCGATGGTGGGTTTTTTCTTTTTCTCGACCCAATTCATGCAGGATGTGGACGGGTTTACCCCCTTGCAAGCGGGTCTGGGGTTCCTGCCGATGACGTTGGTGAACTTTGCCACCGCCACCCAAGTGCCCCGCCTGACCGAGCGGTTCGGGAACCGTCCGCTAATGCTGCTGGGGATTGCGCTGACCGCCGCTGGGATGGCGTGGCTGGCGCAGGCCCAAGCCGAAGGCAGCTACCTGTTGCAAATCGCCCTGCCGATGGCGTTGATCGGGGGTGGCCAAGGGTTCTGCTTTGGCCCTCTGACCGCCAGCGGCATCGCCCGCACCCGCCGCGAGGATGCCGGGGCCGCGTCCGGCCTCGTGAATGTGGCGCACCAGATGGGGATGTCGTTCGGTCTGGCCTTGCTGGTCGCAGCGGCGGCGGTCTTTGGCGGGGAGGACCTCGCCGCCAGCTACCACGCGGCCATGACCACCGGAGCCATCCTGTTGGTGCTCTCGCTGATCGCGGCTTGGACGCTGATCCCCGCGCAACCCTCTGAAGTTCCCGCAGAATAGCGGACCAAGCGGCAGGGCAAGGCAGCCTTGCCGCTTTGGACGGGTTTCGCCCAAGAATGGTCCAAGTTCCCGAATACACCGCAGTCTCGTCGTTTTCCGAGGTGAAGCGTAAGTCTGGTATGTTCAAAATGATCGCGCTCGGTTGTGTTGTCTCTGTGTTGGCCACCGCCGCTTCGGCCAGTGGCGAGCACACCTATTGGCCTGGTTTTACCGGTCGCGTCACGCGGGTCATGTATCCAGTCAGTTCGGACCTGCCCAAGGATCGCACGATCTCTATGACGGTCGTGCTCGCGTCAAAGCCTCGGGCAAAACCGGTGATCTATGACAACGCCCTTCACGCAGTCTGTCAGCGGCACCAAGCGGACCTGTTGAAAGCCTCCAAGACAATGTCGCTGCACAGCGACTGGCGCGTGAAAGTCACGTTCCAATCCCCATCCACGTCCGCCAAAGGCATCTCCATCGCACACATCCGATCCAAGCAAATGTGGATCGCCAACTGCCGATCTGCGGAACAATAAGGCCCGGTTCGGGGCACCCCACCTGATTTCACTTCGGCAAATCCGCGTAGGGGCAGACGTCATCTTCGAAGGGCACGTGCCTGCGGCGAAAGGAACGGTCCGCGATGCATTCGGGCTGGCTGATCCGGTCCATGCGGAAATGCCTGAAATCCTCGCGCAGGGGATCCCAGCTCACCAGATACCAGAGGGGCGGCAGGATCAGCATTGCCTGCGGTTCAACTTCACGCTGTGTTTCCCGCCCCTTTGCATCGCGATAGGTGAACCGGATGAACCGCTGCCCGAGGAATGCCTCTTCGAACACGGGCAGCAAATCCGCGTCCATTTCGCCCATATTCGACAGGTCTTGCAGAGGTGACAGCTTGCCCACGTGCAAACAGTCCAGAAAAGCACGCAGGCCCCGCACCTTGTCCGCGGGCAATGCTTTCTCGATCTTGGCCAGCCCCGCGTCCGCCAACCCCGAGAATGGCAGATTTCCTGCCGCCCTCATGGCCGCAACGCTGATCAGCAGGGCAAAGACCTCTTGGACCGACAGCCTCGCGGTCGTCTGCATCGACTGCGGATCAAGCTGGAGCCCGCCTCCGCGCCCGACGTCGGAATGGATCACATAGCCTTCGTCCCGCAGGGCGCTGATGTCGCGCAACACGGTGCGCCGCGACGCGCCGACCTCCTCGGCCAAGGCGTCAACGGTAGAGGTCCCATTGCGGCGCAGGGTCCGCACGATGGTGTCATGTCTCAATCTCATGTTCATGTCGCCACCCTAACACAAATGGTGACAATTTTTGGCACTGTTTCGCGCTATCCCGATTTCAGCAAACGAAATCAAGGAGATTGCACAATGGAACGCACTGCCGTGAACCCCTGGGACTGGTCGATCAAGCTGGGTTACAATCAGGCCGAGGTCATCGAAGGCGCCAAGCGCCAAGTCATCTGCGCAGGGCAAACTGCGGTGGACGGAAATGGCGCCCCCCAACATCCCGATGATATGCGTGCGCAAATCAGCCTCGCCCTCGACAATCTGGAGGCCGTCTTGCAGGGGGCCGGCATGGATTTCAGCAATGTCATCAAACTTGGCATCTACACGACGGACGTGGACGAGGCGCTCAAGAACTTCGATCTGATGGGAATGCGGTTCGGCGCAGCGCAGGTCGCCCCACCGATGACCCTATTGGGGGTAACGCGACTCGCTGTTCCGGGCTTGATGTTCGAAATCGAAGCCACTGCGGCGGACTAACCCCGTCCCAACCCAAAATCCGCGTTTAGGCCTCATTTTGCATCTATATCAAGAGGTTAGATGCAGGGGCGCCAACGGCGCGGACTTTTCCTACCTCAGATCACCCAAGAAACCTGAGGCGAAAACGCACATTTTTTCATCAATATCGAGCCATGCTGCAAATGCATTGCCGCATTGCAGCAAAATTTATTGATCCGGCGGACGGAATAAGCCATCTTAATTACAGATGGCCTCTCTCCTCCTCCCTGAGGTCATCTGAAAATTCAGGCGGCACACATCTCCTCCTCCCTTGTGTGTCGCCTTTTTTATTTCCCCCACCTCAGCCGATCTGATCCTCTCTTCTAGAAGCCGTGCATCCGTTTGGCCCATTGGATCGCAACAAAAGCGCCTTTGACCGGCGGCAACAGCGCCAGCGAGGCGCAAATCGCAACCGCCGCCAGAATCAGGGCCAAAGTCAGCGGATCCTCCCGAAACCCTTCGAACGTCAGGTGCATGACAAAGCCCATGATGTGGCACATCAACAGGATCACCACATAGGCCGGCCCGTCATCGGCCCGCTGCGGGGTGAAATCCTGACCGCATTCGTGACACCGCTCTGCGACTTTCAGGTATCCGCGAAACAGCTTGCCCGCGCCGCAACAGGGGCAGCGTAGCCGCATCCCGTGCATCAACGCCGTTTTCAGATCGCGATCGGTATTTGTGTGTTCGTTCGCCATGGGGGTCATCCTCTCTTCAGGCCCGCCAGCCCAATTCGGTCGCGATGGTTTCCAGTCCCAGCGACAGTGCTTCGATGTGGTCAGAGGTGTGATGGACAGAGCAAATGATCCGCAGATGCTCTTGCCCCGCCGTTTCGACCGGAGTGACCTCGATCCCGTAGTGATCCCGCAACAAGCTGGCGGCCAGACGGGTCTGGCGCAGATTGCCAACCGGAACACAAACGATATGGGACGCCGCATCCACCACAGGCACCCCGACATAGGACAGCGCCGCACGCAGTTCATCTGCCACATCGCGCAGCTTGGCCCGCGCCGCGTCTTGGTTCTGGATCAGAGTAACAGCCCTCGGCAAGGCATCCAGCAGGAACAGAGGCACGGCCAAAGCCCCCTCTGACGCGCAATGAGCAGAAACCATCTGCACCAAGACCGCCTGACCAGTGACATAACCCACAGGAATCCCAAGCGATCCGGCGCGATAGACCAGCGCAATGCGTCCCGATTTCAGTTCTTTCACCTCCGCACCGATGCCAAGACTGTCGTCCAAAATGACGTGGGCACCATGCCTTTCGGCAAGGCTACAAATCCACCCCAGCGGCGCAATCGCCCCGTCGTTCCAGCCAATGCTGTCCACTGCGATCAGTATGGGGCGGTTGGGGTCGGCCTCGTCCAGCGCTTGCTTCAGGGTCTCAGGGTTGGCGAGGTCAAAACGGGCCGTCTGCGTTGAGGCAGTGTGGGCCGAGACAATGTTGCAACCGCCAAGCCCTGCGTCCAACGCCCTCAGAACGCGGTCCATACCCCATGTGCCTTGAAACACGGAGGCGGCGGGCTGGTTATGCCATTGGGCCAAGCTCTGCTCTGACGTAAGGCGCACGGGGTGCGGTCCGGGCAAAGCGCTGTCATCCCCCGCCCCGTGAAACTCGATCCCGTCGCAAATCGCGCGATGAAGGGCGGGCATGGCCGCGATCCCCAAGGCGTCGCCCGAAGTCCACAGGGTGATCTCTTGCTGTGCATCGTCATGATCGCCGCGCAGGGCTTTGGGCTGCCCCGAAGGGTCAAAGACATAGGTCGCCAAGGGCTTCGGATCATTGCTTTGGTCTGGCTTCAGACAGAGGGCCGTATTGGCCATGACGCGTCTCCTTTGCGGGAAGTCTGCGATTCATCTTGGCCGGACTGGTACGGATTGACTGCAACCATATCAAGTCAATTTAGATGATTGACGGGCGCATTGCGATGGATTGATTGGACTGGAGAGAACCAGAGAAACCCTGCCGGAAGCAGAATAAGTTTATATTTACCAATTATTTACATTCCAACACGAGAGACACATCAAACCTCGCACCCCAAAAGGTGCGGCACTTTGAACCAACACCGCAGGACGCAAGATACATACATTCCATACAATCAGGTGACTTATCAGCCCATGAATGTATTCGGCACCAACGCGTTGGACAGACCGTGCAGCGCTTCGCGCAAAGCATCCCGCGTGATCGCGCCACCGAGACCCACGCGGATTTTCTCCTTGGGCGCCCCCAGCACCGTGAACGCGTCCGAGGGCATCAGGCCGATCTGACGCCGCGCCATCCGCGCCACCACATCCGCCCGTGACGCCCCACTGGGCAAGGTCAGCCACAGATTGAAGGCGTTCTCGTTGGACAGATAATCGAAATCACCCAACACCTCGGCGGCCAGCGCCTGCCGCGCCGCGCTTTCAGAACGGATAAAGCGGCGGATGCTGTCGGCGGTGCCATCCTCGATCCATTGGGTGGTCAGGGCAATCGACAGGGGCGACGGCATCACCGACAGCGCCCTGATCGCCTGCGACAGGTGCATCGCGCAGCGCGCCGTGGGGGCGATAGTATAGGCCAGCCGCAAACCCGCCCCGATGCACTTTGCCAAACCGCCGATGTGCCACGTCAATTCCGGCGCGGACAAGGCAATCGGCGCGGGTGTTTTGGCAGGGATAAAGCCATAGGCGTCATCCTCGATCAGGAACAGCTTGTGCTTCAGCATAACCTCGGCAATCGCCTCGCGCCGGTGGGCGGGCACGGTCAGGGTCGTGGGATTCTGCAAGGTCGGGTTCAGATACAGAGCCTTGGGGCGGTGCTGCGCGATGGCCTCTGTCAGCGCCTCAGGGATAACGCCATCGCCATCCATCTCGACCCCGATGAGGGTCACACCAAACCGCGCCGCCACGTTGCGCACTCCGGGGTAGGTGATCGCCTCGCACAGGACCACATCGCCCGGCTTGGTGATGATCGAAAAGATCGCCGCCATGGTCGCGTGCGCCCCCGGCGTCACCGCAACCCGTTCCAGCGAAGGCACCATCCCCCGCATCGACAGCCAGCTCGAGGCCGCGACCTTGTCCCGTTCGGCCCCGACAGGGGACTGGTAGCGCAGCAGATCAATCAGGTTGGCCGAGACATATCCAAGCCCCGCCTCCATCTTGCGCAGCAATTCAGGATCGGTGGGTTCGGGCGCCATGTTCATGGACAGATCCGCATCGCTGGAGCGCGCCGGATCGGGCCGGTTCGACACCACGCTGCCTCGGACAAAGGTGCCGCGCCCCACGTGGATTTCCACATGGCCGCGGGCCTGCGCCTCGGCATAGGCGCGGGAAACGGTGGTGAAATCGATCCCCAGCGTGTCTGCCAGCTTGCGCTGGGGCGGCAGGCGCATCCCGTCCTTCAGACGCCCGTCCTTGATATCACGGGCGATAGCATCGGCGATGGCAAGGTAGCGGGGCTTGCCGCTCTCCAGGGATTGGGGCGTCCAGTACATGGGGTCTTCCTTTCCGGCGTTTGCATGACCCTTTATCGCGGCTTTGCATTTCGATGAAGCCCAAATTGTATGGAGAATCGGAATCTGCCGGATTTGCGTCCCACAGCCCCAATTCCGAGGAAAACTGTATGCATATTGACTGGTTTTGCCGATTAAATGTGCATTCCTCGCGCCTGTTTTCACGGATTCCGCAGATTTATTGTATGCAAAATAGACTGCAATTTGCCGCCAACAATCCGCAGCGCCAACCCTGACCTTGCAAACGCAACATCAAGGACAGGAGCTAGCACATGCCCGAAGTCACCAAGGAAATGCACAAGGACGGCGATTTCTTCGTCAACTACGAGGAAAAGGTATTCGAAGACGTCAAAGCCGACGAAGGCGAGAAGGCTCTGGTCACGTTTCACACCGTCGCCTTCGAAGGCTCGATCGGGCTGGTCAACATCCTTAACGCCATCCGCCTGAACCGCAAAGGGTACGAGACCTCGATCCTGCTCTATGGTCCCGGTGTGACCTTGGGCATCCAGCGCGGCTTCCCGACCTTGGGGGACGAGGCCTTCCCCGGCCATCAGAACTTTGCCGTGAACCTCAAGAAATTCATGGGCGAAGGCGGCAAGGTCTACGCCTGCCGCTTCGCGCTTCAGGCGCTTTATGGCCATGGCGAACCTTCGCTGCTTCCCGGCATCACGCCCATCGCGCCGCAGGACGTGCTGGACTGCATCCTGCTGCACAAGAAGGCGAACGCGGTGATCCTCGACACTTGGACCGTCTGATCCGCGAACCGGCAAAGCGGGCCACACCGCTTTGCCCCTGCCGACCCCAGCTTTGAAAGCCAAGCCCATGAGAACAGACACCATCCGCGCGGCTGCCGTGCAGATCGCCCCCGACCTGACGGGCCGCGCCGGCACCATCGAACGCGTCCTGAACGCCATCGCCGAGGCCGCAGACAAAGGCGCGCAG
The DNA here is from genome assembly GCA_964224285.1 of Donghicola sp. Classification (GTDB taxonomy): domain Bacteria; phylum Pseudomonadota; class Alphaproteobacteria; order Rhodobacterales; family Rhodobacteraceae; genus Donghicola. Next base: position 14,106 of record CAXQKF010000172.1, on the reverse strand, counting down.
TTCATCGTCTTTCCCGAAACCTTCGTGCCCTACTACCCCTACTTCAGCTTTGTCCTGCCCCCCGTGCAACAAGGCGCGCCCCATCTGGAGTTGATGAAAGAGGCGGTTGTCGTGCCATCACCCGAGACGCAGGCCGTGGCGGATGCCGCCCGCAAACGGGGCGTTGTGGTGGTGCTGGGGGTGAACGAGCGGGATCATGGTTCGCTCTACAACACGCAGCTGATCTTTGACGCGGATGGCTCGCTGGTGCTCAAGCGGCGCAAGATCACACCAACCTATCACGAACGGATGGTCTGGGGCCAAGGGGACGGCGCGGGGCTAAAGGTCGTCGAGACCGCCGTGGGCCGCGTGGGCGCCCTTGCCTGTTGGGAGCATTACAACCCGCTGGCCCGCTATGCCCTGATGACCCAGCACGAGGAAATCCACGCAGGTCATTTCCCCGGCAGCCTTGTCGGACCGATTTTTGGCGAACAGATCGAGGTCACCATGCGCCATCACGCGCTAGAGGCAGGGTGCTTTGTGGTGAACGCCACCGGCTGGCTGACCGAAGACCAAATCACCGCGCTGCACCCCGACCCCAAATTGCAAAAGGCCATGCGCGACGGATGCATGACCTGCATCATCAGCCCCGAAGGCCGCCATCTGACCGACCCGATCACCGAAGGCGAAGGCATCGCCATTGCCGATCTGGAGATGCGCCTGATCGCCAAGCGCAAACGCATGATGGACAGCGTCGGCCACTATGCCCGCCCCGAGCTTCTGAGCCTGAACCACGACATGCGGCCCGCGCTGACGCGCCATGTGACCGACCTCGATCCCGCCCCAGAGGAGGCAGACGAAGATGTATGACACCGCGACCCTGATCAACGAATTGCAAACCCACGGGATGCGACTGGTCGATCCCCGCGCGGGGCAAGAAAGCCGCCGTGGCGGGGCCGGTCCTTCGGACCACAAGGCTGTCACCATCGCGGACCGTACAGTGATGATCCCCGTCCACACAGCGCCGTCCTTTGACAGCCCGTTTCTGGCCGAACAGCCCGATAGCGCAGGCACATCCCGCCTGCTACGCGACGGGGCAGAGGTCGCGCAGATCCGTTTTCCCGAACGGGCGCGGTTCTATCAGCTGTCCACCGCAGACGGCATCCCCTACAGCCATATCGCGGCCCTGCATTCCAAGGATGTGCTGGCGACCACCGTCCTGCAAACCTGCATCCGCTACGAGAGCCGCAAGAAAACCTGCCAGTTCTGTTCCATCGGGCAGAGCCTTGCCGCGGGCCGCACCATCGCGCACAAAACCCCCGCGCAACTGGCCGAGGTCGCCAAAGCCGCCGTCGTTCTGGATGGCGTGCAGCACATGATCCTGACGACCGGCACACCAGCAGGCAAAGATCGCGGGGCTCAGGTTCTGTGCGACAGCGCCCGCGCCATCAAATCCGTGGTGGACCTGCCGCTGCAGGGTCAGTGCGAACCGCCCGAGGATGACGCGTGGCACCAGCGCATGTTCGACGCAGGGATCGACGCCTTGGGGATGCATTTGGAAGCCGTGACCCCCGAAGTCCGCCAGCGCATCATGCCGGGCAAAGCCAGCGTGCCCTTGGAAAAGTACTTCTCCAGCTTCGAGGCGGCGGTGAAGGTTTTCGGGCGGGGGCAGGTCTCGACCTACATCCTCGCGGGACTTGGGGACACACCGGAAGCCATTCTGGAGATGGGCGAACGGCTGTGCCGTATGGGGGTCTACCCTTTTGTCGTCCCGTTCGTGCCGATCTCCGGCACTCCGCTGGAAAGCCACCCCGCCCCCAGCGCGGATTTCATGGCCGCGATCCTGCGCCCCCTCGGCCAGATGATCGCCGAGGCAGGCATCCTGTCGTCGGACATGAAGGCAGGCTGCGGGCGCTGCGGCGCGTGTTCCGCCCTATCAACCTACGAAAAGCTGAAAGTCCCTGCGAGGGCCAGCGCATGATCGAGCTTGAACACCGCCAGTTCCAATGCCCCGGCTATTACATCCGCGCCGCCAGTAAACCGTTCGAGGCCACTGGTGCCGCGTCCCTGCGCCACCGCGTATTCGTTGAGGAACAAGGCATTTTCCCCGACCATGATCGCGACGAGACTGACCTGATCGCCACCCATCTGGTGGCCCTGTCCACCTACGCCCATGAGGCGGACCAAGTCGTCGGCACCGTCCGCATTCACCAAGAAGCCCCGCGCCTGTGGTGGGGATCACGTCTGGCCGTCGATCAGACCTTTCGCAACGTGGGGCGTCTGGGGGCCGAGCTGATCCGTCTGGCCGTATGCACCGCCAACGCCCGTGGCTGCGACCGCTTTCTGGCCCATGTGCAGATGCAGAACGTGATCCTGTTCCGCCGCCTGCGCTGGAAACCCCTTGGCGAAGTCATGATCCACGGCACCCCCCATATGAAGATGCAAGCGGACCTGAACCACTATCCCCCCTGTCCCGATCCGGTGGCGGGCTGGTATCATCGCCCCACCATCCGGCAGGTGCGGCCATGAGCCTTGCCGACCTTGCCAAACGCCTGAGCCAGCATCCGGCGATCCGGTCCAAAACCGCCATCGCGCAGGCGACCGCGGCCCTTGGGCTGACCGCCGGTTCGGCAGGCAAACCGGGCGACGACGCCGCCCCTTTGCCGCGCGATGGGGGCAATGACCTGCTGGCGGGCGAAGGGTTCATCCCCGCCTTCGTCAAGGATGACCCGTGGTTTGCGGGCTGGTGCGCGATGATGGTGAACCTGTCGGACATCGCGGCCATGGGCGGGCGGGCCGTGGCGATGGTGGATCACATCTGGGCCCCGAACGCCGAAGCCGCCGCGCCCGTTCTGCAAGGGTTGCGCGATGCCTCAGCCGCCTATGGTGTGCCGATTGTGGGCGGGCATACCAACCTGAACGCCCTTGATCTGGGCCTGTCCGCATCCGTCTTCGGACGGGCACAGGCGCTGATCACCAGCTTTGACGCCACCGCTGGCGATATCCTGATTGCGGCCATCGACCATCGGGGCAGCTACCGGAATTTCGACAACTTCTGCGCCGCGCTCACCGCCCCGCCGGAGCGCCTGCGAGGTGATCTAGAGATATTGCCGACGTTGGCCGAACTGGGCCTGACCCACGCGGGCAAAGACATCAGCCAAGGAGGGATAATTGGCACGGCCCTGATGCTGGCCGAATGTTCGGGCGTGGGGATGGAAATCGACCTGCCCGCCATCACGCCGCCCGACGGCATCCCACTGGAACGCTGGCTGCACAGCTTTCCCAGCTTTGGCTTCCTACTCTGCGCCAAGCCCGAGAACGCGGCCACCCTCTGCGAACACTTCACCACGCGCGGCATCCATGCGGCCCCCATTGGCCGGATCACGGATGGCGCTGCCATCACCCTGACAGACGCAGGCGAAACCGCCTTGTTCTGGGACCACGCCGCCACCCCCTACCTGAACCTGAGAGGCCCGAATGCCTGAAACCACCTGGACTGTCCGCTGGCCTGACGGCACCGAAGAGGCGCTGTATTCCCCGTCCTCGGTCGTGGCCGAACTGTTCACCCCCGGCACCAGCTATCCCCTGCCCGATTTCCTGACCCGCTCCCGCATCGCGATGGAGCGCGCCTCGAACCGTGTGGCGGCGAAATACGGGTTCGCCTGCACATCCGCGATGGCGCAGCTGGACCGGATCGAAACCCGCGTCGCCATGTTCGACATGGACGCGGACCACACTGTCACCTGTCTAAAAATCACCCAATGAGGCCCCCGATGAAAGATACCCAACATAGCGAAATCCCCGTGGTGATTGTCGGCGGCGGTCAGGCCGGTCTGTCGGTCGCGTGGTGCCTCAAACAAAAGGGCATCGATAGTGTCGTGCTGGAACGTCACGCCCGCTTTCATTCGTGGCGGGTGAACCGGTGGGACAGCTTTTGCCTTGTCACCCCGAACTGGCAATGCCGTCTGCCCGATTTCCATTACAGCGGAGCCTATGGGGGCACGGACCCCGACGGGTTCATGCTGAAGGATGAAATCACCGACTATCTGGATGCCTTTGCCGAAATGACCCAGCCCGATCTGCGCGAAGGCGTGGACGTCACCCGCGTCGCCCCATCGGGCGAGGGCTATGTGGTCGAGACCTCGGCAGGCACGTGGCACTGCGCCCAAGTGGTGATCGCAACCGGCGGCTATGACACCCCGATCGAGCCGGACTACGCGCAGAACCTGACCCCCGAGGTTTTCCAGATGCACTCGGTCGATTACCGCAACGTGGACCAGTTCCCCGAAGGCGGCGTGCTGATCGTCGGCACCGGCCAATCGGGCGTCCAGTTGATGGAGGATTTCACCCGCGCAGGCCGCGACGTGCATCTGGCCGTCGGCCCTGCCCCCCGCAGTCCCCGCAAATACCGTGGGCGGGATGCCACCGATTGGCTGCACGATGCGGGCCATTACGGCGTGACCATCGACACCCACCCCGACCCGCACAAAGCGCTCACCCAGACGAACCACTACATGTCGGGCCGCGACGGCGGCAAAGAGATCGATCTGCGCCGCTGGCATCTGGAACAGGGCGTGCAGCTCTACGGGTCACTCGCGGATATGGATGGCACGCAGGTTCGCTTCCTGCCCGATCTGGCCAAGAACCTGGATGATGCGGACCGCTCCTATGTGGGCATCCGCGACCAGATCGACGCCTATATCGCCATGAACGGGATCGATGCGCCTGTTGAACCACCCTTTGAGAAGCTCTGGCAGCCTCAGGTCGAGCGGACCGAACTGGACCTTGCGGCGGCGGGCATCACCTCTGTCCTCTGGGCCATCGGGTTCCGCCCCGACTACAGCTGGATCGAGGCAGACGTGTTCGACGCACGGGGCAAGCCGGTCTACACCCGCGGCGTCACCGCGCAAAAGGGGCTGCACTTCATCGGGCTTGGCTGGCTGAACACGTGGGGATCGGGCCGCTTTCTGGGGATCGAAGAAGACAGCCGCCACCTCGCCGACCAGATCGCCGCGCAACTGGCACAGGTTCCCGCATGAACGTCGTCAGGCTGGACCGCTCCACCCCTGCCCCCAGACGCTCGGAACAGATCACCCTTGGCATGGCGCAACTCTCGCCCTTTGGCCTGTCCGAGCAATGGCTGCTGCGCGATTGCGGCGACCGCCACTGGAGCCTGATTGCCGAAGCCACCGGCGGCTCCATGGCGTTTCGCGACCCCGAAGGGCACCGCGTCTACGCGGCCTTTTGCACGACCTCGGTCAGCTATGGCGGGGCACCAACCCTGGGGGAGAGCGCCCAAGTCCGGTCTGCCCTGTATCAAGTCGCCGCAGGGCGCATCGGGTCAGAGCATGTGGTCACAGCGGCGGCGGGACAAATTGCCTGCATCCGCATGATCACCTGCTTTCTGCGCCACGACCCCACCGGATCAAACAAACGCCTGTTGCGCTGCGGTGTGTCGGGCCTGCGCGGCCTGCCCGATGCCCCCGAGACGCTGATCAAACTGGACACCTCCGCCCGCCAAACTGCGCGCGCGGCACGAACGGCCCCATTGACGCCGCCGGTCTTCGAATACACGCCGGTTCCCGAACTGGATTTCAACGCGGTCGGCCTGCTGTATTTCCCCGTGTTCACCAAGATCGCCCAAATGGCCGCCCCCGCCGTGACCGCGAAACCTCGGCAGGTCATCTATCTGGGCAACGTGGACACCGACGAACCCATCAGCGCGAGCCAATGGCAAGGCAAGCTGCTGCTGCACTCTGACGGCAGACTGATCGGATGCATTGCGACAGGCGCATGAAGCATGACTTGGCAGAACCCGTTGGCCGACATGGAAGACCAAAGGTTGGGGTCGGACTAAGGTGGTGTCAGATGATCACTCGACGCCAGAAATGTATGCCGTGATCTTGTATCTTTTCCAGTCGCGGGCTCGTTCGCTCATGTAGCCGCAATGAACGCGCTACTTTGGGAAGCCCCTCAATCTGGAAAAACAAAAGCACACAAAATCACAGCATGTGACCGACCCTAGGGTCTAAATATCGGTTCCCGAAGCAAGTAGCGGACAGCTGATGCCATCCGCTGCATTGTTGTCAGTCTCACAGAAGAAACAGAACCTCGAGCGTGGCTGGCGACGCGTTGCCCGACGCAAACGGGTCATCAATCAGGAATGCCATGTCAGCCTTGGCATCGCCATCCACGTCTGCCAGAACTTTCATATCCCCATTTCGCTTTGACACAATCCAGACCGAATGGGCTTCTGCATCAACAGAAAATTCGAATGACTGGTTTCCAGAGATCCGATCGTTGGCATCAATCTGGCGCAGGTCAATCTGGTCGAGATTCAGATCAAACTCGTGCAGTTTCTCAAGCTTGCGACCCTTCTTTGCATCACTGATCTGTTCGAACACGAAGGTATCCACTGCGCGATCGGTACCGCCATACAGGTTATCTTTGCCTGCACCACCGATCAGAACATCAGCGCCAGCATTCCCCTGAATGTAATCTGCCCCATTGCCGCCAACCAGAACATTGTCCTTCCGGTTCCCGATCAACATGTCGGCTTTGTTCCCGCCTGTGGCATTTTCGATGCCGGCGACCTCATCCTTCACACCATAGTAGGATGCTGTGCCTTCTTTGAGGTTGATCGTTGCGCCATAACGGAGGTTGGCAACCTTGATGGTGTCTTCTCCTTTTCCCCCGTAGAACCAGTCGCGGTCGCTGTCGTTGGTCATCCAGAAGGTGTCATCACCGCCTTTGCCATACAACTCATCCACGCCTTTTTTGCCGTTCAACTCATTGGCTCCGCGGGTTCCGAAGATTGTATTGTCCCACTTGTTTCCGGTTCCATCCAGGTCCCCTGTTCCGGTCAGGAAGAGCTGCTCGGTTGCACGGGGCAAGGTGAACGAAACGCTGGAATAGACGGTATCGGTGTCCGAAGCGCCATAGTCGAAGGCCATCTCGATCACACGATCATTCACATTGTCCACGTAGTAGATATCGGCGCCGTTGCCACCACGCATCTCGTCCGCACCGGCACCCCCATCCAGAGTATCATCGCCGCGATGACCAACAAGCTCGTCATCACCACCCAAACCAGTCAACTGATCATGGCCAGGCCCGCCAAAGATCAAACCCTCCGACGTAATGATGCGGGGTGAGGTATCCAACCAGGTGGCGTAGACTCCCTCTTGGAAAAGTTGGGTCAGCGTAAGCGCCGCCCCCTCGAAACCATCTGTGATGTTCTCAACCAGATCAAACTTGTCGTTTATTGCGGCAGCCGTCACACCGACACCCACACCGACTGCAATCGCCAAACCACCCACGGCAATGACGGACGCCACACCAGCCCCTGCGATCGCGGTCGATGCGGTCGTGACCGCAGTTGACCCAACCGTTAGAGCCACTGCCTTACCGGCCAACAAGCCCACAGTCAGATCGTAAACCGTACCAAAAGCTTCTTCGTTGTCATTTGACAGTGCAGCTGTCATCCCTTTCCATGCATCGCGCGCTACAAATAGCAGGTCGAGCACCAGCGCCCCTTTTTCCACGATCGTGGTCAAATCGACTCCTGCGATTTTTGCCTCTAGCAGTTTGTCCAGAAATGCGAATTTGTCGTTGTGGCTCGCAGCCGCTTCGAACATGGCATCAAGGCTAAGTTGATCACCGACATCAGCATTTTCCAACATCTTGATCTGTGCAAAATCCAGAAACTTACCGTTACCTAGAGCCTTGGGAATTGTGAGCTCCAGTCCCGTCACCGCTTTGTAGTTGTCTTGCAGGCCTGACAGGAAGGTGTCAAAAGCGCCCTTAATTTCCGACAAGCCGTCAAAAATGCTGGTCGCTATTGCAATTTCTTCTTCGGTCAACTGAACCGGCCCAACCTCGGTCACACCCGCCGTATGGGCGATCGCATGTCCAACAAGAGTATTTACCTCGTCCGGAGTGATCGCTGAACGGGTGCTTTCTGAATAGTAGTCAACTGGGATCGTCGAATAAAAGACCGTTCCCTTCCCATGTTCATAAGAGAAGGCGGTAATATGGTGGTCATTCCCATCGGTTAGCAGCGGCATAGCACCATTTGGCAGCGTCCCAAGACTGGCATAGCCATGGTTCGATGAGTTGCCGCCATCGAAAATAACATCGTCGATAATAGTGGGTGTGTAGTTAGTTACATCCAGATCGATCAAGTTAAGTGTCTGGTCGATCACGCCAAGCGCTTGATTGGCCAAGTTAAATGAATCCGTAAAGCTGGTTGGCGCACCGGGATACACATCAACATTTGCATCAGCGGCATCGCTAAATCGGGTAAAGCTGAAATCTATCGCTCCAGGCAAAACCTGCGCAGCTTGCGAAACATTTCGGTCAAAGAAGACTAGATCCAGCCCGTTCTCTACCGCAGTACTTAGGTCGGAAACCTCCTGATTTGAGAGGCCGATATAACCGTTCTCCGGATTTACCAAGTAGAGCGCATCCAGCCCTTGGAACTGATCCAATGTGAAGCCAGTAAGAGCGACAGCATCAAATCCGTTGTCAGTCAGTTCATCGATCAAATATGCCGAACTACTATTACTCGAAATGTCCCAATAACCAACTTTTGTCACTATCTAATTCCTATTTATTCACTCTTTGAAATGCCCCGCAACTTTTCACCAAATACACCCCAAGTTGCAACATTTTGATTTAAGTATCTCCATCATTACCAGCAGACGCACTCTCTCAGCGCAAGTTTCACTTCTGTGCTCCTTGGTAAGAAAGTGCAGCTTTCGAAAGCGAAATACGCCGCCGGCAAAAGCTGAAAACTGAATGGAATAAGCCTTTGACGACAGGCCGAGCGCCATCCGAGTGGCGAGGTCTTTGCGATCAGCACACCGAATTACTTCTTACGACCGTTGGCCTGCGTTCATCTCGCCAATGACTGTCGATCCAGCGCGACTTACCCGAGATGATCGGCAACGGAATTGTCGAGGCTATTCTGATGGCAGAAGTCCAAAAAGCTGTGTGGCGGGCCACCGACACACCCCATCATTCAACAATCCAGAACGATCCATTTAAAACACTGTAATTTTCAGAAACCTTGCGCCCACATATTCTCTGACCTGCACAAGACCCCGCGGGCCGGGGCATCAGGAGGGGCGTGGAGGGCACGTGAGCCACGCATATTTTCAAGGAGGAGACCATGGGTCCTTTTCCCCATAATGCGCCGAAGGCCACAATTAGCGAATTGAACGTTGCAGGCACCGACGGTTTCGAATTTGTCGAATTCGCCCACCCCGAGGCTGGCCAGCTGGAAACCCTGTTCACCAAGATGGGCTTCAAGGAAGTCGCCCGCCACAAGACCCGCGATATCTCGGTCTATCGTCAGGGGGATGTGAACTACATCATCAACCGCGAACCGGGCACCCACGCCGCCCGCTTTGTGGCGGAACATGGCCCCTGTGCGCCCGCGATGGCGTGGCGCGTGGTCGATGCGCAGCACGCCCTGAAATGCGCGCTAGATTATGGTGCGCAGGAATACACCGGCGATGACAAAACACTGGACGCCCCCGCTGTGATCGGGATCGGCGGATCGCTGCTGTATTTCATCGACACCTACGGCGATGGCCAGTCCTGCTATGCCCGCGACTACAACTGGATCGACGAAGTGAACCCCAAGCCCGAGGGCGCGGGTTTTTATTACCTCGATCACCTGACCCACAACGTGCAGCGCGGGAACAGGTCCACGTGGTATGATTTCTATGCCAAGGCGTTCAATTTCCGCGAAATCCGGTACTTTGACATCAAGGGCAAGCAGACCGGCCTGTTCTCGCGGGCGCTGACCTCTCCCGACGGGAAAATCCGCATCCCGATCAACGAAAGCGCCGACGACAACAGCCAGATCGAGGAATACCTGCGCGAGTACAAGGGCGAGGGCATCCAGCACATCGCGGTTGCCTCCGAAGGGATCTACGACTCGGTGGATCAGATCGCGGCCAACGGGATCGAGTTCATGCCCGCCCCGCCGGACACCTATTACCACATGTCCCACCGCCGCGTTCAGGGCCATCAGGAACCCTTGGACCGCATGATGCAGCACGGCATCCTGATCGACGGCGAAGGCGTGGTGGACGGTGGCCAGACCCGCGTTCTGCTGCAAATCTTCTCGAAAACCGTGATCGGGCCGATTTTCTTCGAGTTCATCCAGCGCAAGGGCGACGACGGCTTTGGTGAGGGCAACTTCAAGGCCCTGTTTGAATCCATTGAGGCCGACCAGATCCAGCGCGGCGTGCTGAAAGAAGAGGCTTGAGCCATGAGCGCCCAAATCACCACCGGCAGCCGCGCCAAATATAACGAAGGCTACATGCCCGGCTTCGGCAACGGTTTCGAAACCGAGGCGCTGGAGGGCGCGTTGCCCATCGGGCAGAACAGCCCGCAGCGGTGCCCCTATGGCCTGTATGCCGAGCAGCTGTCGGGCACGCCCTTTACCGCGCCGCGGGCCACGAACGAACGCACTTGGCTCTATCGGATGCGGCCAACCGTGCAGCACATTTCCGATATGGTGCGCGTGGAGCTGCCCCATTTCCGTTCTGCCCCGACAGCGGACGAAAGCGGGCTGCCCCTTGCGCCCATGCGCTGGGACCCCGCGCCCATTCCGGCGGATGCGGGGACATGGCTAGAGGGGATGCGCACCATTGCCACGGGCGGGGATGTGCTGACCCAAGTTGGCTATGCCATCCACACCTATGCCGTCACCACCAGCATGGACACCGAGGTTTTCTATAACGCCGACGGTGAAATGCTGATCGTGCCAGAGGTCGGCGCCCTGCGGTTTTTCACCGAGATGGGTATCATCGACGCCGCCCCCGGCGAGATCGTGGTCATCCCGCGCGGCCTGAAATACAAGGTGCTGCTGAACGGCAGCGATCAGGCGCGCGGCTATATCTGCGAAAATTACGGCGGGGCCTTTACCGTGCCCGAACGCGGCCCCATCGGTGCGAACTGCATGGCCAACCCGCGTGACTTTCTGACCCCCGTCGCGGCCTATGAACAGCGCGATGGCACCACCCACGGCGTCACGGTCAAATGGTGCGGCCAGTTCCACCGCTGTGAAATCGGACACAGCCCGCTGGATGTGGTGGCTTGGCACGGCAACTACGCGCCCTACAAATACAACCTGCGCCACTATTCCCCCGTCGGCCCGATCCGGAACGACCACGCGGACCCGTCGATCTTTACCGTGCTGACCGCCCCCTCGGGCGAGGCAGGAACGGCGAACATCGACTTCGTGATCTTTCCCCCGCGCTGGCTGGTGGCCGAGGATTCCTTCCGTCCGCCGTGGTACCACATGAACATCATGTCGGAATTCATGGGTCTGATCGAAGGGGTCTACGACGCCAAACCCGAAGGCTTTGTTCCCGGTGGGATGTCGATCCACAACATGATGCTGCCCCATGGTCCGGATGCGGACGCCTTCTACGGGGCCTCGTTGAAAAAGCTGGAACCCGAGAAGCTGGACAACACCATCGCCTTCATGTTCGAGACGCGCTTCCCCCAGCAGCTGACCCGATACGCGGCGGGGCTTGACACCTTGCAGGTCAAATACCCCGATGTGTGGAAGCCCCTGCGCAACCACTTTGATCCGGCGCGGCGGGTCTGGAACGGCGAATGAGCGACATCTGGAAAACCTACCCCTCGGCGCCAGTCGGGGGGACAATGATCTGCCCCTCGGCCAAGGTGCCAGAGGGCGGCAGTGCCAGTGTCGATCTGAACGGCTTTCCCCTGCTGCTCGTCCGCAAGGGCGGGCGGCTGGTGGCCTATGTGAACGCCTGCCCGCACCAGTTCTTGCCGCTGGATTACCGCAGTTCTCAGGTGATCTCGGCGGATGGGGCGCTGCTGCGGTGCTCTGTCCATAATGCGGGGTTCGATCTGCTGACCGGCCGCGGGGTCGAGGGGCCGGGGTCCAACTGCGCCCTTGACCCTGTGCCCGTGACCGAAGCCGCAGGCGACATCTTCATCGCGGGCTAACCGCCCGACACCCATTCCCATTCATAGCCAAAGGAGGTTGCGGCCATGTCCGACCTTCCCGTTCTATTTGACTACTGGCGGTCGTCGGCCAGCTATCGCGTGCGCCTTGCCCTTGCGATCAAGGGGGTCGAGTACCTGTCCCACCCCGTCAATCTGGTAGAGGCCGAACAAAGGGGCGCCACCCACATGGCCCGCAACCCCATGGGGGCTGTGCCGGTGCTACAGATCGAAGGCTTGCGCCTGACGCAATCACTGGCGATCATCGAATATCTGGACGAAACCCGCGATGGCCCCGCCCTGCTGCCCGAAGGCGCGGCGATGCGCGCGCAGGCCCGTGCACTGGCCCAGATCATCGCGGCGGACATGCATCCCTTGGGGAACCTGCCGATCCTGCAACGGATCGAGGCCTTGGCCGGTGAACAAGCCAAGCTCGAATGGGTGCTGCACGTGATTTCCAAGGGCTTGATCGCCTACGAGGCCCATCTGGCGCAGATGCCAAGGCACCGCTTTACCATGGGCGACACCCCGACGCTGCCTGACCTGTGCCTGATCCCCCAGCTATATAACGCGATGCGCTGGGGCGTGGACCTCAAGGGGGTGCCGCGCTGTCTGGCCGTCCAGCGGGCCTTTGCCGAATTGCCCGCGTTCGAGGCCGCGCACCCCAACAGCTTTGCCCCCGTCAACGCCTGAAACCAAAGGAGACACCGGATGCCCGTATGTCCGCTGGGGGATGTGACCCCCACCTATGATCCCGCCGCCACTTGGGTCGCGCCGAATGCCTATGTCATCGGGAATGTCACGCTGGGGCGCGATGTGGGCGTGTGGTTCGCCGCCACCATCCGCGGCGATAACGAACCCGTCCGCATTGGCGAACGCACAAACATCCAAGAAGGGGCCGTGCTGCATTCGGACCCCGGATCGCCCCTGACCATCGGCGCGAATGTCACCATCGGGCACGGGGCCATCGTACATGGCTGCACCGTCGGGGACAATTCGCTGATCGGCATGGGGGCCACGGTCCTGAACGGCGCAAAGATCGGCCGGAATTGCATCGTGGGGGCCGGCGCCTTGGTCACCGAGGGCAAGTCTTTCCCCGACAACTCCCTGATCGTCGGCGCTCCGGCCAAGGCCGTGCGCACGCTGGACGACACCGCCGCCGCAGGTTTGGCGCAATCCGCCGAAACCTATGTGCAGAACATGCACCGCTTCCGCGCAGAGTTCAGCTGATCGGGCGCGCACCCTCCCATGAACCATCCGTTGCGGCCTCTTGGACCAGCGATGTCACGATCCCCGCGATCCGTTCGCGCAGGAAGGTAGGCCGCGCCTCTAGCGAAGACACCAGATAGAGCGTCCGAACGGGCGTTGGATCAATCACGCGGCGGGCCACAAGCTCGCCGCTTTTTAGTTCGTCGCTGACCAGAACCTTGGGGGCCAGCGTGCAGGCCAGTCCTTCTTTTAGCGCGCTCAGGGTGCCCGCGATGGATGCCAGCTGGATCAGCGCCCCAGCCTCGAGCCGCGCCAGTTCGGCGGGGCGGTCCACGAGCGCCCGCGACAGCGACCCGCTTTGCAGCAGGGCAAGGGGCAGATCGGACATATCCTCTAACCGGATCGGATCGGGACTGTCCCCCAACAGATGGGGCTGGCCGATGCAGAACAGCTCTTCTTCCAGCAGGGGGGTGCGCAGGGTCTGGCTGTCTGGCGGGGGGTTGAAAATCAGCGCGGACTCGATCTCGCCCATGCGCAGGGCGTTATACGTCACGCCCGACAGCCCCTCGCGGATCAACAGGCGCACCTTGGGCAGATCATTGATCACCTGCCGCATCAACCGCCCGCCGATCACGCTAATCACCGAAAACGGCATCCCAACCGCCGTATGACCCGAAATCTCGGCATGGCCGTGCTTTACGTCGGATTCTGCGGCCTCGAACGCGGACAGGATGAACTGCGCGTGTTCCAGCAGCTTCAGGCCAGCGGCGGTCGGCTCCATCCCGCGGGGTTTGCGGGTGAACAGCTTGGTGTCCAGCTCTGCCTCTAGCGCGGCAACGTGATGACTCAGCGCCGAAGCCGCCGTGTTACAGAAATCGGCGGCGTGAGACAGGTTCTTGAATTCGCATATCGCCACAAAGTAGC
>CAXQKF010000171.1:0-9828 GCA_964224285.1 Donghicola sp. | reverse complement strand
CTATGTTGTCTGCTTACTCGCTCTGGTGCCATACTTCGAAAACCACGGCCTTTGGCTGGCATTCAACATCGCCTTCGTCGCCCGAGGGATCACCCTCGGCCTGCGCTATCCTGCGCTGGAACGCAGCGCGGCTTAGCCTCTTTCTGCTTTGTCTAAATACTCAAACAGAAAGGCCACTTCCGCAAAGGAAGTGGCCTGACCAAAAATGAGTGCGGGGCGCGGCCCCGCACGCTTTATCTTATTTCGCGCTGATGCGGCCGTCGGTGTAGGGCGTATAGGGCGCATTGGCAGCGATATATTCTGCGGTGACATCTGCCAGATCGGGGCCGAAGTCATATGCGTTCTCCGCATCGCGGAACATCTTGTAGCCGTCACCGCCGTTGCGCACGTAGTTGTTAGACACAACCCCATAGGTCGCAGCAGGGTCGATGGGTTCACCGCCAACCATCACATCGCTGATACGGCTGCCCGGCTCTGCGCTGGCGTCAAAGGCAAAGCTCATGCCCGCAACCTGAGGGAAACGTCCGCCGCCTTCTTCGATCTCGCTCACGCCATTTTCCAGCGCGTCGATCATGGTCTGACCGGTGACCTGGAAGGTCGACAGAGTGTTCTGGAACGGCAGAACAGTCAGAACTTCACCCATGGTCACTTCGCCAGCGTCGATGCTGGCGCGCAGGCCGCCGCCGTTCTGGATGGCGATCTGGATGCCTTGATCCTTCACGCGGTCGAGCATCGCATCAGCCACGAGGTTGCCCATTTGGCATTCCACCGCGCGGCACGATCCACGGTCGCCATCGATGGCTTCGGCCGTCTCTGCGACGACCTTGTTGCGGATTTCTTCCAGCGGCTGCGCGGCTTCGGCAATGCGCTCAACGGTGGGGACGTCTTCGGTCACGGCTGCGTCCATGATGATCGGAGCGCCGTTGGCCGAGATGATGTTGCCCTCGTCGTCAAAGACAACGTTCAATTCGCCAAGGAATTTGCCATAGGCGTAGGCCGACAGGATCTGGGTGCCGTTGACCACGGTGGGGTAGGGGCCTTCGGCACCGTCCATGTCACCCAGAAGGGTGTTGGTGTGGCCGCCGACGATCACGTCAACGCCGGTGGTTTCCGAGGCAACCCGCTTGTCCACCGCGTAGCCAGAGTGGGACAGGACGATGATCTTGTTCACGCCCTCGGCGGTCAGCTTGTCGACTTCGCCCTGAACTGCATCAACCGGATCGGTAAAGATCACCTTGTCACCGGGCGAGGCCAGCTCGTCGGTGTTCTGGGGTGTTAGGCCGATCAGGCCCAGCTTCTCGCCGTTGCGCTCGATCACGGTGGATTTCTGCAGCTTGCCCGCGAGTGCGGGTTCCATCGAGACATCGGCGTTCGACATCAGCACGGGGAACTCGACCGCATCCATGAAGCCGGCCAGCACTTCGGGGCCGTCGTCGAATTCGTGGTTGCCGACGGTCATACCGTCATAGCCGAGCTTGTTCATCATCTCGGCGGTCAGTTTGCCTTTGTAATAGGTGTAGAACAGGGTGCCCTGAAACTGGTCGCCGCCATCAAACAGGACGGTGTTTTCGTTGCGGGCACGGGCCGCTTCGACGGCGGTGACCAGACGGGCGCTGCCGCCAAAGCATTCGCCGGCGGCATTGTCTTCGGCAGAGCAACCGCTGTCATACTTGCTAATGGGTTCGAAACGAGCATGAAAGTCGTTGGTGTGAAGGATCGTCAGCGCGTAATCGGCCGAGGCCGCAGAGGCGGTAATGGCCAGAGCAGCGCAGGTGCTGAACAGACGGATCATCGGGAAACCTTTCTTTCGACTCAGTCTAATGGGACGATGCTAAGGGCAATACAGTCGAACTGGCGACATCTTTGTGAACTTGACGTGGGGACTTGCAGGGGCCATCACCGCATTATGCTCATTTACAAGATATTTCGGGCCCACGAGTGGGCGATTCTGCAAACGCAAGGCGACACGACCGGGGCTCCGGTTGATGTGGCTGACGGATATATCCATTTCTCGACGGCGGTTCAGGCCGCCGAAACAGCGGCCAAGCACTTTGCCGGAGAAGAGGGGCTGGTCCTGCTCGGGGTGACGACGGACACCATGGATGGCGACTTGCGCTGGGAGAAATCACGCGGTGGGGCGCTGTTCCCGCACCTCTACCGTGAACTACGTATGACGGATGTGGTGTGGCACAAACCCCTGCCACTGGGACCGGACGGGCACTGCTTTCCCGAGGAAATGGTATGAAGATTCTCGAACAGATTGGGATGCGGGCGATCCGGTCCTTCGACCCCGAAACCGCCCATGGCCTTGCGCTCAAGGCGCTGACCTCGGGGCTGGCCCCGCGTCCGAAGACCGTGACCTCGCCGCGTCTGGCAACCAAATTCGCGGGCCTGTCCCTGCCGAACCCGCTGGGCTTGGCGGCCGGTTTCGACAAGAACGCCATCGCCTTGCATCCTCTGGCCAAAGTCGGCTTCGGCTTTGTCGAAGTGGGAGCGATCACGCCCCGTTCGCAGCCTGGTAATGCCCGTCCGCGCCTGTTCCGTCTGGAAGAGGACAAGGGCGTCATAAACCGTTTTGGCTTCAACAACGAAGGCATGGTTGTCGCCGCAGAGCGTTTGGCACAGCGTCCGCGCAACGCGGTGATTGGCCTGAACCTCGGCGCGAACAAGGACAGTGACGACCGCGCCAGCGACTATGCCAAAGTTCTGACCAAATGCGGCGAGCATCTGGATTTCGCGACTGTCAACGTCAGCTCGCCGAACACCGAGAAACTGCGTGACCTTCAGGGGCGCGAGGCACTGACCGCACTGCTGAACGGCGTGACCGAAGCCAACAGCAAGCTGGATCGCCCGATCCCGATCTTCCTGAAGATCGCGCCGGATCTGGATCACGACGGTCTTGCCGAGATCGCAGATGTTGCGATCCAGACTGGCCTCTCCGCGATCATCGCGACCAACACCACGTTGTCGCGCGATGGCCTGAGCAGCAAGCATAAGGACGAGATGGGCGGTCTGTCCGGACAGCCCTTGTTCGAGAAATCCACCCGCGTTCTGGCGCGATTGTCCAAACTGACCCAAGGGCGCATTCCCTTGGTCGGGGTTGGCGGCATCAGCAACGCGGATCAGGCCTATGCCAAAATCCGCGCAGGGGCATCGGCGCTGCAAATCTATTCGGCACTGGTCTATGGCGGTCTGTCCCTGGTCGAGGAAATTCTGACCGGACTGGACGAACGTCTGCTGCGCGACGGGTTCGCCAATGTCGAACAAGCAATCGGATCGGGCCGCGGGGATTGGCTCTGACCGGTTGATCCGCGGCGGCAGCTGTTCCACTTTCCAAGGGCGAGGCATTCAGCCTCGCCTTTTTCATGTGAGGGCTTTGGGATGTGTGGACGCTTTGCGATAACGCTGCCGGATCAGGCGATGGCGGATGTGTTCGATGCGGCGCCTTCGAACGATCTGCCTGACACGCCCAACTATAACGTCTGTCCGACGAACATGGTCCACACCGTGGTGTCCGCCGAAGCGCGGCGGATTGTGCCCATGCGTTGGGGCTTTATCCCTCACTGGTACAAAGCCCCCAATGACGGCCCGCTGCTGATCAATGCCCGCTCTGAAACCATCGCGGAAAAGCCTGCCTTTCGCGAGGCCTGCCGCCAGCGGCGCTGCATTCTACCGGCGACCGGCTTTTACGAATGGACCAAGACGCCCGAGGGTGCGCGCCTGCCGTGGTACATTTCCCGTGCAGATGGAGCCCCGATTGCCTTTGCCGGAGTCTGGCAAGAGTGGGGCGCCGCCGAGGACCGGATACGCACCTGCGCCATTGTCACCTGTGCCGCGAACGACCCGATGCAGGCGATTCACCACCGGATGCCAGTGATCCTGACGCCGGACAGCTATGGGCTGTGGCTGGGGGAAAAGGGTAGGGGCGCCGCCACGCTGATGCATGCCGCGCCAGACGACGCGCTGGTCTGGCATCGCGTTGATCCCAAAGTGAATTCCAATCGTGCAGAAGGTGAGGATTTGATCGAGCCGATCGCTTGACCTTCCCGCAGAGTTGCAATATTCCTCTGCCCACTGCGCGGGTGTTGTGTAGTGGTAAGACCTTAGCCTTCCAAGCTAATGACGCGGGTTCGATTCCCGCCACCCGCTCCAGAAATTTTCCTGAAAATCTCGAATTTCTACACAGTAGCGTCTGTATGCGCGACGGTTGTATGCGTGCGGCACGTACCTTATTTCCGAGTAAATTGCTTTGGAAAAGGAATTAGGATGCAAAGCCACACTCTGATCGCGACGGAACTGGCGTCGAAATATCTGCAGCAACTGTGCAAACACTTTGCGCACAAGACCGAAGTGACCTTCACCGAAACCGAAGGGCGCTGCGTGTTCGACGCGGCCACCGCGGATATGGCGGCCAAAGAGCAGGGGCTCGAGGTGACGATCACAGCCGAAGATGCCGCCGGGATCGAGCGCGGACAAATGGTGATCTGGAAGCACCTGGAACGGTTCGCATTCCGCGAAGAGCTGCCCGAACCTGTTTGGCAGACCAGCTAAAGGTCCGGTCACCCGCACAATCGGGCCAAGCGAGGGGAAACCTTTGCTTGACCACATAGCGTGGCGCGGCCATGTATCCCCCGTTATTTCGGAGGACCCATGGCACGAGCCCCTGTTTTGAATGCACAGCAAGCGGAACGCGAGAAATCCAAGCGCGTGAGCGCATTGCGCGCTCTCTTCCCTTTTATTGCGCCTTACAAAGGGCTTGCCGGTTTCGCCCTGATCGCTCTGGTCCTGACCGCGTCGATTTCGTTGATGCTGCCGCTGGCCGTGCGCCGCGTGGTCGACAATTTCGGGTCGCAAGACGGGAGCATGCTGAACCTCTATTTCAGCGCGGCTCTGGTTCTGGCTGGCCTGTTGGCGGTTGGCACGGCCCTGCGCTACGCGCTGGTCACGCGACTTGGCGAGCGTGTGGTGGCTGACATCCGCAAGGCTGTCTTTGGCCGCATGGTCGGGATGAGCCCGTCCTTCTACGAAAACATCATGACCGGCGAAGTCCTGAGCCGGATCACCACGGACACCACATTGATCCTGTCGGTGATCGGCTCGTCGATCAGCGTGGCGCTGCGCAATGTGCTGATCCTGCTGGGTGGTCTGATCCTGATGCTGGCGACCTCGGCCAAGCTGACGGCCTTGGTGCTGCTCATTGTCCCGCTGGTGCTGGTGCCGATCCTGACATTGGGCCGCAAACTGCGGGTGCTAAGCCGCGAGAATCAGGACTGGATCGCGACCAGTTCGGGCGAGGCCTCCGAAGTGCTGCTGTCTGTGCAGACCGTTCAGGCCTTTACCGCCGAGAAGGCCAGCCGTGACCACTTTGGCGATGTCACCGAGAACTCGTTTGACGCGGCCCGCCGCCGGATCACCACTCGGTCGCTCATGACGGCGATCGTGATTTTCCTCGTGTTTGCGGGGGTTGTCGGGGTGCTGTGGATTGGTGCGCTTGACGTTCGCGAAGGGCAGATGTCCGCGGGGGCGCTCGTGCAATTCGTGATCTACTCGGTGATGGTGGCAGGTTCAGTCGGTGCTCTGTCTGAAATCTGGAGCGAACTTCAACGCGCCGCAGGGGCCACCGAACGTCTGGTGGAATTGCTGCACGCGGATGACACGGTGGTTGATCCGGCTGCGCCCGCCTCGTTGGCCCTGCCTGTTCAGGGTGAAATTACCCTCGATCACGTCAGCTTCACCTATCCTGCGCGCCCTGACGCGCCGGCGCTGCGCGACCTGTCTTTGCACGTCAAAGCAGGGGAGACCGTCGCGCTGGTTGGCCCATCCGGGGCGGGCAAATCCACAGTGATCCAGCTGCTGGAACGGTTCTATGATCCGACCGAGGGGCAGGTGATGCTGGACGGTGTCGCCCTGAACACCCTTAGCCGCGATGCCTTCCGCCGCCACATGGCGCTGGTTCCGCAGGATCCGGTGATCTTTGCCGCCTCGGCCCGCGAGAACATCCGTTTCGGTCGCCCCGATGCCACCGACGCAGAGGTCGAAGCCGCCGCCCAAGCTGCCGCCGCACACGATTTCATCTCTGTTCTCCCCGAAGGCTACGACACCTATGTAGGCGAGCGGGGCGTGATGCTGTCCGGCGGCCAGAAGCAGCGCATCGCGATTGCGCGGGCCATCCTGCGCGACGCACCCGTTCTGCTGCTGGACGAGGCCACCAGTGCGCTGGACGCGGAATCCGAACGTCTGGTGCAGGCTGCGGTTGACGAACTGTCCAAGGACCGGACCACCATTGTGGTCGCCCACCGTCTGGCAACTGTTAAGAAGGCTGACCGGATTGTGGTGCTCGAAGATGGGCAGATTGTTGCGCAGGGCACCCACGAAGAGTTGGTTTCCCAAGGTGGACTCTATGCAAAACTGGCGCGTTTGCAGTTCACAGACGGGATTTCGGAGTAACAGTAACGCTACGGCGCAACAAATTCATCTTTCGTTGCGTAAGTCTTGCGCCGCGCCGCCGCTCCGCTCACATTCATAGGTGGGAGACAAGAAGCCTGCGGCCAAGCAGGTTCAGGGAGGAAGCATGCCATACGCGTCGTATGCAGATCGCGCTGCGATCGAAACTGAAATGCCTTGGGCGGACAGGGATGTCCCCAAGACCATGTATAAACTGCTGGAACGCACCAAAGAGCAGTTCGGCAAACGTCCGGCGGTTAGTTTCCAACTGACCTCAAGTCCGAATGACAGCGGCGAGACCCTGACCTGGGCAGAGCTGTTTGAAAAGGTGACGCAGACGGCCAACCTGCTGCGCAGCCTGCGCGTCGGGCCGAATGACACCGTGGCTTTCCTGCTGCCGAACAGCTCTGAAACGGTGATGACGCTGCTTGGCGGGATGGTTGCGGGGATCGTGAATCCCATCAACCCGCTGCTGGAGCCCGAGCAAATCTCGGCCATCCTGCGCGAGACCAACGCCAAGGTTCTGGTCACTCTGCGGGCCTTCCCCAAAACGGATATCGCGCAAAAGGCCGCCGAGGCGGTGCGCTTTGCGCCGAATGTTCACACGGTTCTCGAAGTGGATCTGCTGCGCTATCTCAGCCCGCCCAAGTCGTGGATCGTTCCGCTGATCCGGCCCAAAGCGCCTGACTATGCCCATGCGGACGTGCTGAATTTCAACAAGGCGATCGCCAAGCAGAAGACCAAGCTCGACTTCGAAGATGTCCAAGAAGATCGCGTCGCGGCCTATTTCCACACCGGCGGCACCACAGGGATGCCCAAGGTCGCGCAGCACAAATATTCGGGGATGATCTATAACGGCTGGCTCGGTGCCAAGCTGCTGTTCTCGTCAGATGACAACGTGATTTGCCCGCTGCCGCTGTTCCACGTCTTCGCGGTGCACCCGATCATGATGTCCATGATGTCGAGCGGTGCCCATGTGGTCTTTCCGACGCCTGCGGGCTATCGGGGCGAGGGCGTGTTCGACAATTTCTGGAAACTGGTCGAGCGTTGGCAGATCACCTTTATGATCACCGTGCCGACAGCGGTCTCCGCACTGATGCAGCGTCCTGTGGATGCGGATATCTCTTCGCTGAAGACAGCGTTTTCGGGGTCGGCCCCCATGCCGCTAGAACTGTTCAAACGCTTCGAGAGCGCCTGCGGTGTGTCGATCTGCGAAGGTTACGGCCTGACCGAGGCGACCTGTCTGGTGTCGATCAACCCGCCTGCGGGGGAAAAGCGCGTTGGCTCTGTGGGGATTCCGTTCCCCTATACCGACGTCAAAATCCTGCGCCATACGCCTCATGGCCCGATCGAATGCGCCGTGGACGAAGTCGGCGAGATTTGCGTGGCCAACCCCGGAGTCTACGCGGGCTCGACCTATACCGAGGCGGACAAGAACGCCGATCTCTTCCACTACGACTGCTATCTGCGCACGGGTGATCTGGGGCGCTTGGATGCAGACGGCTATCTGTGGATCACCGGACGCGCCAAAGACCTGATCATCCGTGGTGGTCACAACATCGACCCCGCCGAAATCGAAGAGGCCCTGCTGACCCACCCCGCTGTCGCCTTTGCCGGAGCGATTGGTCAGCCCGATGCACACTCGGGCGAGATGCCTTGCGCCTATGTCGAACTGGTCGACGGCGGCGTCGTTACCTGCGAAGAGCTTCTGGCCCACGCCAAGAAGCACATCCACGAACGCGCAGCGTGCCCCAAGTATCTGGAAATCCTGCCCGAACTGCCGAAAACCGCAGTGGGCAAGATTTTCAAACCCGACCTGCGCAAGAGTGCAATCAAGCGCGTGTACAACGCGGCGCTGGATGGCACGGGCGCCGAGGTGATCGAAGTGGTCGACGACAAGAAGCGTGGTCTGACCGCTCGGCTGCGGCGCTCTGACGGGGTGAATGTGCAGGCCGTCGAGGCGGCTTTGTCAGCGCACACGCGGCCTTGGGAATGGGCTGATTGATTTACGAAGGGGGCACCGGATCGGTGCCCCTTTTGCTTTACTGCGCGGTATAGCCGCCATCGACCACATGGTAGGAGCCAGTGATAAAGCTGGCTTGGTCCGACAGTAGGTAAACCACCAGAGAGGCGACCTCCTCGGGCGTGCCTAGCCGTTTCATCGCGTGCATGTTGGCCAATGCGGTTTGCGTGTCGCTGTCCAGCGTCTTGTCCACCAGCGGTGTGTGGATGAAGCCCGGTCCGACCGAATTGACGCGGATATTGTCGCCAGCGTGTTCCAGAGCGGCCGCTTTAGTCAGGCCGACCACGCCGTGTTTTGCCGCCACATATGCGCCCGATCCTGCAATCCCCACCGAGCCGAGAATAGAGGCGATGTTGACGATGGCCCCGCCGCCTGCCGCTTTCATCTCGGGGATCGCATAGCGCATTCCCAGAAAGACGCCGGTCAGGTTCACGTCGATGACTTTGCGCCACGAATCGGTGGGGTAGTCTCCGGTCGGAGCGTTCGCGCCGCCGATCCCTGCGTTGTTGACCAGATAGTCGAGCCGGCCCGTCTGGTCTTTGGCGAATCGGATCATGGCTTTGACTGATTCTTCGTCCCCGACATCCGCTTTGACGCCCAAGGCCGATTCGCTGATCTTTTTGGCCGCTGCATCCGCCTTGGCCTGATCCAGATCGGCGAGGATCACCGTCGCGCCAGAATCAGCCAGTTCTTTGGCGATGGCATAACCGATGCCAGAGGCGGCGCCTGTGACGATCGCTGTCTTGCCGGAAAAATCGATATTCATAACAAACTCCTTTTGCCGCGAATTTTCTGCGGTCGAGTTTGATATGGCGCGGGTTTTAGAGATCCGAAGGCGGGCTCTCGAAGCTGTGTGTGTGCCTGCGCAGAGGGCGCGGCGCATCGCTGCACCGAGCATGGGGCAAAACACAGATCGAATGTTTGTTCGAAAGTTCTAGGAATTTCAGGAGTTTGATGGTGCTGCAGGGGAGGATTGAACTCCCGACCTCTCCCTTACCAAGGGAGTGCTCTACCACTGAGCTACTGCAGCATCCTGTGCTGAAAGGCCTGTATCTTCAGTGGCTTAGCTGGTTCGTTTCCGATCCGTATGCCGTGTCACTGTGTCAGCGCCCTTTCGGTGAGGGGGCTTCTAATAACAAAATTCAGGGTGTGCAAGCGCAATCTGGACGGTTTTTTCATCTAGATGTAGGAACGGGCCATGAAAAAAGATTCCGAGCCCCAGAACACCAAGAAATACAAGGATCCCAGCCGGGAGGATCGGCTCAAGGCTGCGCTCAAGGCAAACATGGCCAAGCGCAAGGCTCAGACCAAAGCCCGACAGGATTCATCCGAGCAGGATAAGGAAGAGAGTTAATGGATTC
>CAXQKF010000170.1:0-2201 GCA_964224285.1 Donghicola sp. | reverse complement strand
GGAACTCGGGCTCTGACGCGCCGACCCATCTTGCTGTGATTTTCGACAAGGGCAGCCACACCTTCCGTAACGACATGTACGATCTGTACAAGGCGAACCGCGAGGCGATGCCCGAAGACCTGCGCCCGCAGATCCCGCTGACCCGCGAAGCCACACGCGCCTTCAACATCGCCTGCGAGGAGATGGAGGGCTACGAGGCCGACGACATCATCGCGACCCTTTGCCATCAGGCGCGTGATGCCGGTGGCCGCGTGACCATCGTGTCTTCGGACAAGGACTTGATGCAGTTGGTTGGCGACGGCGTGGTGATGTTCGACGCCATGAAGAACAAGCTGATCGACCGCGAAGGCGTCGAAGAGAAATTCGGCGTGGGGCCAGAGCGTGTGGTGGACGTGCAGGCCTTGGCTGGGGACAGTGTGGATAACGTGCCCGGCGCACCCGGTATCGGGATCAAGACCGCCGCGCTGCTGATCAATGAATACGGTAGCCTCGAAGACCTCTTGGACCGCGCCGAAGAGATCAAGCAGCCCAAGCGCCGCCAGACCCTGATCGAAAAGCGCGAGCAGATCGAGCTGTCCAAGCGGCTGGTGCAACTGGACTGCGCGACCCCGCTAGAGTTCACTCTGGACGATCTGGAAATCCGCGACCCCGACCCCGAAGTACTTCTCGGGTTCTTGGCCAAGATGGAATTCCGCACCCTGACCAAGCGCATCGCCGACGCGCTGGACGCTGAAGCACCCGTGATCGAGGATAAAGCCCCCGCGGCCCACAGCACCGAGGCTGCGCCGGTCAAGGACGTGCCATTCGAGCCAGAGAACTATACTTGCCTGACCGACCCCGCGCAGCTCGAGGACTGGATCGCAGCGATCCGCCAGCAGGGCTATGTGGCGGTCGATACCGAGACCACCGGACTGGACGAGATGGTCGTTGATCTGGTCGGCGTGTCCCTGTCCACCGAGGCGGGCAAGGCTTGCTACATCCCCATCGGTCACACCAAGGGCGATGGCGATCTGTTCGGCGGCGCGGAAAAGGCCGAAGGGCAGATGGATTTCGACACCTGCCTGTCGCTGCTGAAACCGGTGCTCGAGGATGCTTCGGTTCTGAAGATTTTCCAGAACGCCAAGTACGACATGAAGATTTTCCAGAACTACGGGATCACCGTGCAGGGCATCGCGGATACGATGCTGATGTCCTATGCGCTTTATTCCGGTCTGCACGGGCACGGAATGGACGCCCTGTCCGAACGCTATCTGGGTCACAAACCGATCCCTATCAAAGAGCTGATCGGCAGCGGCAAATCCATGATCACCTTTGACAAGGTCGATGTGGAGAAGGCGACCCGCTATGCCGCCGAGGATGCGGACATCACCCTGCGCCTCTGGCAGAAATTCCAGCCCGAACTGCACCGCGAAAAGGTGACCCGTGTCTATGAACGCCTCGAACGCCCCTTGGTGCCCGTGCTGGCCCAGATGGAGCGTGAAGGCGTTTTGGTGGACCGCGACACCCTCAGCCGGATGTCCAACGCCTTTGCCCAGAAGATGGCGATGCTCGAAGAGGAAATCCACGAGCTCGCGGGCGAGAAGTTCAACGTGGGCAGCCCCAAGCAGCTTGGCGAGATCATGTTCGACAAGCTGGGATATGAGGGCGGCAAGAAAGGCAAGACCGGGGCCTATGCCACTGGCGCCGATATTCTAGAGGACCTCTCGACCGAGCATGAACTGCCCGGCCGCGTTCTGGACTGGCGCCAGCTGTCCAAGCTGAAATCGACCTACACCGACGCGCTGCAGGACCACATCAACCCCGACACGGGCCGCGTGCACACCAGCTATATGCAGATCGGCGCGGCAACGGGGCGTTTGTCCTCGACCGATCCGAACCTGCAGAACATCCCGATCCGTAGCGAAGAAGGCCGCCGCATCCGCGAGGCCTTCATCGCGCCCGAGGGCAAGGTTCTGGTCGCGCTCGACTACAGCCAGATCGAACTGCGTATTCTGGCCCATGTGGCGGGAATCGACAGCCTCAAACAGGCCTTCCGCGAAGGGCAGGACATTCACGCCGCCACCGCGTCCGAGATGTTTGGCGTGCCGCTGGACGAGATGACCCCAGAAGTCCGCCGTCAGGCCAAGGCGATCAACTTTGGCGTCATCTACGGCATTTCCGGCTTTGGTCTGGCCAGATCGGAAGAGCACACGTCTGAACTC
>CAXQKF010000169.1:0-4943 GCA_964224285.1 Donghicola sp. | reverse complement strand
CCGGTTTCCGACAGGTTCAGATCACAGTCCATCGGGCCAAACCCGAGCAGCAATTCGTCACCTTCGCGGGTGGTGGCGTTCAGGCGGACTGTCGCACCGGGCGCGTAATGCGAGACCAGCTGACCGGGGGCGGTGATGCCTTCGCCCGCTCCTGCCAAGGGCTGTCCCAGCACCCTTTCCGCGTCCTCGTTCGACAGGCCACCGGGGCGTAGCAGGCGCGGGGTGCCATCGTAGACGCCGATGATCGTGGATTCGACGCCGACGGGGCAGGGGCCACCATCCAGCACAGCCGCGATGCGCCCGTTCAGACCGGCCATCACGTGCTCTGCGGTGGTGGGGCTGATCTTGCCCGACGGGTTCGCCGAGGGCGCGGCCAAGGGGCAACCACTGACGGTCAAGACTTTGCGCGCCAGCGCGTGGGCGGGCAGGCGGATCGCGACGGTATCAAGGCCAGCGGTGACCAAAGGCGAGAGGCCGTGGCCTTCTTTCAGCGGCAGAACCAGAGTCATCGGACCGGGCCAGAAGGCATGGGCCAGCGCCTCTGCCATTTCGTTCCAGACGACATAGCGGTGGGCGGCCTCGATACTGGGCAGGTGCACGATCAGCGGATTGAAACTGGGGCGTCCCTTGGCCTCGTAGATCGCGGCCACCGCCGCATCATTCCGCGCATCACCGGCAAGGCCATAGACCGTCTCGGTGGGCAGGGCGACGAGGTGCCCTTCGCGCAAGAGGTCGCTCGCGTGCTGAACGCCTGCGTCGGTGTCCGCCAAAATCTGGGTGTTTTCTACGACCATAGTTCCTGTGACGCCGCGTTTCAGTTGATGCAAAGAGGGCAACGGATAGGGTCTCCGTTAACCAGACCCATAACGGGGCCGAAGCCCAAGGCCAAGCCCGCTTGAGAGGAGCAAGCCATGCCCTATCGCGCGCCGATAAACGAGTTCAGCTTTATTTTCGACAATATCGTCGGTCTCGGCGATGTCGCCAGCACCCCTCTGTTCGAGGACGCGACCCATGATGTCGTGACGGCCATTCTAGCCGAAGCTGCCAAGCTGAGCGACGAAAAGCTGGCCCCTGTGAACCGTTCCGGCGACGAACACCACACGGTGCTTGAGAATGGTGTCATGCGCGCCGCCCCCGGATATGGCGAGGCCTATCAGGCCATCGCCGAGGGGGGCTGGGTTGGCATCGCGGCGCGTCCGGAATCGGGCGGGATGGGGCTGCCCATGACCGTGGCAAGCGCGGTGAACGACATGATGGGCGCAGCCTGTCTGTCGTTGCAACTGGTGCCGTTGCTGTCCATGGGCCAGATCGAGGCGCTGGAACATCACGCATCCGATGCCATCAAGGAACTGTATCTGCCCAAGCTGACCAGCGGCGAATGGACCGGCACGATGAACCTGTCCGAACCGCAGGCGGGCTCGGATGTGGGCGCTTTGGCGACTAAGGCGGAACCGAATGGCGATGGCACCTTTGCGATCACCGGTCAGAAGATATGGATCAGCTGGGGCGACGCGGATTTCGCGGAGAATATCTGCCATCTGGTGCTGGCCCGTCTGCCCGACGCGCCCAAGGGGACCAAAGGCATCAGCCTGTTCATGGTGCCCAAATTCCTGCCCGACGCGGACGGCAATCCCGGTGAACGCAACGACCTGCGCGTCGTCAGCATCGAGGGTAAGATGGGCCTGCACGGCAGCCCGACCTGCGTGATGGAGTACTCCGGCGCCAAGGGCTGGCTTGTGGGCCCCGAGGGTGGCGGCATGGCGGCCATGTTCACCATGATGAACAACGCGCGTTTGGGTGTGGGCGTGCAGGGCGTCTCGGCGGCCGAAGGGGCCTATCAGCACGCGCTGGCCTACGCGCTGGAGCGCAAACAGGGCCGCACCCCCGTCGAGGGGCCGGGCACCATCATCGACCCCGCGGACGTGCGCCGGATGCTGGCCGAATCGAAATGCGATATCTTTGCAGCCCGCTGTATTTCGCTGGCTTGTGCGGCGGCGATCGACATGGGGAATGCGACCGGCGATGCGGCTTGGAAAGCCCGCGCGGCCTTCCTGACCCCGATTGCCAAGGCGTTCGGCACCGAAACGGGGATGCGCGTGTCCGAAACCGGTGTGCAGATTTTCGGTGGCATGGGCTTTGTCGAGGAAACCGGCGCGGCGCAATACTACCGCGATGTCCGCGTGACCGCGATTTACGAAGGCACCAACGGCATTCAGGCGATGGATCTGGTGGCGCGCAAGCTGATGGATGGTGGCGACGCTGCCTATGCCCTGCTGGACGAGATCGAGGCAGATGCCGAGAAGGCCCGCGCGACCATGCCCGGGCTGGCCGAACCTGTCTGGCAAGCGACCGAGACCCTGCGCGAAACCACCGAATGGTTGGTGGCTCAGGGCGACTTGCAGAACCGTTTCGCGGGGGCTGTGCCTTACCTGATGGGCTTTGCGCGCGTGCTGGGGGGCTACTACCACCTGAAGGCCGCGCTGGCCGAAGGCGGCGAGGGTACCCGTAGCCGTCTGGCCAAGTTCTACATTGATCGTTTGCTGCCAGAGCACATCGGTCTGCTCACCCATGCGCGTCAGGGGGCGGTTGACCTTTATGCGATCACCCACGATGACCTCGTGGCATGAGCGTAAAGACTGGCATCCGTTATCCATTCCCCGAACCGCCCGCCGAAGGCGAGGCCATTGAAATCGCAGAAGGCGTGCTGTGGATGCGCCTTCCGCTGCCCATGGCGCTGGACCATGTGAACGTCTACGCCCTGAGGGACGAAAGCGGCTGGACCATCATCGACACCGGCATGAACAGCCGCCGCACCCGCGCGATCTGGGAGCGGTTGATGGCGGGTCCGCTGCAGGGCCTGCCCATCCAGCGCGTGGTCGGCACCCACCATCACCCCGACCACATCGGTCTGGCGGGCTGGTTTCAGGCCAACGGAGCAGAGCTGATCATGGCCCGCACCGGCTGGCTGATGGCGCGGATGCTGCAACTGGACGAACAAGAGCGCCCGACCCCAGAGGCCGTGACCCACTGGCTCCGCGCTGGCATGGACGCCGAAATTCTGGAGCAGCGCCGGAATGAGCGCCCTTTTAACTTTTGCGATACGGTCCACCCGATGCCCCTCGGCTACACCCGCTTGCGGCAGGGGGACACGATCCGCATGGGCGGGCGCAACTGGACCGTCCACACAGGCGGCGGCCACGCGCCAGAGCATCTGACATTCTGGTCCAATGACGACAATCTGGTGATTTCCGGCGATCAGATCATCTGCTCGATCAGTCCCAATGTCGGCGTCTACGCGACCGAGCCAGAGGCCGACCCCTTGGCCGATTGGCTGGAGGCGTGCGAACGGCTGGGGGCACTCGCCAAACCGGAACATCTGGTGCTGGCGGGGCACAAGCTGCCCTTTACCGGCCTGCTGACCCGAATGCGCCAACTGCTAGAGAATCACCACAACGCCCTGCCGCGCCTGATCGACTGGCTGGATCAGCCCAAAAAGGCCACCGACTGCTTTCCCGTGCTGTTCCGTCGCAAGATCGGGGCAGGGGAATATGGCCTCGCGCTGGTAGAAGCTGTGGCGCACTTGAACCATTTGCACCACCAAGGTCTTATTACCCGCGAATTAGGGGCGGATGGTGCTTGGCTTTGGCGAAAGGCTGGCTAAAACTCTGCGTCAAATGACCCCGCGACAGAGTGGTGACAGGGCCGCTAAAATCGCATAAACGCGGCTACGACGAACAGGAAAGGACGCCCGAAATGGCTGAACACAAGCACGGCAGCATGGACATCACCGACCAGCAGAACACCTTTGACGGTTTCATCAAGTTCACCAAGAACTCGGTGTACCTGATCATCGCTGTTCTGATCTTCTTGGCTCTGACCGGCGCCTAAGTTTCCCACCGGGGGTTTTATGAAACGTCGTTTTTTTCTGCTGGGTGCTCCAGCAGCGTTGGCTGGTTGTGCCGCAGAACCGATTTGGGCCCCCGATAACGAAGTGAACCGCTGGCGGTACCGACATGACGGTCCGCCTGCGATTACCCTGTACACGATGATCAGCAATGACACGGATGCCGGTGCGCATTCGGGGCTGATGATCAATGCCAGCGAGCGGATCCTATTCGATCCCGCAGGCAGCTATCACTACAAGGAAACGCCCGAACGCAACGATGTCTTCTTTGGCATCACAGAGCGGATTCGCGATTTCTACGAACGCTACCATTCCCGTGTGACCTTCCGCGTTGTTGCCCAAGAGGTGATCGTGTCCCCCGAGGTTGCGCAGGAAATCTACAACCGCGCGATCAATTTCGGTGCGGTGCAAAAGGCCAACTGTTCCCGTGCGGTCAGCACAGTGCTGCAGGATCTGCCTCCGTTCGAGAACGTAGGCGTGACCTACTTCCCCAAGTCGATTATGCGTGATTTCGAGCGTATCCCCGGCGTCAAGGAACGCCTAATTTTTGAAACCGATCCGGATAACAACGATCTGGCGCTCAAGGCCTACAACGCCGAGGCAGAGTTCAACGCCCGTCAGGCATTGAAAGCCGCCAATTAACCTACAAAGTAGAGCAGCGCGTACAACGTCACCGCCCCGCCCACGATGGCGAGGATGACGTTCCGTGTGATGTAGCCCAGGGCGGCCGTGACAAACGCGGCCCCAAGGCGCGCGGGGTCCGGTGCGCCGCCCGTAGCCGCGGGAAACAGGATCGCAGGGGCGACCAGACCGGGCAGTACGGCCACCGCAGTATAGCGCAGGTGGCGCAGCACCCATTCGGGCAATTGGCGGTCCCCGATCAGTCCCAGAAAGACAAAGCGCAGGAAATAGCTGCCCGCCCCGAGGCCAAAGATCACGATCCAGAGTTTGAGCGTAGGGATATCTGTCATGATCAGGCTGCCTTTGGGGTCATGCGGCGTTCGACTTCTGCGCCGACGGCCATCGCGGTGATGGCGGC
>CAXQKF010000168.1:0-4306 GCA_964224285.1 Donghicola sp. | reverse complement strand
CGGTCTATTCCTTCACCGCTGTCATGCAGCGCGCGGACAAGCTGATGACCGAAGGCGGCAGCGCCGTGACCCTGACCTACTACGGCGCAGAGCAGGTCATGCCCCACTACAACGTCATGGGCGTGGCCAAGGCGGCACTCGAAGCGTCGGTCATGTATCTGGCCGAAGACCTCGGCAAGAAGAACATCCGCGTCAACGCCATCAGCGCGGGCCCGATCAAAACGCTGGCCGCCAGCGGCATCGGCGATTTCCGCTACATCATGAAGTGGAACGAGTACAACTCGCCCCTGCGCCGCAACGTGACCATCGAGGATGTGGGCAAGTCCGCCCTGTACCTGCTGTCCGATCTGGGCAGCGGCGTGACCGGTGAAAACCTGCACGTTGACGCGGGCTACCACGTTGTCGGCATGAAGGCCGTCGACGCGCCCGACATCACCAAGGGCTAAATGCTCTCGGTTCTGATCCCTGTCTTCGCGGTCCACCTTGTGGCCGCGATGAGCCCCGGCCCGGCCGTCCTTATGACGGCGCGGGTCGCGATGCTTCGGGGGATGGCATCCGCAACTGCACTCAGCTTCGGACTGGCGTTCGGGGCGTGTTTCTGGGCTGCGGCCGCGATGCTCGGCCTTGCCGCCCTGTTCGAAGTCGCCCCCAAACTGCTGATCGCATTGAAGATCGTCGGCGCCACCTACCTGATCTGGTGCGCCTACAAGATGTGGCGCGGTGCACGCGAACCGCTGGACGTCGGCACGATCAAAGCCCCGAAAATTTCGCCCCTGCGGGCAATCGTCCTTGGCATCACCACCCAGCTTGCGAACCCCAAACCTGCGGTCTTCTTTGGCGCGGTCTGTGTATCGGTCGTCCCGCACGATGCTGACGTAACGACCTTTGCCGCAATCCTAATGATTGTCTTTTTCAACGAAGCAATCTGGAATATCTTCGTCGCTCGCCTGTTCTCGCTTGAACGGACCCGCGCCGGCTACATGCGCCTCAAGACCCCGATCGACCGTGTTCTTGGCGGCCTGCTCGCGGCGCTCGGCCTCAAGATCGCCACGACCTGAAGGATAACAACAAATGACAGATCGTCTGCCCCACGAAAAAGGCTTCCACGTCAGCTGGGACCAACTGCACCGTGACGCCCGCGCCCTCGCGTGGCGCCTGCAAAGCGATGCCCCCGAGGATGGCTACAAGGCCGTCGTCGCCATCACCCGCGGCGGCATGGCCCCTGCAATGATCGTGGCGCGCGAACTGGACATCCGCACCGTCGATACGATCAGCGTCAAAAGCTACAACCACCAGACCCAGTCCGCGCCCCAAGTGATCAAGTCCCCCGACATGGACATCATCGGCGACGGCACCGGCATCCTTGTGGTTGACGATCTGGTCGACACCGGCAAAACCCTCGAGGCCGTCCGCGCTCTCATGCCCAAGGCCCAGATCGCCACAGTCTACGCCAAACCCATGGGCCGCCCGCAGGTAAACACCTTTGTCACCGAGGTCAGCCAGGACACATGGATCTTCTTCCCGTGGGACATGGCGCTCCAATACGTCGAGCCCTACCGCGGCAAAGACTAATCCCCAAGGGCGCCCACATCAGGCGCCCTTTTCTTTTGCCCCTCTTCATCTGGGTCCAAATACCCTCGGGGGTGAATTGGCGCGCCGCGCCAAGAGGGGGCAGACAGCCCCCTCCCCCGTAACACCCTTCAAATCCGCGCCAAACCACTCGCACCGCTTGCGGCCCGCCCTGTGCTTGCTTAGACAGTGGCGGACAGTAATTTCTAAGGAGGGCGCGCATCATGGCACAAGCAGGCAAAGGCTCTAAAATCGTTGTCTGGGCTCTGGTGGGCGGGTTGGTCGCCGGTCTCGGCGGCTTCGGCGTGACCAACTTCGGCGGATCGGTCGGCAATGTCGGCACCGTAGGCGACACCCCCATCCCGATCGAAGCCTATTCCCGCGCCCTACGCGGCGAACTGGACGCGCTTTCCGCTCAGGTGGGCACGGCCGTCAGCTTTGCCGACGCGGCCGCCATGGGCATCGAACAGCGTGCGCTGGGTCAGGTGGTCATCGCCGCGACCCTAGACAACGAAGCCTCGGACATCGGTGTCTCGGTCGGTGACAGCGCCGTGGCGGACCAGATCTTTACCATTCAAGCGTTCCAGGGCTCGAACGGCACCTTCGACCGCGAAGCCTACAAATTCGCCCTCGACCGCGCGGGCCTGTCCGAATCCGACTTCGAATCGCAGCTCCGCCGCGAGAGCGCCCGCACCTTCCTGCAGGGTGCCGTGACCGGCGGCATTCAGGCCTCGGACAACTACGTGAACCTGCTGCTGAACTACATCGGCCAGCAGCGCGACGTGACCTATATCGTCATCAACTCGACCAGCCTGCCCGCCAAGCAACCCTTGCCCACGGACGAACAGGTCGAGGCGTTCTATAACGAGAACATCGCCGACTTCACCCTGCCCGCACGCAAGGGCATCACCTATGTGGAACTAACCCCTGCGATGCTGTCGGACACGGTCGAACTGGACGAAGGCATTCTCCAGCAGGCCTACGAGGACAACAAAGACCGCTACTACTCGCCCGAGCGCCGCTTGGTCGAACGTCTGGTCTATGCCGATGCAGCCTCCGCCGAAGCCGCCAAAGCACGGATCGACAGCGGTGAGGCCACCTTCGAGGATCTGGCCGCAGAGCGCGGGCTGGAACTGGCCGACCTTGATCTGGGTGACGTAGCCGAAGGGGAACTGGACGCCGCTGGCGCAGGTGTGTTCGCAGCCGAAGCCGACAGCGTCGTTGGCCCGCTGGACAGCAACCTTGGCCCTGCCCTGTTCCGTGTGAACGCGATCCTGCCCGAACAGTCCACCTCATACGAAGAGGCCAAGCCCGAACTGCGCGAGGAGTTCGCCATCGACCGCGCCCGCCGCGTGATCGAGCAAAAGGCCGAAGAGCTGAACGACATGCTCGCCGCCGGTGCCACCCTCGAGGAACTGGCGTCGGAAACCGAGGTCACTCTGGGCAACATCGAATACTACAATGGTCTAGAGAGCGATATCGCGGGCTACGAAGAGTTCCGCTCGATCGCCAGCAGCCTCTCGACAGAGGACTTCCCCGAAATCCACGAACTCAGCGACGGCGGCATCTTTGCAGCCCGTGTGGACGGCGATCTGGAGCCCAGCCCGATCCCGCTGGATGATGTCCGCGCCGAAGTCGTTCTGGCATGGCAAAGCGCCGAGATGATGGCGCAGCTGCGCACCAACGCCGAAGGCCTCAAGGCCGCGCTTGAGGCCGGTGACATGGCCGCGCTGGACGAGGTCGAAATCCAGACCGCCGAGAACGTGGGCCGCGGCCAGATGCTGCCGAACACCCCCGCCACCCTGAACAACCACATCTTCGAAATGGAAGAAGGCGTGATTGATCTGGTCGAAGGCGAGGAAAAGGTGGTCATCGTGCGCCTCGATGGCGTCTCAGCCCCTGACATGGAGTCCGAAGAGGTCACCCAGATGCGCGGCTTCCTTGAACAGCAGGCGGCCTCCCAGACCGCCGAGTCCCTGTTCCAGGCCTATCTCGAAGCCCTGCGCAGCGATGCGGGCGTCCAACTGAATCAGGCCGCGCTCAACGCGGTCAAAGCCCAGTTTCAATAAGAAAGGTCCGCAGCCGTGGCTCTGACCCCCGATTTTCACAGTTTTGCCCAAGCCTACGAGGCCGGAGAGCATCAAGTCGTTTACACCCGCCTCGCCGCCGACCTCGACACCCCTGTGTCGCTGATGATGAAGCTGGCAGGCGACGCGCCTGACGCGTTCGTTCTGGAATCCGTGACCGGCGGCGAAATCCGTGGCCGCTACTCGATCATTGGCATGAAGCCGGACATCATCTGGGAATGCCGCGGCACCGCATCGCGCATCAACCGTCAGGCCCGTTTCGACCCCACCGCGTGGGAAGAACAGTCGGACGCCCCCTTGGATGCGCTGCGCCACCTGATCGCGGAGTCGCGCATCGACCTGCCTGCGGATCTGCCTGCGGCTTCGGCTGGCCTGTTCGGCTATCTGGGCTACGACATGATCCGTCTGGTCGAGCACCTGCCCAACGTGAACCCCGACCCGCTGGGTCTGCCCGACGCCCGCCTGATGCGCCCCACCGTGGTTGCCGTTCTGGACGGCGTCAAAGGCGAGGTCACGCTGGTCAGCCCCGCTTGGGTCACCCCCGGTCTGTCAGCCCGCGCGGCCTATGCCCAAGCCGCCGAGCGCGTCATGGACGCCCTGCGCGATCTGGACCGCCCCGCCCACGCCCCCCGCGATCTGGGAGAGGCGCA
>CAXQKF010000167.1:0-5883 GCA_964224285.1 Donghicola sp. | reverse complement strand
CGCCGCGCGGCGGGCAAGTCGGACCCAGAACTCGGCGACTGTGGGCAGCACAGCGTAGTTGAAGTCGAACTTGGCCGAATGCAGGCCGGGGTTTTCCCCTTCGCGGGCAGCCCCGAGCCAGAGGTATGCACCGGGCACCTCGTTCAGCATGAAGGCGAAATCCTCTGACGCCATGCTCGGATCTGCCATCGCGGTATCCAGCCCCATGTCCGCCGCAACCTCGCGGGCGAGGCTTGCCTCGGGGGCCGTGTTGATCGTCGCAGGATAGCGGCGCTGGTAGTCGATGCGGGCCGTGCAGCCCTGCGCTGTGGCCTCGGCGGGGGCCACGCGCCGCACACGCGCTTCGATGGTGTCGCCCGCCTCCGGGCTGAACCAGCGGCAGGTGCCACTCAGGACCGCGCGGTCGGGGCAGATGTTATAGGCCGACCCGCTGTGGATCTGCGTGACAGAGACCACCCCCGGCTCCAGTGGCGAAAGCGCCCGCGCCGGTATCTCTTGCAGCGCCGCGGCGGTGCGTCCGGCTGCGGCGATCACCCCGTCGGATTGTTCCGGCATCGCGCCGTGACCGCCCCTGCCCAGAATTTCGATATCAAAGACCGCGAAGGCCGCCATCATCTTGTCATCACGGGCCACAAAGCGCCCCGGCGCGAGGCCGGGCCAGTTGTGGATGCCGTAGACCTGATCCACCGGAAACTGCTTGAACAGCCCCTCCTGGACCATGACCCGCGCCCCGCCTTCGTTTTCTTCGGCGGGCTGGAAGATCAGCGTGATCGTGCCTTGTTCAACGCCCTCTGCCGCGATCTGCCGCGCAGCCAGCAGCAGCATGGCCGTGTGCCCGTCATGGCCGCAGGCGTGCATCTTGCCGGAAATGGTCGAGGCATGGGCCACCCCCGTGGCCTCGACGATAGGCAGCGCGTCGATGTCAGCACGCAGCCCAACCACGGGCGCACCCTGCCCCATCTGCGCCACGACACCCGTACCAGCAAGACCGCGGTGCACCCGCCAACCCCAACCGGTCAGCAGTCCGGCGATCATCTCCGATGTCCGGTGCTCTTCGAAGCCCAACTCGGGATGGCGATGCAGGTCGTGGCGCCAAGCGATGGCTTCGACGATGTGGTCTTGGTCGAACATTCGGTCTCCTGTCGGACATGCGCGGGGCGTCCGGTCTTGGGTCAGGGTACTGCGGGCGCCTCTTGAAACGTCAACAGAATACCCCCCAACCGACCGTGCTCGGTCAGGACAAGTGCGCTGCCGATCTTCTGACAGGCAAAACCGCCCGCGTCTACAAAGGGGCGGACCCGATCCAGCGACTGACACCCCACATCAAGCGAGATCACCGAGGGCGCGCCATCCGCAGCGAGGCCCTCGGGCAGAGGGCCAAAGAAGGTGCGGGCCGCATCACGGCCAAGCACCCGCCAGTGCCCCTTACCCGTCTGAACGGTATAACCCCAGTCGGTCCGGGTCACGGCATCTGGCCCATGTAGGGCGGCCAACCAGTCCTGCACCGCGGCTTGGTCCTGCGGCTCGGCAAGGATTGTCGCCGAGACAAAGCCATGCGCCCCGTTCGGATGGTCCATCCATTGCGGAAATTCGATCAGGTCGCGCCGGTGCTGTTGGCAGGCGAACATCGACAGGCGGGGCAGACCCTCGCGGGTGAAAATCTTTAGCGTGGTTGCAGTCCGGTCCGGCGTCCCGTCATCGCGGGTCACATCACGTCCGAATTCGATGGTGCCCTCGCAGTGCCCGCCCCGCGCCACAACAGCCGTAGCGTCCGCCTCCGCATCACCTGAGTTCAACGCTGAAAGGGGCACGCCTTCACGTTCGTTCAGCCAGTGCTGCACATGCCGTCCAAAGCTGAAATCCCCCGCAGGATACCCGTCGAGAAGGCTCTGGTCGCCAATCCCCACAAGCTCTAACAGCTGGTTGCGAAAGATCACCAGAGCGGTCGAGGTGCCCCACGGATGCATCCCCGGCGGCTTCATCACAAACCCCAGCGACAGATAGGTTTCACGCGCCGCATCCAGATCGCGCACGCAGACCAAAGGATGATCAATCCCGAGCGACGTCATTCCATCCGGCCTTTCAACTCTGCCAACGAAACAAAGCCCGCAAAACGCCCCGCCCCGCGATCAGTGCCGCGCGGTCCGGTCACGACATGGCCGGGCGGGACATCCCTCGTCACGATTGCACCCGCTGCCACCGTCGCCCCTGCGCCCACCTCGACCGGCCCGAGGATTTTTGCGCCCGCACCGATCACGGCTCCGCGCCTCAGCGTGGGGTGGCGTCCCTCTCCCATATCGACAAAGTTCGATCCCAGCGTGACCCCGTGCCACAGGCTCACGTCCTCTTCGATCACCGCCGTCTGGCCGATCACCAGCCCCAGACCGTGATCGAGCCACACCCCGCAGCCAATAGTTGCCTGCGGCCAAATCTCGACCGAGAGCGCCCTTGTGAACTGGCTCTTGACCGCCAATGCCAGATCTTCGCGTCCGGCCAACCAAAGAGCGCGGCTCACCCGATAGGACAGAAGCGCGTGAAACCCGTTGGCAAACAAAAGCACCCGCGATGCGCCGCCGGGCTGATCGTCACGTGCACTGGTGACCAGCAGATCATCCAGCGCCGTATCCAACACCTCAGTCTCCTGGCGAAAGAGTTCCGCCGCCAGAGATCGTAGCCACGCCCGCGCTTTGGTTTCGGGCAGGCAAGCCGCCAACCCAGCAGCCATCAATTCGGGCAGGTCCGTGAGTTCGCAAACCTCGACCCCAAGGAACACAGACAACCCCGGTTCCGCGGCAATCCGGTCGCGGGTCTCGGGCAAAAGCGTAGAATGCAGGGAATGCCGATGCATGGCGCCTCGCGGATGGTCGAAGAGTTCCATGAAGCTGCCCCGAGGACAGTGCTGCGCACAAGAGCAAATATGTTTCCATCGTGTTGCCCTGAGGAGAACACCCAAACGCGGCATGGGGCTTCGCGAGGCAAGGGTTCGCTCTGGATTTCTCAGGGTGAAATGGTCGCCTACGAGAAAATCCGGTACAAAATGCGCTGCCCCAGTCCGCCGTTCCGGCGATAGAACCTTGCCGCCTCAAGGCGGGCTTTGCGGCATGAGTGGTCGGTTTGGCCGCTGCCGGACAGGGTTGCAGGACACTCTCGGCGGCGGAACAGGATGACAAGCGGCGTCATTGGATCGCTCCTTTCTCTTTCGCTTGCCAATTCACTACCGATCAAAAACACTTCCTGGAATGACACGAGTTGGATGGGTCGTTTCATGAATGAAAAGACAAAAGATGACGTAGATGGGTCAGGCCCTACGGATCTGCGGGCCGGCGGCGTGTCGCAGGTTTCGTGGGATGATCTCTCCGCGTTTCTGGCGATTGCACGCAACGGCGGTCTATCCGGCGCCGCGCGCGAGATCGGCTCAAGCCCCCCGACCTTGGGACGGCGGATGCGGGCGATGGAGAGGGCTTTGGGCCGCGACCTCTTTATCAGGCGCACCCATGGCTATGATCTGACCGAAGCAGGCGAGCGTCTGCGCGAAGACCTACAGCCCGCCGAACTGGCAATCATTCGTGCAACCGTCCCCGCCCCGGACTGCTGCCTACCAGTCGTCCGCATTACTGCGGGCACGTGGACCATGCTCGCGCTGACCGACATCTTGCCTGCCATCACCGGCAACCCGCCTGATCTGCGACTAAAGCTCCTGCAAGAAGAGCAGCCCCTTTCCATTCCACGAAGAGAGGCCGCCATCGGCTTTCGCAACAGCCGCCCAGAAGAGGCCGGCCTTGCGGCACGCAAGCTTCGCCCTGTGGCTTTCGCGCCCTATGCCGCACCGGATGCGCCACAGCTATGGATTGTTGTGCGCATTGAAACCCCGTCGGCGCGATGGGTCGCCGCGCGCTGCGGCGATACCGTGATTGCCGAAGTGGACACGCCGCGATTGGCGCTGGACCTCGCCCTGAAGGGCATGGGGCGGGTGCTGTTGCCGACCTTTGTGGGCGATGCTCACCCTCAGCTAGAGCGGGTCGGAGCCGAGGTCGACGAATTGACCCACGATCAATGGCTCGTCACCCACAACGATGACCGGGCGCTTCCGGAAGTTCGCCGTGCGCTGGACCGGATCAGAGAGGCCTTGGGGTAGAACGAGCCTTAGCCAACAGGATCAGTGGTGAGGTCCATCCGTGGCCTTTCCACATGAAGTGCACGAGCAGTTTCGTCGGCGAGATACTCCGCCCGTCCCGTAACGCAATCTCCCCTCCGATGAATGTAACCGCATAAGCCACTGAAACATTGAAACAAAACCAAAAAGCACAACGCAGGCCGCCAACACGCAGTTCAGCGCAACAAACATTCTTCTTTACCAAACCGCTGCTCTTCGCTTAAAAATACAATATGTATTCACAGTGGATTCGCATCGAATCCAGTCACCGCAAAGAGGCAAGGATGTCAGCAAAAGACCGCAAAACCGCTTTGTCAGAGCACCTGAAGCAGGTCGTGCTCACCTGCGAACTCGCGCCGGGTCAGGATCTCGACGAAGTTGCCCTGTGCGAGCAATTCGAACTGTCCCGCACCCCCGTTCGCGAAGTCTTCCGCGAGCTGGACGGTGACGGATTTCTCGACCTGCGCGAAGGGCGCGGCGTGCGGGTGGCA
Source organism: Donghicola sp. (assembly GCA_964224285.1). Lineage (GTDB taxonomy): Bacteria > Pseudomonadota > Alphaproteobacteria > Rhodobacterales > Rhodobacteraceae > Donghicola. The sequence continues at coordinate 1,239 of CAXQKF010000167.1, read as the reverse complement.
GAGCTATCCCACACCACGTTGCGCGACTTCTTTCTGGCCGCGCCCATGGTCTACGGGGCAGTTCTGCGGCTGGCTGCGGCGAATGCCCTGCCCCACCAGATCACCCGCCTCAAGGCCGCCCAAGAGACCTACCGCCAGACCCTGCGGAACGGCACTGCCGCAGAGAGGACGCTCGCCAACAACGCCTTTCACCTGATTACCGGAGAGATGGCCGCGAACATCTATTTGCTGCCGTCCTTCCACCGCCTGCTGATTGATCACGCGCGGATCGGGATGACCTTTTACCGCCCGACCAGCAATGAAATGGCGACGAATGTGTCGGAGTCTGCCGACCAGCATGACGAGATGATCGCCGCCATCGAAGCCCGCGACGACCAACGCGCCGCGGCCCTCGCCGATGCCCATTGGGCCCTGTCCCGTGAACAGATCGAACGCTTTGTGATGCCACCGGCGCTGGATGTGCCGCTGGGGTCCATGTCCACCCGAGCCTCTTGAAAGACCTGATATGACACCGATTTTCAAATTCGAGGGGATCTACACGCCTCTTGTCACCCCTCTGAACGCTGATGGTTCGGTCCGTTGGGACGGTCTGGCCGACGTGATCGAGGACCTGATTGCCAAGGGCGTGCATGGCCTGATCACCGGCGGCTCGACCGGTGAAAACTATGCACAGACCGTGGCTGAACGGATCGAGATTGCCCGGTTCACCAAGGACCGCATCAAGGGCCGTTTGCCGTTGGTTCTGGGAACCGGCGCGATGCTGACCTCTGACAGCATCGCCTTGGCAAGCGCGGCGCGGGACATGGGCGCGGACTGTATCCTGTTGGCCAGCCCACCCTATTCGGTGCCGACCGACCGCGAGAACGCCCTGAACGCACTGGCCATCGACAAAGCCGCTGGCCTGCCGATCATGCTGTACAACTACCCGCACCGCACAGGCACCATGATGGGCGAGGAATTCCTTGACCGTGTGTGCCGCAGTCGAAACTTCTGCGGGATCAAGGAAAGCTCTGGCGATATCAACCGCGTCCACCTGCTGGCGCGTGATTATCCGCATATCCAGTTGGGGTGCGGCATGGATGATCAGGCGCTCGAGTTCTTTGCCTGGGGCGCGCCGTTCTGGGTTTGCGGGGGCTCTAACTTCCTGCCCGAGGAACACGTGGCGCTGTACAATGCTTGCGTGGTCGAGGGCGACTTTACCAAAGGCCGCCGCATCAAGGGCATCATCGCGCTCATGAT
>CAXQKF010000166.1:0-2404 GCA_964224285.1 Donghicola sp. | reverse complement strand
AACCAAGGGCGAGGTCACCGACCTGCTGCAAACGGCGAATTATCCGGTGCCTCCGGGCTGGAATCAGGCGCTTCGCTTTGCCGAGAATGCCCTGACGAACCTGCCGCGTTCCAAGATTTCGATCTCGGCTGACGAGGTCGTGGTCAAGGCGATCACTGACAGCATCCAAGCCAAACGCCGCGCCGAATCCGACCTGCGCCGCGCCGCGCCGAGCGGCCTGAAGGTCGTTCTGGATATCACCGCCCCCCGCCCCGTGATCACGCCCTTTACCCTGCGGATGGTGCGCGACGAAGAAGGCGCGCGCTTCGACGCCTGCACCGCAGACACCGAAGAAGCCCGCCGCGAGATCATGAAAACCGCGATTGCCGTCGGGGTGCCCGCCAGCGCGAACTGTGTGGTGGGGCTTGGTTCGCCTTCGACCCAATGGGGCGACGCCGCGACACTTGCGATCAACGGACTGGCTCAACTGGGCCAAGGGTCCGTCACGATCTCTGATGCAGACATCAGCCTCTTGGCCGCCGAAGGCACGAGTCAGGCCGTGTTCGACCGCGTTGTGGGCAAGCTGGAAAATGACCTGCCGGATGTCTTTTCACTGCACGCTGTCCTGCCCGAAACTCCCGAAGCGCAAGAAGGACCGGTCGATTTCACGGCCACGCTGGACACCGATGGGGACGTCCTGCTGGAAGGCCGCATCAACGACGAACTGACCCGCCGCACCACCGAAAGCTATGCCCGTGCCCGCTTTGGCGCAAATGTGGTCGAGATGACCGCGCGCGTCGATGAGACCCTGCCCATGGGGTGGGGCCTGCGCGTGCTGGCCGCTCTTGAGGCGCTGGACCAGCTCCATGATGGTAGCGCACGTGTGACCGCCACCGAGATTGTCGTCCAAGGCAACACCGGCATCGAAACCGCCAGTGCAGACGTGGCCCGCATCCTTTCCGCCAAGCTGGGTGACGGCGCCGATTTCTCGATCGACGTGACCTATGACGAGATGCTGGATCCGCTGGCCAATATCCCGACGCCTGACGAATGCATCGCCTCGATTCAGGCCATCAACGCAGCAAACAAGATTACGTTCGAGCCCGGCTCGGCCACCATCTCTGCCGAATCGCTGAACACCATGGACCGGATCGCCGAAGTCCTGCAGGAATGCCCGCCCTTCGAAATGGAGATCGCCGGATATACCGACAGCCAAGGCCGCGAGGAAATGAACCAGGCCCTGTCCGAAAGCCGCGCCTCTTCGGTTCTGACAGAGCTGATGAACCGCCGCGTGCTGGTTTCGGGTTACCTCTCAAAAGGGTATGGCGAGGAAAATCCCATCGCAGACAACGGCACCGAAGAGGGCCGAGAGGCCAACCGTCGCATCGAATTCCGTATGCTGACGAATGAAACTCCCGTTGAAGCTGAAGAAGGCCTTGAAACCGAGGCCGATAACAGCGCAGATGAAGCAACAACCGAAGTGACCGAGGACGCGCCGACGGATGAACCGGACTGAGTTTATTTTTGCCACCGCGATTATTCTGTTTGTGTCCTACATGATCGGATGGTTTTCGCACTGGTTGCTGCACACCTTTTCGCGCGTCTCCAAGAATGACATCGATGAACTGGAACGGCTCGCCCGTGAGTTGCACGAAGCAGAAGAGACCCGCGATCAGGCCATCACTTATCTACAGCAACGCGAAGCAGAACTGACCAATCAGCTCACCCAATCCGAGGCAGAGCTGTCAGCCGCCATGGACGGTCTGCGCGATGCCCGCGCCGAAGCTGAGGACCTGCGTGGCTACGTGCGAAAAATCCAGAGCGCGAAGTAACGCGTCCTGATCCAGAGCGATCTTCAGCCCTACTGCCACTGGCGCAGGGCTTTTTCGTCTTCGTCTTTGGCTGCAACCCAGTCAGAGCCGTCAGCCGTCACTTCTTTTTTCCAGAACGGGGCGCGGGATTTCAGGTAGTCCATCAGGAAATCCGCCGCGGCAAAGGCATCCTTGCGGTGCGGACTGGCGGTCGCCACCATCATGATCTGGTCGCCTGGGGCCATCTGGCCATAACGATGGATCACCAACACATCCCCCAAAGACCAGCGCGTGCAGGCCTCTTCGGCGATCTGGGTCAGGGCGCGTTCCGTCATGCCGGGATAATGCTCGATCAACATGTGGCCCAGGGGGGCTCCGGGCAGATCGCGGTCCAGACCGGAAAAGCTGACTATCGCCCCCATATCGGTTTTGCCCGCCTGAAAGGCGTTCAGTTCTGCCCCCGCGTCGAATGCGGCCTCTTGGACAAGGATGCGCATCAGCCGCCCGTCATCGGCGGAAAGAATGCAACTTCACGGGCACCAGTAATAGACGCATCGAAATCGGTCAGATCCTGATCAACCGCCACACGCAGCGCCTCTAGGTCACTGAACGCC
>CAXQKF010000165.1:0-10108 GCA_964224285.1 Donghicola sp. | reverse complement strand
GCGAACGCGCTGGAAGCGGACCTTGGCGAGTCGGACTCGACCAAGCTGATCTGGAAGCCCACCACCACATCCGAGCTGGATCTGGAAGGTATGCAGAAACTGATGAAGCTGATCGACGCACTGGAAGATGATGATGACGTCCAGCGCGTCACCACCAACTTCGAAGCCAGCGACGAAGTTATGGCGCAGCTCTGATCTGCCGCCATTTCAACAAAGAATTCAGGGGCGCGACCGGTCGGACCGGCGCGCCCTTTTGAGTATTTAGAGCACAAAGAAGCCGCGTTGTTTGTTGCTGCAGAACTGGGGCTGCGTTTCTAGGGGCTTGCAAGTGCAGGGATTTCGGGTGTGATAGCCCGATGGAAGAGACACGCGCACATCGGCCCGGGCGGGGCATTTTCTGGATGGTTCTTACAGGGTTCCAGTTCGTCGCGATGACGGCTCTGGTGAAATCCCTGGGCACGGCAATCCCAGTGGCTCAGACCGCGTTTCTGAGGTTCGCCTTGGGGCTGGTGTTTTTCATCCCGCTCTTGCCGTCTTTGTGGCGGGCGTTGCCGACAGGCCAGCAAGTCAAACTGATTGTCGCACGCGGTGCTGCGCATACGATCGGGGTGTCTCTGTGGTTTTACGCGATGGTGCGTATTCCCTTGGCGGATGTGACCGCGCTGAATTACCTGAACCCGATTTATGTGACTTTGGGCGCAAGCCTGTTCCTGGGGGAGCGGCTGGCGTTGCGGCGGTTGATGGCGGTCGGGATTGCACTGCTGGGGGCAGTTGTGATCTTGCGCCCCGGGTTTCGGGAACTGGACCCAGGGCATATCGCGATGTTGGGGACCTCTTTGGGATTGGCGACCAGCTATCTGATCGCCAAGCAACTAAGCACACAGATGTCTTCGGCGCATGTGGTGGCGTGGCTGTCGATTGCGGTGACGATCGGTTTACTGCCGATGGCTGTGACCCATTGGGTTCATCCGACCTGGGGACAGTTGGGGCTGTTGCTAATGGTTGCGGGTTTGGCGACGGGCGCGCATTACACGATGACTTTGGCGTTCAAAGAGGCTCCTGTGGCCGTGACCCAGCCCGCCACGTTTTTGCAACTGGTGTGGGCAGTGGCGCTCGGGGCGCTGGTCTTTGGCGAGGGTATTGATCCCTTTACCGTTTTGGGCGGGGGCGTGATCATCGCCGCGGTGAGCTATATCACGTGGCGCGAGGCCATGATCAAACGCCGGATCACGCCAGCCGCTGCTGCGACCAAAATCTGATCAGAGGCTGAGCACGCCCTGCTCTGTGATGATCATGTCGAGAGGCTGGTCCGTGGGTTCAAGCGGCAATGCATCTGCCTCTTGGGCGGCATAGGCAAAGCCCACAGCCAGCACTGGCCCTGACGCGCGCAGCAGTTCGAGCGTCCGGTCGTAGAACCCGCCCCCATAGCCAAGTCGCCCGCCCTTGCGGTCGAAGGCCACCAGCGGCACGATGACGATCTGGGGGATCATCCAGTCACCGTTTGCAGGGATTTTGGCACCGAAGGGGCCGTCGGTCATCTCGCAATCCGGCTCCCACGCGCGGAACTTCAGGGGCTGGCCCTCGGCTTCGATGACTGGAACGCCGACGGGCCCGTAGGCCGAGGCTTCCGCCATGGCGGGCAGTGGGTCGATTTCGGTCCGGATGGGCATGTAGCCCGCAATCGGGACACCGCGATGGCCCGCCAGAAATGCCGAAAGCTCCCCTGCCCTACCCGGCCGGTGAGTGGCGTGGGCCTCTTTGCGGCGGGCAAAGGCGGCCTTGCGGGCCTCTGCCTTGATCGCGGTCAGGTCGGTCATAGCATCACGGCACTGGCGAGCCCGAGAAAGGCAAAGAAGCCCACAACATCGGTCACGGTGGTCACGAATGTGCCGGACGCCAGAGCGGGGTCGACGCCGACACGCTCCATGATAATCGGGATCACAGTGCCAGCGAGGGCCGCAACGACAAGGTTCACGACCATCGCCACCGCGATCACCGCGCCAAGGACGGGGCTGCTGAACCAGAGCATCCCGACAATCGCCATGATCACCGCAAAGGCCACACCGTTGATCACACCAACCAGTGCTTCGCGGCGGATAACCCGCCAGACGTTCGAGCCGGTCAAGTCTTTGGTTGCCAGAGCGCGGACCGCAACGGTCAGGGATTGAGTGCCTGCGTTCCCGCCCATCGACGCCACAATCGGCATCAGCACGGCCAAGGCAACAACGGTCGCAATCGCATCCTCGAACTGGGCAATCACAAGGCTAGCGAGGATCGCCGTCAACAGGTTCACTGCCAACCATGGCAGGCGCTGCTTGGTGGTCTCGATTACGCGGTCAGAGAGGCTGCCCTCACCAACACCGGCGAGAAGCAGGATGTCCTCTTCGTGTTCCTCGTCCAGCACGATCATCGCGTCGTCGATGGTGATCATCCCGACCAGACGCCCGTCATCATCGACAACTGGCGCCGAAATCAGGTGGTACTGGTTGAACGCATAGGCCACATCGCCTTGCTCGGTCGTGGCAGGGATCGTCCGGAACGTCTCTTCTTGGATATCGGCCAGAAAGGTCGCGCGGGGGCTGCCCATCAAACGGCCAAGGGTCACGTTCCCCACAGGCCGCATCCGCGGATCGACTAGCGTGACGTGGTAGAACTGTTCCGGCAGGTATTCCGCCGCACGCAGGAAGTCGATCGCCTGCCCCACCGTCCAATGCTCGGGGGCCGAGACGACCTCGCGCTGCATAAGGCGACCGGCCGAATATTCGGGATACCCCAGCGATTGCTCGACCGCGGCACGGTCCGCCCCGTCCAGAGCCTGCAGAATGACGGTTTGCTGTTCGTCTTCCAGATCTTCGATCAGGTCGACCACGTCATCGGATTCCAGATCGCGCACAGCCTCGTTGAGGAACTTGCGCGGCAGAAACTCGATCACATCCTCGCGGATGGACTCGTCCAGTTCGGACAGAACCTCGCCGTCAAAGAGCGCGGGCGCCAGCAACAGGATTTCACGACGCTCACCTTCGTCGATCTGCTCGAGGAAGTCAGCGATGTCCGCCGCGTGCAGCGGTTCGAGCAACCCGATAACGCGCTCGGAATCACCTGCCGCCAGAGCAAGCCTGATTGCGGCAACGCGCTTGCCGTCTATGATGGCGTCTTCTTCGTTTTCTGGAACGTCATGTACTTCGGAATCATCTTTGTCATCCAACATGTCGCCCTCCATTCTGATTTGCAGGCACCTTAGCGAGGCGGTTTCGAAAGTGACAGAGGGAAGCCACCTTTTCCTTTGCATCCACGCAACTTATGGTCTCATCCGCTAAGTAGGAGGCGCGCCCATGACCAAGCAGACCCTGATGATCGGCCAGACCCTGTGGTTCGAGGGCGACGCCATGCAAATCGGAGCGGAAGCTGCGCGGTATCATCGTCGTGGTGCGCTGCTGATTGACGGTGGAAAAGTCGTGGCGCGCGGGGACGCCGAAACCCTACAGAAAAGTTATCCACAGGCGGATGTGAGGGACTGTGGAAACGGCCTGATCTTGCCCGGTTTTGTGGATGCCCATATGCACTATCCCCAAACCCGCATGATCGCGAGTTGGGGCAAACGCCTGATCGACTGGCTGAGTACTTATACCTTCCCCGAGGAAATGACCCTCGCTGATCCAGCCGAAGCACGGGCCCGCGCAGACCTGACACTGGATCTGGCGCTGGCCCATGGCACCACCACGCAGGTCAGTTATTGCACGATACATCCTTGCAGCGTGGACGCCTTTTTCGAGTCCGCCGAAACGCGGGGAATGCGTGTTTTGCAGGCAAAACCTGCATGGATCGCAATGCCCCCGATGGCCTGCGCGACACCCCGCAAACCGCCTACGACCAAAGCAAAGAATTGTTGGAGAAGTGGCATGGAAAAGGTCGGGCGGAATACGTCATCACGCCGCGCTTTTCCCCGACCTCGACACCGGAACAACTGGCCGCGTTGGGTGCCCTGTGGGCAGAGCATCCGCAATGCCTGATGCAAACCCACCTAAGCGAACAAACCGACGAGATTGAGTGGGTTAAGTCTCTGTTTCCAAATGCAAAAGACTATCTAGAGACCTATGAACAATTCGGCCTCCTCGGCGAACGGGCGCTCTATGGCCACGTCATCCACATGGAGCAGCGAGAGATCGACCGCCTGTCCGAAGTCGGTGCAGCGGTCGTCCACTGCCCGACGTCCAATACCTTTATCGGATCGGGGGTTTTCGAGGCTGCGAAACTGGCGTCGCGGGGCATTCGCGTTGGCCTTGCAACGGACACGGGCGGCGGGTCCAGTTTCTCGATGTTGCGGACCATGGCGGCCGCCTATGAGATTGGCCAGCTCGCCGGCACTGCGCTGCACCCAGCGCAGCTCTTATGGCTCGCTACCGAAGGCTCGGCCCGCGCCCTGAAAGCCGAAGACCGCATCGGGACACTCGCCGTCGGCAGCGAGGCGGACATCACCGTTCTGGACCTTGCGTCAACTCCTGCCATTGCCCAACGCCACGCCCGCGCGGATGATATCTGGGAGGCGCTCTTCCCGACGATCATGATGGGGGACGACCGCGCTGTGAAATCCGTGTGGGTCGGTGGCCGTCAGGTCATAGGCGAATAAAGGTATGGGAAATCACCATTGCCGTGATTTTCCCACACAGAGTTATCCACAGGCATTAATAAACTGTTAACCTTTTAAGCGCGTTCGGCCAAACGGCGGGCGAGCCTGTTTTGTTTTTCCACAATCTGTCCCAGATCGACTGTGGACAGGTGCCCGCTGGAAACAACCTGTCTCCCTTCGACGAACAAATCGCGCACCTTTGTCGGCCCCGCCAAAAGCAAAGCCGCAGGATCCCAGCTGCCCGCACTCTCGATCCCACGGGTGTCCCAGATCGCGATGTCAGCGCGCTTGCCGACGGCCAGTCGCCCGCAATCGGTCCGCCCCAGAACATCCGCCCCGCCCCGCGTCGCGATCTCCAGCGCCTCTCGCGGGCTCATGGCATCCGCGCCGTTTTGAACGCGTTGCAACAGCATGGATTGGCGGGCCTCTGCGATCAGGTTGCCCGCGTCGTTGCTGGCAGAGCCATCCACCCCGAGGCCCACGTTCACCCCTGCATCCCGCATCCCGCGCACCGGCGCGATCCCCGAACCCAGACGGCAGTTCGAACAGGGGCAATGGGCCACGCCAGTGCGCGTGCGGGCAAAAAGATCAATCTCGGCGCTGTCCAGTTTGACGCAATGGGCGTGCCAGACATCGGGGCCCGTCCACCCCAGATCCTCGGCATATTGGCCGGGGCGGCATCCGAATTTGGCCAGACTGTAGGCGATGTCCTCTTCGTTTTCGGCCAAGTGGGTGTGCAGCATCACGCCTTTGTCCCGCGCCAAGAGTGCCGCGTCCCGCATCAAGTCACGACTGACCGAAAACGGCGAACACGGCGCGATGCCCACGCGGACCATGGCCCCTTCGGCAGCGTCGTGGTGGGCGTCGATGACACGGATACAGTCGTTCAGGATATCCGCTTCACGTTCGACCAGACTGTCTGGCGGAAGGCCGCCGTCGCTCTCGCCGATGCTCATGGCACCGCGGGTCGGGTGGAACCGCAGCCCGATCTCGCGCGCCGCCGCGATGGTGTCGTCCAGACGTGCGCCGTTGGGATCGAGGTACAGGTGGTCAGAACTCAGGGTACAACCGGACAAGGCCAGCTCGGCCAGCCCGACCTGCGCCGAGATGAACATCTCTTCGGGGCCCATCGTGGCCCAGATCGGATAGAGCTTCTGCAGCCAGCCAAAGAGCAACGCATCCTGCGCCCCCGGCACCGCACGGGTCATGGACTGGTAAAGATGGTGGTGGGTGTTCACGAGGCCCGGCGTCACAACGCAGCCACGCGCATCCACAGTTTCCGCGCCCTCAGGCAGAAGCCCCTGCCCGATTTCGGCAACCACCCCGCCAGAGATGCGCAGATCAACGCCTGCCAGCTCGCGCCGGTCGTCGTCCATGGTGATGAGTGTATCGATGTTCCGGATGAGAATGTCGGACACGGCATTTCCCCTTCTGGTCTGCCATGCCCCTCTCAGATCACAAACGGAAATGCGCGGCGCCAGAGAAGGACAAAGGATACGCCGTCGCAGGTCTTTTAGGGCTGCGGATCAGATATGCGCAAGCCCTTCCTCCAGAAGGCGCATGGCCTCGGCATGATGCGCCTCGGAGGCAGCGGCGATCACGCGGCCCCCATTGTGGGCCGGACCGCCATGCCAGTCGGTGACAATCCCGCCTGCCGCTTGGATAACTGCCTGAGGCCCTTGGATATCGTAGGCATTCAGGCCTGCTTCGACCACCAGATCAATCTGGCCCGCCGCCAACAGGGCGTAGGCGTAGCAGTCCATGCCATAACGCACCAACTGCATCCGGTCCCCGAGGTAGTGGAAGGCGCGGCGCTCGTCCTGCGTACCCACTTCGGGGAAAGTCGTAAATAGAATCGATTCGTTCAAAGGGCGCGGGCCGCGTACCTTGAGGCTGCGGCGGCCGTGGGGGCCATCACACCAAGCCTGATTGAACCCGCCAAAAAAGCGCTCTTGGATATAGGGCTGGTCAACAACCCCCATGATCGGACCATCTTCGTCGGACAAAGCGATCAACACACCCCAAGTCGGCGTCCCGCTCAGGAAACCGCGCGTACCGTCGATCGGGTCCAGAACCCAGGTCAGACCGCTCTCGCCCTCTTGCTTGCCCATCTCCTCGCCAAAGATGCCGTCCTGGGGGCGCCGACGCTCCAGAATGTTGCGCATCGCGGCCTCGGCAGCGCGATCTGCTTCGGTGACAGGGTCAAAACCGTCTTCTTCCTTGTTGTCCGTCATCAGTTCGGGATTGCGGAAGAAAGGCAAAATGGCCGCACGCGCCGCGTCGGCCATTTCAGAAGCCACATCAATCAGAGTGGATTGGGTCTCGGATGTGAAACGCGACATGGGCAGCCCTCGGATGAGTTATCATAAAGGGCGCTACCCCGTAGGGCGTTTCAAATCAAGCCACGTCGCTCAGGACTCGGGCGAGATCAAAGAGACGACGGCGCTGGTTCTCGGGAATCGCATAATAAGAGCGGATCAGGTCCAGAGCCTCTTTATCGCCCAAGATATCAGCAGGAAGAGCAGGTGCTTTGTCGGTAGCGGGGGCATCCTGTCCTTCGAGGCCTTCGAAGAAGAAGCTAACCTGCACTTCGAGTGTGCTCGCGATGTCCCATAAGCGGGAAGCACTTACTCTGTTAGCTCCTGTTTCGTATTTTTGGATCTGCTGGAATTTGATTCCAACGCGCTCTGCCAGTTGTTGTTGTGTCATACCGATCATCCATCGGCGATGACGTATACGACGGCCAACGTGGACATCCACTGGGTGCGTCATTCTTAGCTCCATTATCGTCAACTCTTCGCCAATTTCGGCGTGAGTTGCATATTGTTTCGTTCTTTTTCCCCAAAATTCGCCGGAACTCATACCCCCAACAGCGATACCGGCGTCTTAAGGCCACACAACCAGAGCGACTTCAAGCCCTGCTGAACCCATGTAAGGCAATATGTAACTAAACCTATGCGGAAAAACCAAGATAGCCTTATGATCCATAGGGGTATTCCTAAGGATAATAAGAGCCCTAAGTCCCATTGACACACGCAAGCGGAGACCTTGTTCTACAATCAAACGGAGGAACGTACGGTTGAAAGCCTATCATATTTATACTTCTGGTGAAGAGCCTTCATTGGTTGATCTACCTAAACCTGAGCCCGCCGAAGGTGAAATCCGGCTGCGGATCACGGCGTGTGGCCTGAATTTCGCGGATCTGCTGATGATCAAGGGCAAATATCAGGACACACCCAAGGCCCCGTTCACCCTTGGTATGGAAGTCGCGGGAATCGTGGAGGCCCATGGGCCCGGCGTCAGCGAACCTGCAATCGGGACACGGGTTGCCCTGTTTTCAGGCCAGGGCGGGCTGGCAGAGTACGGGTGTTTCCCCGCAGACCGTGCCATCCCCCTCCCCGATAATATGACAGAGGTCGACGCAGCCGGTTTCCAGATCGCCTATGGCACCTCGCATCTGGCGCTGGACTACAAAGCACGCCTGCAACCCGGAGAGACGCTGCTGGTCCTCGGCGCGGCCGGTGGGGTCGGGCTCACCGCTGTGGAAATTGGCAAAGTGATGGGCGCCAAGGTCATCGCCTGCGCCCGTGGGGCCGACAAGCTGGAGATCGCCAAAGAATACGGTGCCGACCATGTGATCGACGCCACGTCCGAGGACATCCGAGAGGTGGTGAAGTCTCTGGGTGGGGCTGATGTGGTGTATGATCCCGTAGGCGGAGACCAGTTCACCGCCGCATTCCGCGCGACCAATCCGGACGGGCGTCTTCTGGCGATCGGCTTCGCCAGCGGAGAAGTCCCCCCGATCCCCGCCAACCACATGCTGGTCAAGAACCTGACTGTGATCGGGATGTACTGGGGCGGCTATCTGAAATTCAACGCCAAGGCACTGACCGACAGCATGGCGCAACTGTTCGCGTGGTTCGGAGAAGGCAAGATCAAGCCCCACGTCAGCGAGACCTTCCCGCTGGATCAGGTTGCCGACGGACTTGCGATGCTGAAGGAACGCAAATCCACCGGCAAGGTCGTGATCACCATATGATCACATCTGGGCATAGCCCTGACGCAGCAGGTCGGCCATCCGCAGGCCGGCCTCGCCTTTGATCGCATCAGACAAGTACATGTTGATCTTCTTCGAGGGCAGTTCGGGCAGCGCCCCCTTGTGCTGCACCCGTTCCAGATGCGGCGGCTCGGTGCCTTCGAGCATCGAGTTCAGGGCAAGGTCCGCACTGACGGTCGCCTCGATCGCGCGGTCCATTTCGGATTCTACCGCCAGTTCCCACGGGATGCCGGCTTCTTCGACGCGGCGGATCACACCTGCGCGGAAAATGCAGTGCCGGCCGAACGCCAGCCGCAGCGGCCGCTGACGCCAAGCAGAGCCACCCGGCGCACCGATCCACAACAGAGGCAGGGTTTTCAGGGTCTCGCCGCCATCGGACACACCGTCCTCTGTGGTCAGGATGATGTCGCACTCGCCGCGGCTGTAGGCGACCTTCAGCCCCTTGGTATAAAGCGATATCAGTTGCACCCGCATCCGCGGAAATTCCGTGTTGAACTGCTGCAAAACACGGGGAATCGCGGGGTAGACGATGTCATGGGGCACGCCCAAAACGATCTCGCCTTCGTAGACGTCATCGGTCAGACGGGACCAGACCTCGTCGTTCAGTTCCAGCATCCGGCGCGCATATCCCAGCAGCTTCTCTCCCGCGGGGGTCAAAGCGATCTGCCGCGCCGTCCGGTCCAAGAGGTTCGTGGCTAGGGATTCCTCAAGACGCTTTAACTGCATCGACACAGCCGACTGGGTCAGGTTCAGAAACCCTGCGGCCCGAGTCACCCCGCCCGCATCTGCCACCGCCACAAAAGACCGAAGCGCAGTCAGATCCAGATTTCTCGCCATATCAAATCCTCTGATGTATTAGGTCACATTCATTCATTTCCCATATGAACCAGAAAATGCCACATACATCAAGCGCGTTGATGTGACTCGCGCAATCAATCAAATTATGGTGAATAGAATGGCTACTCAACTCAGCAGGCTTGCGATTGCAAGCAGACCGTCCTGGTTCTCTTCTTTCTTTAGCGCAATCGCCGATTTTGCAGCGATCGCCCGTCAGCGCCACGCGCTGTCCCAATTGGACGACCATCTTCTTCAGGATATCGGCCTGACCCAGACCGAAGCAAATTCCGAAGCTGATCGCGCCCCTTGGGACGTTCCTGCGCACTGGCGCCTCTAATTGACAGAAGATCGTCCAAAAACCCGACAGCATCGTCTTGAAATCACGCGTACCCTTGCCGATATTATGGGCAAAGGGTGCGCGTTTTTCGTTTCGCGGCCCCGTTTCCGGATTTTTGGAGGATCTAATGGCTGAATTCCGCACGACGCACGCTGGCACTAGCGCCAGTGCGGTTCGTATCGACGAGGGCCTGCGCGCCCACATGAACAAGGTCTACGGCACGATGTCCGTCGGTATGTTGATTACCGCT
>CAXQKF010000164.1:0-2340 GCA_964224285.1 Donghicola sp. | reverse complement strand
CCAGCCCACGGATGCGCAGGTGATTGGCGCGGTGCAGCGGGCCACGGATGACAGCGCCCTTGCCCTGTGCGCGGCCGGCACCATGCCCGGGGCGCTGAAGCTGCTGTGGCAGCCGAGCCCCGGCGGGTACCACATGGAATATGGCTATTCCTGCATGGGCTACGAGGTGGCGGGCGCGATGGGCCTGAAGCTGGCGCGGCCTGATCGTGAGGTGATCTGCTTTGTGGGCGATGGGTCGTATATGATGGCCAATGCGGAATTGGCGACGGCGGTGATGCGGCGCATTCCGTTCACCGTGGTGTTGACGGACAACCGCGGCTACGGCTGCATCAACCGCCTTCAGACCTTGGGCTGCGGGGGCGAGCCGTTCAACAACATGTACGTGGATTGCAACGTCGAGGCACAGCCCGAGATCGACTATGTGGCCCATGCGGCATCCATGGGGGCTTATGCGGTAAAGGCCTCGGGGACGGACGCGCTGGAGGCCGAGATTGCCGCCGCCCGTGGGCGGGATATCCCGACGGTGATCGTGATCGAGACGATGGCCAAGGACTTCCCCGGGACGGGCATTGAGGCTGCGGCGGGGGAACACGGGCACTTCTGGGATGTGGCGGTGCCGGCCGAGAGCGACCGTGAGACACAGCGCGATTACTACGTGCGGTATCTGGAGCAGGTGGCCAAGCAAGCCACGGTGAACTGAGCGTCAGAGCAAAACACAGAGCGCGGGACCAAGGGGGCGCTGCCCCCGGCCGCAAAGGCGGCCTCCCCCGGGGTATTGGGGCCAAGATGAAGCCCGTTTGAGAGAAAGAGACCAAAGAGATGATCCGGTTCGGGACCAACCCCATTGCGTGGGCGAATGATGATGACCAGTCGATCGGGAAGGACATCCCGACCGAGCGAATTTTGACCGAGGCAGGCCGTTTGATCGGCTTTGACGGGATCGAGACTGGCCACCGCTGGCCGCAGGATGACCCCGAAGCGCTGCGGGCGCTGCTTGCGGAGTATGGGCTGGTGTTCGTGTCGGGCTGGTATTCGACCGAACTGCTGGTGCGGTCGGTCGAGGACGAGATTGCCGCCGTTCAGGGGCACTTGGCCAAGCTCAAGCACAATGGATGCAAGGTGTGTATCGTGTGCGAGTGTTCGAACACCGTGCATGGTAATCCCGATGTGGCGGTGAATGACCGTCCGCGACTGAGCGCCGAGGAGATGGCGGCGTTCGGCGCGAAGATGGAAGAATTTGCGGCTTATCTGGCCGGTGAGGGCATCACGCTGGTCTATCACCACCACATGGGCACCGTGGTCGAGAGCCCTGAAGAGATTGATGGGTTTATGGCCGCGACCGGCCCTGCGACGCATCTGCTGTTCGATGCGGGGCACTGCACCTTTGGGGGCGGGAACCCCGAGGAGGTGCTGCGCCGTCATGTGGGCCGTGTGGCGCATTTTCACGCCAAGAACATCCGTCCCGATGTGACCGCCCGCGTGCGGGCCGAGGGGATGTCGTTCCTAGAGGGCGTTGTGGCGGGGGCCTTTACCGTGCCCGGCGATCAGGACGGGGCGGTGGATTTTGGGCCGCTGCTCTCGATCCTGAAAGAGGCGGGCTATGACGGCTGGATCGTGATCGAGGCCGAGCAAGACCCCGAGGTGCGCAATCCGCTCTTGTATCAGACGCTGGGTCTGCACACTCTGAAGCGTATTGCGCGCGAGGTTGGCCTGATCGGGGACTGACCGGGGACTTGAACAAGAAGGAAGCTGCAGGTCGGATGGGCCTGTGGCGGGAGACACGATGATTAATCCGGCAGATCCGTTTTTTGCGCCGCTGTGGCGGCGTGTGGTGATTGTGGGGCTCTGTCTGGGATGGGCGGTGTTCGAGGTGGTCACCGGATCGCCCGGGTGGGCGCTGATGTTCGGGGCGGCGGGTCTATACGCGGCGTATATGCTTTTGGGGCCGGGGTTCCAGCAGGCGCAGGACAAGAAGGATGACGGCGATGGCTGATTTATTGAAGAAGCCCTTTGGGGATCACGGCAAGGTACACGAGATTACGCCCGCGTAGGCGGGCTGGCGGTATGTGGGGTTCTCGCTCTATCGGCTGCGGGCCGGTGAGTCTGTGTCCGAGGCCACGGGCGACCGTGAAGTCATACTGGTGATGGTCGAGGGCAAGGCGGCGTTTGCGGCGTCGGATCGGGACTGGGGCGTTTTGGGCGAGCGGATGAGTGTGTTCGAGAAGACGCCGCCCCATTGTTTGTACGTCCCCAATGATGATCAGTGGGAAGCCACCGCGACCACCGACTGCACGATTGCGGTATGCTCGGCCCCCGGCTTAGGCGGCCATGAGGCGCGGC
>CAXQKF010000163.1:0-4175 GCA_964224285.1 Donghicola sp. | reverse complement strand
CGACGCTCTTCCGATCTCCAGCGATCAGGGCCGCTGCGGATGTGGGCGAACAGCTTCTGGACCTGGACGAATACGATGTCGCGGTGCTCGCTGCCATCGCCTACCACCAGCCGATCACCCGGGACGGGCTGAAGGACATCTTCGGCCAGGAGATCCGCCGCGATCTGATCGGGCGACTGCATGCGCGCGGGTTGATCGGAACCGGTCCACGGTCGCCGCGGCGTGGAGCACCCTATACCTATGTGACGACGGAGCAGTTCCTGGTCGCGTTCGATCTGGAGTCGCTGCAGGACCTGCCCGATCGGGAGCAGATGGAGGATGCAGGGGTCATCAATGCGCAGGCATAGCCGTTGCCAATGATGTGCGGCGGTTTGAATGAAGGCGAACGATGACCTGTTGTAAGTCCGCCAAATCAGGATGTCTGGAGCGCGTCTTTGGTCCCGGTGTGATCTGTAACGTGATCTCTGCACTCAATGACGCCACCAAGTCGGAATGCTTGGGCGCAGCCAGTGCAATGCGGGTCCAGAGGTAAATTGCAGGATGCACGGAACGTTTTTGGAGGTGCGTCATTCCATCGGCCAACTGGCGGAACAATGCGTAGCGGACCCGGTGCGGCAAGCGCGAAATTGACGTCGGCTGGCCATTGAACGTGAAACAAGCCGCCCCAAGCATGGCGGGCAGGGATGTCTTTCCATGCCGTCCATGTCCTGCAACATGCATTCGAAGCAAATCGTCGATGAGCCGTTCGAGACGCTGCACATCATACTCGGCGGGCAGGGTGGGTTTTCGGAGATCAGCATCACACCAGACGCAGAAATGTTGCGGCAGAAGCCGGTTCTGTCGAGCAGGCGCAATGCCGCCGCCGCAGGCAGGGCAGTGATCGCGCAAGCGGCATCCATGCCGAAAGCAGGAAACGCGCGTCGCCAGGCTCCAGCCGCGCCGGAAGAACGGTGCGCGATCCTCTTTCAGGCATGCCGGGCAATATTGCAGGCGATTGACCCGAGCGGTCGATGTGCGGGCATCTCCTGATCCTGTGATCTGCCGCACTCGCAACCGGGCCAGCGGGTCGCGGTGCAAAGCCAGGCCATCAATCTCCTCGGCGGGCAACCGGGTTCGCTCGACCAGCAAACTGAGGATTCGCCCGGGAAGGTCTCGGTCAAGCTTCGCAGACCAATCTCCAACTGCGACATCCAGAACCCGCCCAAAATATTGAGGTGGAATTCCATTGGCCATGGCCAGCCGATGCAGCCAGCTCGACAGAAGCTCTCCGGGTGCCGGTGCAACAACGCCGGGCCAGCCTTGCCCCACCTCATTGCCGTAGTCGCGCGCAGGTGTGACTGTGATCTCGGACGCAGACTGGTTCACATCATTTCGCGGCGCAAAGGAGCATTTCGGCGTTTCGACAGGGGCGTGTAACCAAGCGAGGTAATGGTCGCTTCAGAAATGTGTTCCTCGCCGTTCCTTATCGCCTTGATAGCCGCGTTGCTCACGATATCGACGACCTCTCCGATCAAGCCCTCTGACAATTCATGGATGATCTCAGCCAGTGACGGTCGCGACAGGTCCGAGGCTCGGGCGAGAGGCATGCTGGTCTCAAGACTATCGAGGAGCGTCGCGAAATCCTCGTCATACGCCCATCTGGGAATAGGGATCGTATCGAACCGCGATCCCATTTCCTCGGTGTCGTGTACCGCGTCATAGACCGCAACCTCGCCAACCAGTACGGGCGAAATGTCGTGGACACGTGCGATACGGCGCAGGAACGAAAAGATAGCTTTCACGTCCTGTCGGCGCCCTCGAAGGGCGCTGTGAAACTCATCGAAGATGAGCAGGCGGGGTTTCAAGCTGTCCAGCAAATGATCCACCTGCTCGCCCGCGCGCGACAGGCTTCGCCAACCAGAGGCCTGAGGCGCGCGCAACCCGGCAAGAATGCTGGCATAGAAGTGAGACAGTCCGGCACCTTCTCGGGTCTGGATCACCCAGATCCTTTGACGTTCTGACTGACGCAAATGTTCAATCGCGAAGCGTTCGGCGATCATCGTCTTGCCATTGTGATAAGGGCCCGTCAGCAAGAGCCCTCTGGGGCGCAAAGTTACTGGCCGATCGAGTAGCAGACGCATGGCGTTATGGGCGCGACTTGCAACAGGATGGCTGATCCAACGGGCCGTCCGGATATGGGCGATGCGGCACGCGTCACCGGCATCGAGAAGTGATGCGGCGGAGTCCAGGAGGTGATCCGTCATTTCACCAATCCTCAACCGGAAAGACGCGGCGCGGGCGCTCAGGGTCAGGTGTTTCGCGGATTGGTGTCGGGGAAGAAGTGAGGCTCTGGTAGGGTTTCGGCGCATTAGTCGCATGCCTGGCCCGTGCGATTTCCTTCAGCCTTTGCTTCTTCGTTGCTGAGGCATCCACGGTCGCCGCGATTTCGCGGCGGATCGCGGTCTTCTCCTCGATCGGGCGTCGGCCGGTTTCGCGCGCTCGGCTTCTCTCGGCCCTGTGCTGCCAGAGGGTGACCGCCTCAAGCAGTCCATCCCGCCGCTCCACAGGGCGCCAGGCTCCTGTATCGGGATCCTTGATGTAGATGTGACTCATGTCCCGAGGATCATAACGAACATCGAGAGCACCCAATCGATCACGGCGGGCGACCAACGGGCCCAACCATGGATCGAAATAGTCGTTGGCAAACAGGCTGACACCCTGAGGTGAAATCCTGCGTGTCTTGTTCGGGAGAAAGCTGAGCAGAACATCGAAAGGGTTGTCTTCCCGGCCGTCCGGCTGACGGCATTTTCGTTCCCATTCATTGGTCGGGACTGTCAGCTTGCGTTCATTCTGGCTAAGATTGTGATCGATAATCGCCAGCGCGATACAGCGTTCGAGGTCTGCAAAGTTGAGCCTCGCACGGTCTTCGGACAGATACTCACCCCGATCCGCGATGGAACGCCCGGTCTTGCCAGGCAGGGAGCGCAGCACCGTATTCACCTTGCCTAGAAGCCGTTCGACAACCCCGCCACGATGGACGGTCCCCTTGTTCCGGCTTTGAATTGCAATCCCGTACTCGGCACAACCCCGGATGAAACTGGTGCTTCTGAATTCCATGGCGGAATCCACGACGACCTTCTTCGGGCGGCCAAACATCGGCCAGGAATGATTGATGTCGCGCGCTGCCAGCCAGTCCTCCTTGCGGCACATCGCCTGCGCCAGACAGAGGGCGACCGACAGGCGTGAAGGCTGCTCAAGGGTCAGGCAGAAGCCGATAATCGCGCTTGTTGCAACATCGGCTGCGATAGTGAGATAGGGGCGTCCAGCATAAATGCCCTGACCATCGATGACTTCCACAAACTGGATGTCGGCGGGGGTATGGTCTATCTGAACGACATCGAGTGCGTGCTTGGCTCGGATATAGCCTGGGCGGGGTTTCAGACGTCGCAGGCTTTTCCCTCCTGAATGTCGCCGTCGTGCAATCTCCTCAGGCGTGAACAGCCGTGGGATACGTTTGGAAACGGTGACATAGGCGGGCGGATCAAGACCCTCGCTGACACAACGGGTGCGGATTTCATCGACAATCGGCGCAAGGTCCGGTTGCTCGGGCCGAAGCCAAAGCTCCCGAAGCGTTGCCGCAATGATCTTTTCAACAGCCGGGCTGATCCTTGCGCGCCTCGCCCCACCTGTTCTTGGCAGCAACGAAGAAACCCGGCGCTCGGTGCGGTATCGGCGCAGGTGGTTGTAGACTTGGCGCGTCGAGAGACGCAACTCGGATGCGGCCCGAGCAACTGCGGTGCGCATTGGCTCTTGCCCGTCCAGAATGCGATCCAGCTCTCGCGCGATACGCGTTGCTTTGGCCCAAGCGTCGTCGGACGCTTCATTTTCGCGCAACGTCATGAACCCGCCGCGCCACGGTTTCTAAACCCCATCTTCTGCCCCATTCTCTCGCTTGTTGAAACGCGAGTTAAAAATTGAAATCGAAACGTAAAAACACACGTCGGATTACGCTTCATCCTACTGGAATCCTGTAAGAACTTTTTGATGAAACGGCAAAGCAATTGCGACACTGAGGACGACCTGTGGTTTCTGCCCGGTCCGATGGACGACGAGCCGGACTATTTGCCGCCGGGACCACGGGCCGAACCGCGTGAAACCGAGGTCCTCGACGAATGGCGGAAGGCAGAGGGCGGGCA
>CAXQKF010000162.1:0-4568 GCA_964224285.1 Donghicola sp. | reverse complement strand
TTGCCCCATGCCCAACCCCATGATCCGCGTGCGTAAAAACCGCGACGTAAAGCCATGGGTAACGATCACAGCGGGCCGCCTCAGACGATCGAGAAACGCGCCGGTACGCGCCCATAGACTGTCAAAGCTCTCGCCCTCTGGCACCCGACCATAAAAGTCCAAGGTCGTCTCGTTTTCGGTCGGCGCGGGCCAGCGTTCGTTGATTTCGGACAGCAGCAGACCCGCCCACTGCCCCATCCCGATCTCTGAAATTCGGGGATCGGGTCGGATATCACAGCCCAAGACCTGCGCAATCGGACCGGCGGTCTGCAACGCCCTGCCCTGCGGGCTACTGAACAGATCGACTTCGCCCGCCGGAATGCCCTCTTGCCGCAACAATTCTGCCATTGCCTTGGCCTGCGCCACGCCTTTTGCGGTCAATGGCGAATCCAGCCCACCCTGCATCCGTCCTTCGACATTTGCGACAGTCTCGCCATGGCGGAGAATATACAGATCTGGCAGGGGCATCAGAACAGCTCCGTCAAACAGAAAGGGCGCGCCCTATGCAGGGAGCGCCCGGGAATTCTGGTGGGTGATAAGAGATTTGAACTCCTGACATCTTCGATGTGAACGAAGCGCTCTACCACTGAGCTAATCACCCGTTGGGGCGTGCAATTAGCTGTCTTCGCCATCCCCTGCAAGGGCTTTCTTGCCCTTTTTGCCCTTGGGCGCGCCCTCACCGGCGGCAGCCTTGGACTGACGAATTCGGACATTCATGACATGCGCGTTTGCACCGCTTTTGCTGTTCTTGATCATCACGCGGCCCAGTGGCGGCACGTTGATGCCCTGACCTTTGGCCAGCGTCTCACCAAGGATTTCAAGCACTGCCTCAACGGTGGCTTTGACGTCAGTTTTCTTGACATCAACCTTGGCGGCAACGGCCTCGATCAGGTCTTTTTTCTTCAGCGCAGAGGTATCTGCGACGGGTTCCGAGGTCGAAACAACGGTCATATCAATGTCTTCCGAAGGGTTGGAGGAATTATCCATTAAACTAAACACCTTTTAACAACTCAGGTTCTTAAGCAGTAACAGCTTAACCGCAAAAGAAAAGCGCGCCCGTGGGGCGCGCCTTGAAATGTGAAGACTGCGGCGAATTAGTGCGCAATCGGGCTGGCTGCGGCCTGTTCCTGCTGCCGTTTGGCGGCGGCAGCTTCTTCGGCGGCCTCGTCCCATTCGACAGCTTCGGGTTGGCTGACCAGCGCCTTTTCCAGAACTTCGCTAACGTGTGTGACCGGAATCAACTCCAGCCCCTCTTTCACGTTGTCCGGAATGTCGGCCAGATCCTTGACGTTCTCTTCGGGGATGAAGACCGTCTTGATCCCGCCGCGCAGCGCCGCGAGCAGTTTTTCCTTCAGGCCGCCAATCGCCGTCGCGTTACCGCGCAGGGTAACCTCGCCGGTCATCGCGATATCCTTGCGCACCGGAATACCAGTCAGCACGGACACGATCGCGGTCACCATGGCCAGACCTGCCGACGGACCATCCTTGGGCGTTGCGCCATCGGGCACGTGCACGTGGATGTCCCAAGTGTCGAACTTCGGCGGCTTCACCCCGATCTGAGGGCTGATCGAACGGACATAGCTGGATGCTGCGTCGATCGATTCCTTCATTACGTCGCCAAGCTTACCGGTGGTCTTCATGCGGCCCTTGCCGGGCAAACGCAGAGCCTCGATCTGCAACAGATCGCCGCCGACCGAGGTATAGGCCAGACCGGTCACAACACCGACCTGATCTTCCTTTTCGGCCAGACCATAGCGGTGACGCTTCACCCCGAGGAAATCCTCAAGGTTCTCGGGGGTCACGACGACGGTCTCCGCTTTCTTCTGGACGATCTGGGTCACGGCCTTGCGGGCCAGCTTCGCCATCTCGCGCTCCAGATTACGAACACCGGCTTCGCGGGTGTAGTAGCGGATCACGTCGGTCAACGCTTCGTCGGTGACTTCGAACTCGCCGTTCTTCAGGCCGTGCGACTTGATCTGTTTGTCGATCAGGTGCTTGCGCGCAATCTCGGACTTTTCCTCTTCGGTGTAACCCGACAGAGGAATGATCTCCATACGGTCCAGAAGCGGGCCGGGCATGTTGTAGCTGTTCGACGTGGTCAGGAACATCACATCGCTCAGGTCATATTCGACCTCGAGGTAGTGATCGACAAAGGTCGAGTTCTGTTCCGGATCCAACACCTCCAGCATCGCCGAGGCCGGGTCGCCACGGAAATCCTGCCCCATCTTGTCGATTTCATCGAGCAGGATGAGCGGGTTCGTGGTTTTCGCCTTTTTCAGCGCCTGAATGATCTTGCCGGGCATAGAGCCAATGTAGGTCCGGCGATGACCGCGGATCTCGGATTCGTCACGCACGCCGCCAAGCGAGATGCGGATGAATTCGCGGCCGGTCGCCTTGGCCACCGATTTACCCAGCGAGGTTTTACCAACACCCGGAGGGCCCACGAGGCACATGATCGGGCCTTTCAGCTTCTTCGAACGGCTTTGGACAGCGAGGTATTCAACAATACGCTCTTTGACCTTTTCCAGACCGTGGTGATCGGCATCCAGAATTTCTTGAGCGCGGCCCAAGTCTTTCTTCACGCGCGAACGCACGCCCCACGGAATCGACAGCATCCAGTCCAGATAGTTGCGGACCACGGTAGCTTCGGCCGACATCGGGCTCATGTTCTTGAGCTTCTTGATCTCGGCGTCGGCCTTTTCCTTGGCCTCTTTGGACAGCTTGGTCGCGGCGACCTTTTCTTCCAGCTCGGCGACTTCGTTCTGTTCGTCGCCATCCCCCAGCTCACGCTGGATCGCCTTCATCTGTTCGTTCAGATAGTATTCACGCTGGGTGCGCTCCATCTGGGTTTTGACGCGGCTCTTGATCTTTTTCTCGACCTGAAGGACCGACATCTCGCCCTGCATCAGGCCGTAGACCTGCTCCAGACGCTCGGCGATGACGACCATCTCCAGAAGCTCCTGCTTCTGATTGACCTCGATACCAAGGTGTCCGGCGACCAGATCGGCCAGCTTGCCGGGTTCGTCGGTTTCCGCGACGTTCGACAGGGCTTCTTCGGGGATGTTCTTCTTGATCTTGGCGTAGCGCTCGAATTCCTCGGCGACCGAGTTTTCCAGCGCGATCACGGCAGCCTCGTCGCCCATTTCCTCGTCGAGGTATTCGGCGCGGGCTTCGAAGAACGCTTCGTTGTCCAGGTATTCAATGATTTTGACCCGAGCGACACCCTCGACCAGCACCTTCACGGTGCCATCGGGCAGCTTCAGCAGTTGCAGCACATTGGCCAGCACGCCAACGCGGTAAATGCTGTCGGTATCGGGGTCATCGACACTGGCGTCGATCTGGCTGGACAGCAGGATCTGCTTGTCATCGGCCATGACCTCTTCCAGTGCGCGCACTGATTTCTCACGCCCGACGAACAGCGGCACGATCATGTGAGGGAACACAACGATATCGCGCAGCGGCAAAACGGGGTAAGAGGAGTTCAGAGGTTCTTGCATAACGCATCCTTGTTCTTGGCAAGACAGCCCGGCCCCACAATTGCAGCAGCTCTGGCCATCTCCACGTTTCCGGTTATTCATTTGGGGGTCTGCCCCCGCATTTACAACCGGTTTTCCTCTAGAATGCCCCTGCTTCCATCAGGCTGCAAGGGGCACTTACGCATAGATCGGGTCAGAGTTGCCGGACCTTCGGCACATGCCCCATAGCGTGCAAGACCCGCACCAAATCGCGGGTCTTGAGTGTTATATATTGCGCGTCGCAACTATGTCCCGAGGAGGACACAGTTATTTTACGACGCATCAAGCAGCGGGTAGTCGGTGAAACCGGTTGCACCGCCGCCGTAGATGCTGTCCTGACGGATATCATTCAGGGGCGCATGCTTGTGCAGGCGCATCACCAGATCGGGGTTCGCGATGAACGGGCGGCCAAATGCCACCAGATCGACCCCGTCAGCCAGACGCTTTTCGGCCAGATCGTAGTCATAGCCGTTGTTGCCCATGTAGGTGCCCTTGAACAGCGCGCGCAGCTTGTCAAATTCGCCATCGCGGGCGCCGCCGGTCTGGCCCTCGACCACGTGCAGGTAGGACAGTTTGTAGTCGTTCAGGCGCTCGAACACCGGCGAGAAAGTCGCCAGCGGGTCGCTGTCGCTAACCCCGTTCGCATTCGAGAACGGCGACAGGCGCAGGCCCACATGCTCTGCGTCCCACTCCGCGATCACGGCATCCAGCACTTCGAACAGCAAGCGGGTGCGGTTGGTGACGCTGCCGCCATAGCGGTCGGTCCGCTTGTTCGTGCCGTCCTTCATGAACTGGTCGATCAGGTATCCGTTAGCCGCGTGCACCTCGACCCCATCGAAACCGGCCTCTTTGGCGCAGCGGGTGGCGTGGGCGTAGTCAGCGATCACGCGGGTCATCTCGTCGGTTTCCAGCGCGCGCGGGGTCGAGGTCGGCTGGAAGCCGTCCTTGGTGAAGACCTTGGCCTCGGCTGCGATGGCGGACGGGGCCACGGGCGCCTGATCCGCAGGCTGGATC
>CAXQKF010000161.1:0-2602 GCA_964224285.1 Donghicola sp. | reverse complement strand
AGCGAACCGCGCCCTGCGCGGAACGGGGCCCGATCACGGGCCCCTTGGGCGCGACTGAACGAAAGGCCGCCCATCATGCCAACCACTACGGCACAGCGACAGCCGGGCCCTGCAAAGGGGCCGTTGGGACGCATTTGATGATGGGGAAGTCTGGTAGCGGAGGAGGGACTTGAACCCCCGACACGCGGATTATGATTCCGCATCTGGGGTGAAACAGCCCGAATCGCGATGGGATGTATTGAGACACCGTGAGTACAGATAAAATATTGTTTATCAGACGGTTATGGCCATTTTCGATGTCTCTTCGAGGCGCATGTTGTCTCACCTTGTCTCATCGCAGCGCGGCCATTTTGGCCCCCCGGTGCCCCCCGGGCTTCGCATCATTTCCGCACGTGACGAAATCGACCGACCTGATTCTCAGGAAGAGAAAAAGGATGGCAAACTTGTCAAAATTACACGGAGTCAATTTGACCGACGCTTTCGTTCGCAGCGCTGATAGCGAGGGCAAAGAACGGCTTGAGATCTCAGATATGAAGACGCCAGGTCTCGTGCTGCGCATCACAAAGTCTGGGAAGAAGACTTTTATCCTCAGGGCACGCGGGCCGAACCAAGAGAAGTTGTATCGAACGATCGGGGCCTACCCGATTATAAGTCTGAAAGTTGCGCGCAGCACGGCAACGCGTTGGCATGGTCTGGTAAAGCGCGGCATCGATCCAACCGCTGATATGAAGAAATCGAAAGCTGCGTCAGAACTGCAAACCATGACGCTCGAAAATCTGATCGCGGAGGCCAAGATCGAGCTTGCGATATCACGCGCAATCTGGCGCGAAAACAATCGCCCGGGCAGAGTTGTCGCCGAAGCTGAAGCATCGATCCGAAATGTGTTCGCGCAATTGCTTCAAATGCCGCTTTCGCGGATCACAACGCAGATCATCTCGGACACTGTGCGGAATTACACTCCTGTCCGGCCGGTTAAGGGGAAAAATACGGCCAATGGAGCGGCTGCGAGAGCCCTGGCTTATCTGTCAACCGTCTACAATTGGGGTGCCGCAAGGGGTACCTACAAGAAACAAGGCGCAGGCCGCAATCCCGCGCTCCGCTTGCCAGACCTGTCAGAAGTTCAAGACCCCTCCGCTTTCGATGATACCATCGAAGGCAAAAGAGAACGCGTATTGTCGCGCAAAGAGTTCGAAGCAGTTTTGCCACTCCTGACCTACCCTGCCCCAAAAAAGCTGGCCAAGCTTTTGGACCCCGAGGACAACTATGGACCAGCCGCCTTTCAGTTCATCGCATTAACGATGTCGAGGTTGAATAACGTTTTGTCGTTGCGAAAGAAAGACGTAGACATCGAAGCGAAGACTTGGACTGCTTATGTCAAGTCGACGCCTGCCAGAGGCAAACCATCGAAACGACGGAAGGTCGTGTTGCCACTG
Source organism: Donghicola sp. (assembly GCA_964224285.1). GTDB lineage: Bacteria > Pseudomonadota > Alphaproteobacteria > Rhodobacterales > Rhodobacteraceae > Donghicola. The sequence goes on along the minus strand of CAXQKF010000161.1, from coordinate 1,169 downwards.
TCCGATGCCGCCGTCGATCTCCTTTTGTCGCTTCCATCTTTTCTCAATGGCGAACCTGACGACCTTGTTTTTCCGTCGTCGACCGGCGGGCGGCTGATGAACATTGATCGAGTGCAGACTGCAATCAATGAAGCGTCAAGCACGTCGGGTTGGCACCGACATGATCTAAGGAGATCATGCGGGACAATCATGGACAATATCGGCATCGAGAAGAGCGTGACTGACAAACTGCTGTGTCACGCAAACCGCCTTGCGCGGGAAGACGTGTCACAATCGGCAGCACATTATCTGATCGATGTGAAAATCGTTGATCATGCACCGGACAGGGCGAGAGAGGCGGTCAATCTACTTGCTGCTGTCCTGCGGTCGTTTGAAGGACAGCAGGCCAGGGATGAAGGCTCGCTGGTCAGAGAACACATCCGTGAAGAGATAGGGCAACTTCCGATCCAGCGTCAGGCGCCGTCGCCTTGGGCCGTGTAAGCGACGGTTGTTGCGGCCTGTCGGAATCCGACAGTTCCAGTGACCGATCAGAATCCCAATGTCTGAGGAGGGTGGATGTCGGCGGCGCCATCAGGCGCGGCCGATCCGGCGGCTTAGGTCTTCTTCGCGGTGGCGGGTTTCGAACGCGCCGTGGTTTTGGTCTTGGCCATGGTCAGGGTCCTTGTCATGCCGAACCGGGATGAGCCTCTCTCTATCCTTTCAAGCCCGGCACCCGGGCTTCCCTTTCTCTGGCTTTTTACAAATGCGGATCACGTCACCAATCGACCGTTTGTAAACGAATGCAAGGGCGTGCTCTGTGGCACTGCTCATCAGAAACCCCTTCGTTTGCATAGGCTGAGCGCGATCAGAGAATTCTGGCAGACCGTGCCGCGCGCGTGCAATATAAGGAGCGCGGGCGCATTCCGACAAAACCCTTGGGTAAAAAGCAAAAACCCAGTATTTTGCACATATGAAGCCTCAAGCGCCTGCCTTTCATGATGAATCGGACGTTCTCTTTCTCGATGCTGAGGAGGTGGAACAGTCGTCCGAGGACGATCATTGGTTCCTGCCCGGTCCCATGGAAGAGGAGCCGGATTATCTGCCGCCCGGACCGCGGGCCGAACCGCGTGAAGCCGAGGTCCTCGACGATTGGCGGAAAGCAGAGGCGGGTCATGCCGCGCGTCTTGCCC
>CAXQKF010000160.1:0-2089 GCA_964224285.1 Donghicola sp. | reverse complement strand
ACTCCTTTTACGGGGAAGTTCCCAGTAAACAACCTACATCGGACCCTAATTCACCCCCCGACTTCGGGCAACGGATTTCGCGCGATCTCTTTTCCTCGGGCCGCATTCTGGTAAAGCGGTGGGGACGCGACCCCTGCATATGACCGCAAGAGGCTATCGACATGACCCAGAGTTTCCGCCTGACCATGGCCCAGTTGAACCCTGTGATGGGTGATCTGACGGGCAACGCCAACCGCGTGCGTCAGGTCTGGGCCGAGGCGAAAGAGGCAGGATCGGACTATGTGGTCTGCCCCGAGATGTTCCTCCTGGGCTACAACCCGCAGGATCTGGTGATGAAGCCCGCCCTGCAAACCGCCTGTATGGAGCACCTGCAAGCGCTGGCCGCTGACTGTGCCGACGGCCCCGCGATCGGGATCGGCGCGCCGGTGATGGTCGGCCCGAACCTGCATAACGGGTACTTTGTCCTGCACGGCGGCAAGATCAGCGCGCAACTGCTGAAGCACCACCTGCCGAACTACAACGTCTTTGACGAACAGCGGACCTTCAAATCCGGCGAGATGAACGGCCCCTATGTGCTGAACGGCGTCCGCATCGGCACCCCGATATGCGAGGATGCTTGGTACGAGGATGTGGCCGAAACGCTGGCCGAAACCGGCGCAGAGTTTCTGGTGGTCCCCAACGGCTCGCCCTATCGCCGCGACAAGTATGACACCCGCCTTACTCACATGGTGTCTCGCGTGATCGAAAATGACATGCCGCTGGTCTACGTGAACATGGTCGGCGGTCAGGACGATCAAGCGTTCGACGGTGGCTCGTTCGTGCTGAACCGTGGTGGCAAACTGGCTGCCCTGCTTCCCGTGTTCGAAGAGGCTGTGGCCCACATCACCCTGACCCGCACCGACGACGGCTGGGAAGCTGAACAGGCGCCTTTGGCCGATCACCCCGATGCGTGGGAGCAGGACTACCACGCGATGGTTGTCACCTTGCGCGATTACCTCGGCAAGTCCGGTTTCAAAAAGGTGCTCTTGGGCCTGTCTGGCGGGATCGACTCGGCCTTGGTTGCGATGGTCGCCGTGGACGCCATCGGCGCGGACAACGTGCGCTGCATCATGCTGCCGTCCGAATACACCTCCGAACACTCGCTCGAGGACGCTAAAGAGATCGCCGAAAACCTTGGCGTGAAATACCACACCGTCCCGATCACGCCCGCCCGCGATGCCTTTACCGCTTCGCTCGCTCCCATGTTCGAAGGCATGGCCCAGGACGTGACCGAGGAAAACATCCAGTCCCGTATCCGCGGCACCATCCTGATGGCGCTGTCCAACAAGTTCGGGGAAATGCTGCTGACCACCGGCAATAAATCGGAAATGGCCACAGGCTACTGCACGATCTACGGTGACATGAACGGCGGCTACAACCCGATCAAGGACATGTACAAAACCCGCGTGTTCGAGACCTGCCGCTGGCGCAACGGCCACCACCGCCCGTGGATGAATGGCCCCGAGGGCGAGGTCTGCCCGCCCCGTATCATCACCAAGCCCCCCAGTGCCGAACTCCGTCCCGACCAAAAGGACGAGGACAGCCTGCCGCCCTATGACGTTCTGGACGCGATCCTGACGGCCTTGGTTGATCACGAAGAGTCTGTGGATGATCTGGTCTCGCGCGGGTACGACCGCGACATCTGCAAACGGATCGAGCATCTGCTCTACATCAACGAATGGAAACGCTATCAGGCCGCCCCTGGTACGCGCCTGACAAACAAGGCGTTCTGGATGGACCGCCGCTATCCCATCGTGAACCGGTTCCGCACGGGTCGGTGATGCCAAAATGCCCCGTTTTTCCGGGGCGAACCTGCTATTGATGACTGCGCGAATTTTAATGTCGCAAACGCACTTTGGTGTCGAAAACAGACCAGACTCACCCGCAGATCGGTCCTAGCGGGGCGTTTCCTTTTTCTATTTCTACGGACTACCCCCATGATCACTGTGCATCAGGTGCCGGAGGCCTTCAGCGCCGCCGAATGCGATCGCATCGTTGAAATCGCGAATGCAGCAGTCCCCAGCGACGCCAAGCTGGTTCGTGATCAACG
>CAXQKF010000159.1:0-2045 GCA_964224285.1 Donghicola sp. | reverse complement strand
CGCCGCGGGTGGTCTCGTCGATTGCGATACCCAGACGGGTCTTGCCGACCTTGCGCAGGTTGATTTTGCGGTCCAATGCGGCCTGATAGATCACGCCCTGCATGGGGCCGACCTCGACCGTGATGGTGTCAAAGAAACCGGCAGGCGTGGCGGTGAAACCGCCCTCTTCCAGACCCTCGACGAACTGCACGGCAACCGCGTGGATACGCTGCGCGATGGCCTTCAGGCCCTTGGGTCCGTGGAAAACCGCGTACATGCCAGCAATCACCGCGAGTAGTGCCTGCGCGGTACAGACGTTCGAGGTCGCCTTTTCGCGGCGGATGTGCTGTTCGCGGGTTTGCAGCGACAAACGGTAGGCGGGCGTGCCGTGGCTGTCCACCGACACACCGACGATCCGGCCGGGCATAGCGCGTTTGTATTCGTCGCGGCAGGACATATAGGCCGCGTGGGGGCCGCCCCCGCCAAGGGGAACGCCGAACCGCTGGGTGCTGCCCACGGCGATATCCGCGCCCATTGCGCCCGGTTCCTTGAGCAGGGTCAGCGCCATGATGTCCGCGACCACGATGCCCAAAGCCTTGGCCTCGTGCAGGGCCTCCATCTGCGGGGTGAAATCGGTCAGCTCGCCATAGGTGCCCGGGTATTGGAAGATCGCGCCGAACACTTGATCGGCCTGCAGATCGGCGGGGTTGCCGACCACCACTTCGATCCCCAAGGGGGCCGCGCGGGTCTGCATGACCGCGATGTTCTGCGGGTGGCAGTTTTCGTCGACAAAGAACGCCTTGGCTTTGGATTTCGCCAGACGTTCCGCCATGGCCATCGCTTCGGCGCAGGCGGTCGCCTCGTCCAAGAGCGACGCGTTGGCGATTTCCAGACCGGTCAGGTCACAAACCATGGTCTGAAAGTTCAGCAGCGCCTCAAGACGGCCCTGCGAAATCTCGGGCTGGTAAGGGGTATAGGCCGTGTACCACGCGGGGTTTTCCAGAATGTTTCGCTGGATCGCGGGCGGGGTCACGGTGCCGTGGAAGCCCTGCCCGATCATCGACGAATGCACGGTGTTCTTCTTGGCGATCTGGCGCAGGAACCATGTCAGTTCGCGCTCGGACTTGGGCGCGCCATATTCCAGCGGGTCCGCCTGACGGATGCTGGCGGGCACGGTTTCGTCGATCAGGGCATCCAGACTGTCTGCCCCCACCGCCTTCAGCATTTCGGCCATTTCCTCGGGAGAGGGGCCGATATGACGACGGTTGGCAAAATCATAGGGATCGTAGTCGGTGGGGGTAAACGTCATGTCAGCCTCAACCTGCGTAGTCTTTGTATTCGTCGGCGCTCATGAAGCCGTCGATCACGCTGGTGTCTTCAACCTTGATCTTGAAGAACCATGCCGCCCCAAGAGGGTCGTCGTTCACAAGGCTGGGGTTGTCCACGATTTCGTTGTTAACTTCGACGATCTCGCCATCGACGGGGGCGCAGATGTCGGACGCGGCCTTAACCGAGTCAATCACGACGATCTCTTCGCCCTTTTCCACTTCGCGGCCCACTTCGGGCAGTTCGACAAACACCACGTCCCCCAGTTGGGTGCTGGCGTGTTCGGTGATGCCGACCACCAGCAGGTCGCCTTCGATTTCGAGCCATTCGTGTTCTTCGGTGAATTTCATCTCGCGGGTCTCCTACTGGCTTAGCGCTTGAAGTTATTGGGGACAAAAGGCAGGTCGACGACCTGAACAGGCATGCGTTTGCCGCGCACATCGCCAAACAGGCGCGTGCCGCTGGCCGCAAATTCGGTGGTGACATAGGCCATCGACATGGGCGCACCGAGGGTCGGGCCAAAGGCACCGCTGGTGACTTCGCCGATCGGGTCAGTGGCCTCTTCGCTGGCATAAATCATGGTGTGAGCGCGCATGGGGGCGCGGCCTTCGGGCTGTAGGCCGACGCGTTTTTTCGGCGCACCGTTGTCCAGCTGGTCCAGAATAACGTCCGCACCGGGGAAGCCGCCTGCCCGTTCCCCGCCTGTCCGGCGGGATTTCTGGATGGCCCAGATCAGGTTG
>CAXQKF010000158.1:0-5294 GCA_964224285.1 Donghicola sp. | reverse complement strand
TGAAGAAGTTCGCTACTGACAAAATCTGCGCGCGGTTTTTACCGCGCGCGTCCTGACAACCCCGCACGGAAGGCTGTGCAAAACCCCCGAAAAGGAGACGACGCCAGACCGTGAAGCCTGACGCCGTGCTAGAAAACTCCGTGAACAAGAGTTTCCTAGCGCACCGCTAAAACACCTGCAACCAGCAAAGTTGTTTTGCTGGCAAGAATGTTGTTGTCTCACGACATGGCGTCGGATCTCCAAGGAGACCTCGACCATGGAACCTACGACCGGCCTGATCCTGCGACGGATCACGCAGACAAATCTCTCTGTTGCAGCGCACAAGCTTGCCACCCTCATCCTCGATGCCATCGCCTGGAAGGATGGCTACAACGGTTTGTCGCGCGGAACGGCAGCCTTCACCCTCTCTGCCCTGGCAGAGAGGATGGGTGTCTCACGACAATATCTTTCGGTTCTTTTGAGCGAACTTGAGACGTCGGAGTTGCAGCTCGAGCGGGCGAAGCCGAATGGCAAGTTCGCGCCCTGGATCTTTCGGTTTTCCGCCTTCGACGAGGAGAGTGAAACCCATGATCTCGTGTCAGGTGAAGGTGACACATCACTATCTAGAGATAATAATAACAAAACTATCTTCGCAGGACTGATCGACATCACAGCGAGTTCGAATGTTTTTCAGACCAGTTGGGCAGAGCTCATCAAAGCAGCGAAGGCCACGTTGCCCTGCTGGAACGTCGACACCCAGGTCATTTGGGACCGCTTCCTCGCCTTCAATCGGTCCCGAGGCAACGGCAGGGTGCCGGCCGGCTTCCTGCTTGGCTTCATGCGCCGATGGCGGAATTCGTCGGGGACTCGGCCTCGTCCCGAGGTGAAACCATCGCAGAAGCGGGTAGCAGACCCCAAAGAGCGCGAATTGCTGAGACAGATGCAAGCCGCCCCGACTGCGAACCGCCAGTTCCACGCGTCCGACCTGTGTCGTTTGATCGGTCACGCTGCCTACGAAGCGCGCGTACTGGATGTAATCCGCAAGTTTGGGTGCCAGAGGTTTTCAGCAACCTTGGCGGTGCACGGACGAGCGGTGTTAGCAGGGGAAATTTCCAGGTAGGTTCGCTTGCCAAGCTTTGGAGCCGAGAAACACGGCGCGATTCAATATCCGATAGTGAAGTTTATGTTAATTGGGTGGCCGACCAGTTTTGACATAGCTTATTCAAATTGCTTCCAAAGCGATCGAGCAGCCGTTGGCGGTTACTCGATCGACAATGCCCAGATCGCTGTGTGCCGCCAGAACAAGGCAGGCAAAAGCATTGTTCAACTAGACCATGTCGAATCGGACTGCAAAAGCTCTAGCCGCGTCAAACCCGCTTATCATCACGACGTCCTCGTCGTAATTCCGCGCAATAACGTGTGCGGGGTGAAGACATATCTTGCTCTTTTTCGTTGCTCCAATAATTGACAGTGCCCTAGGCACCTGAGCTCAGTCTGTCCGGCGCGCCCAATATTCCCACGCCCGGTCATAGCCTTCGCCGGGTTTGCCATCGGCAAGGCGGGACTGGATAAGATCAATCTCTCCGTCGGTCAGGAACTTGACCGGCCCCAGGCTTTGCGCGGTGATCTGAAGTTGGGCGTTCACCTCCAGATAGACGGCGGAATACACCGCCTCGCGGATCGAGGACCCGATCACCGTTGATCCATGCCCGCGCATCAGTGCGCAGCGGCCTTCTGCGACCACACCTGCAAAATCGTGTCCCATTTCCTGCGACGAGATCAGCAGATTGGTGTCGCCGAAACTGTCCTGTGCGTCCCAGACCGGAATATCTTTTCCCAATACGCCGCAGCTGTGCACGATCGGACGCATCGATCCGGGCGTGACGCTGAAGGGGATGACGCTGCGCGAATGGCTGTGCACCACCGATTGCACGTCCGGCCGGGCCGCATAAAGCGATCCGTGGATGAACCGTTCCAGAAAGGGTTTGCGATCATCGCCACCGACCGGCGCCCCATCGTGCGTAAAGACCATCATGTCGTCATGTTCGACAAGCTCGGGCGCGCGGGCGCGAGCCATTACGAAATGATTAGGGTTGTCCGGGTGGCGCGCGCTGACATGCCCGAACGCATCGCAGACCCCTTCTGAGGCCAAGATATGGCTGGCGACGACAAGATCGTCGATGATGTCTGAAATCTGGGTCATGAAATTTGCGTCCTGTTCTGTTCCGGCACTGCGCGCCCACATCGTATGGTGCAGGGACATCGTGTCAATAAGTTGCGTTAATTTTCCTATATATCGAGAAATTTATTGATCAAGCGTGCGCACCTACCTCGTGGCACCGGGACATGTGGCCGACGTGATGACCGCTGACCAACGCGGCAAGGGTATCGGCATCGACGTCCAGCGCATTGCCGCGCCAGGCGATGTGCAAATCGGGGCGCAGCAGGAAATAATCCCGGCCATAAATCGCGCGCAGGCGGTCGTCCGGGAAGATCTTGACCTCCAACGGCAAACCACAGGCGAGAAAGGCTTTTTCAATTGGATCGGTCGCATTCCCCGCGCCAAAACAGACAAGGGTGAACCCGCCCCCGATCACGTCGTGAATGGAGACACCTTTGGAAATCCACACATGCGGGAACCGCACGCCGGTCCAAGCGGTGGGAACATAGGTCCGAAACAACGGCTCGGGCCCGCCGGGTTCATCCCAGATCACCGGGCTGTCGACATAGCGGTATCCCAGTTCGGCCCCGATCATTTCATTGGTCTTGCGCTGTTCGACATCCGCGACATCCGCCAGGTTCCGGCGCTTGGCCGCACCCTCGGGCGTGTCGTCGTTGAACCCCGGCTGCCATTGCCCCCGCCATTTCCGCCGCCCGGTCGATGCGTATCTTGAGGCGCCTATATTGCGGTCACCGATCTGGCGACGCTCAACTTCATAGGATCGCAACAGATTTGGCCCGGCCCAGCCCTGTAGGGTGGCGGCCAGTTTCCATGCCAGATCGATCGCGTCTCCAACCCCGGTGTTCATGCCCAGCCCACCCGTCGGAATGACCAGATGCGCGGAATCCCCGGCAAGGAAAATGCGCCCTTCGCCATAGCGGTCGGCCAACAACAGGTTCTGCTTCCATTCGCCGACATACAGCATTTCGTAATCGACGTGAGCGCCGACGACCTGTTCGAACTGACGCGCCATCGCCGCGTCGTCCTCGACCACCGCGTGCAGGGTCCAGTGTCTGGTCGAATCCTGCATGATCAGGAACGAGGCCTGATTGTCAGCCACATGGTAGTGCCGCCCCTGCCCCGGCCCATTTCCGAGCGGCAGCCGGTCAAACAGATCGTCACACCGATAAAGCGCTTGGCGCAGTTTCAACAAATTGCCTTCGCCGCGCAGCGAAATATCCAGCGATTTACGCACCGGGCTGGCCCCGCCATCGCAGCCGACTAGATAGTTTGCATTCACCGTTACCGGGGTTCCGTCCGCTCGGCACAGATGCGCCGTGACACCGTTGTGATCCTGATGCTGGCCTTCGAATTCGACGCCATACATGACCGTGACCGAAGGCAACGCCTCAGCGATGTCCTTCAACAACGGTTCCAGCGTGTATTGCGACACAAGCTGATATGCCTCGGCGGGTTGCGAACTGTCCTCGGTGGCCGCAATTTCTGCCTGCGCCGTGCTGACAGACGGGTATTCCAGATGCAGCAATGGCGCCTCTGTCATCTTGGTGACGACGAAAACATCCATCGGCACATCGGCATCCAGCCCGGCGGCGCGTATCTTGTCGGCAATGCCCATACGGCGGAAAATTTCCATCGTCCGTGCGTTGCAACGCTCCATCTTGGGCAGGAATTCCGGCGCGTCTTTCTTTTCCACAAGCGTACAGCGCACGCCCTTTTGGCCAAGGGCAATGGCAAGAACCAGACCCACTGGTCCGGCGCCGACAATCAGAACGTCCGTTTGCATTGATCTCTCCGTCAGGTGGCAATACGCAGGGCGACCCTACTGTCACGGGCGCAATAATCAATTAATTTTATCATTATGTAGGAATTTTAAATGATGCCGCGATCCATATTGCCCCGGCCCCGGCTTTGTTCCATTTTCACCCCAGCACTGGCAGGAGGCACACAATGCAGCGCCACGAGCGGCTTATTCAGATCCTTGATCTGTTTTCTCAGGAAAAGCCCAATTGGGAGCTGGAGGAGATTCATACAGCCCTTGGGCATAGCAAATCGACGCTGTATCGCTATCTGAAAACCCTGACCGACGCGGGGTTGCTGACGACCTTTCCCGGGCGCGGGTACAGTTTGGGATCGCGGTTTGTCGAATTTGATTATCTGATTCGGGTCACCGATCCGCTGATTCGCCTTGCCGGGCCGGTTCTGACCCAACTTGCCGAGACGAATGCCTGCGTTGGTCTGCTGTGTCGGCGCTATTCGGACAAGGTTCTATGCGTCTTTCAACACACGGCCACGACCAAGATTCACAGCAGTTACGAACGGGGCAAAGCGCGCCCGATCTTTCGGGGGGCCGCGTCACAGGTCATCCTTGCGCATCTGTCCGCCTATCAGCTTAACCGCCTATACACACCGAACGCGGCAGCGTTCAGCGAAGCGCGTCTGGGCGATGATCTGGCCGGTGTGCGGCAATCGCTTAGCGCCATTCGCGCCGTCGGGTGGCACGCGACCGAAGGTCAGGTAACTCCCGGTGTCGTCGGCATTGCCGCCCCGCTATTTGACGAACGCGGCGACATCACCGGCAGTTACAGCCTGACCCTTCCGGCCGGAAACGTGACCTCCGAAGACATTCGCACGCTTGGCGTAACCGTTGCGGGGGCGGCGCAGGAAATTTCCCAAACCCTTAAGAAAGCTCCCGCATCCTAAGCCGGATCGCCCGTATGCCAGTTCAACTGTGTGCCGATCTTGTCCGACAGTATTTTCAACAGGATCGTGACCAGCTCTTTATGCGCCCCATGCCGCCCGTTGCACCGGTTCACAAGGCACAGCGTACGGGTGATCCGCGGGCTCACGATGGGCCTGATGGCAAATCGACCATTGGCGATGTCATCGGAAAAAAGCCCGAAGGGCACGATGGAAAAGGCGCGCAGGCTTTCCATCAACTCGCGCTTCAGGTTGACCGCTTCAACCTCCATGACGACATTCAGCGCGATGCCTTCGGCTTCGGCCATCGACTCCAGCAGAACCCGGGTGATCTGGTTCTTGGAATCCAGAATAAGCGGCTGTCGCGTTGCCCTTAAATCTGAGACACGACGCGTTCGGGGATATTTTTTGCCCTTAATTATGAGATTCCACTGCC
>CAXQKF010000157.1:0-14463 GCA_964224285.1 Donghicola sp. | reverse complement strand
TCGGGCATGGTGATGTGACCGTCGATCACCTGCACCCCGTCGGGGAAGCCGCCGTAGGGTTGGAAGAGGTCGGGATAACTCTCGTTCCCGCCAAGGCCCAAGCCCGCCGCGATGTTCAGGGACATCTGGTGGCCGCCGTGGGGGATGCAGCGTTTGGGGGATCAGCCCGCCTGATCCAGTACGTCCAGAGTGCGCAGGTATTCCACCAGACCATAAGACAGGGCGCAGTCGAATTGCAGCCAGTCGCGGTCGGGGCGCATGCCGCCGTAGCGGATCAGGTTGCGGGCGTCCTGATGGGAAAACAGGTTCTCGCCCGTGGCCATCGGCGCAGGGTAGAACTCGGCCATCGCGGCCTGCAACTGATAGTCCAGCGGATCGCCGATTTCCTCGTACCAGAACAACGGGTATTGGCGCAGCATTTTGGCGTAGGCAATCGCGGTCTCCAGATCAAAGCGGCCATTGGCGTCCACGGCCAGTTGCGCCTCTGATCCGATTTCATCCAGAACGGCCTCAATCCGGCGCTGGTCCTCGGCCAAGGAGGCGCCACCGATCTTCATCTTGACCACGTTATAGCCGCGATCCAGATAGCCACGCATCTCGGCCCGCAGGGCGCTGTCATCCTTGCCGGGGTAGTAATAGCCCCCTGCCGCATAGACAAAAACGCGGGGATTGGCCTCAAGGCTCTTCATATCGGCCAGCATCCGGAACAGGGGCTTTTCCGCGATCTTCGCGATGGCATCCCAGACCGCCATATCGATGGTCCCCACCGCGACCGAGCGTTCGCCGTGTCCGCCCGGCTTTTCATTCTGCATCATAGCAGCCCAGATATTATGGGCGTCCAGATTGCTGCCGTCCTCATTCAGCAGGGACGCTGGATCGGCCTCAAGAATTCGGTCCCGAAAGCGGTCGCGGATCAGGCCGCCCTGACCGTAACGTCCGTTCGAGTTGAACCCATAGCCCACAACCCGACGCCCGTCGCGGACCTGATCGGTCACCACGGCCACAAGGCTGGCGGTCATCTTGGAAAAGTCGATGTAGGCGTTGCGGATGGGCGAGGCGATGGGCTTGGTCACCTCAACAATATCAATGATGCGCATGGTATTCTCTCCTGATTGGTTGGCGACAGGCTACGCGCCACAGGGCCGCAAAGAGAAATGCCGTTTCCGGCTATATTCATGCAATATATCTATTAATCAAGTGTCGGCGGCCTTGTCCCAGACAGCCTCGCAATGGGCCGAGAGGCGGGCGCGCGGGCGGTGCAGGACGATATCAACAGGCACCTGATCGGTGTTACTAGCCCGCACCAAAGCGCCGCTGTCCAAGGCATCCTGCGCCAGTGTCAGGGGCAGCCACGCGATGCCATGGCCGGACTTGGCAAGTTCCAGATTGCTGGCCGCAAGGACAGATCGCATACGGACCTGACCCACCACCCCTTGCAGGATCGCGTGCAGACCAGAGGCGGGGGCATAGGCCAGCAGTGGCGCATCGGGACCAGGTCGCCACATCGGCCCCCCGTCCTGATCGGGCGCACAGAGGGGCAGCAGGATATCCTGCCCGATGGTGATGGTGCGGAAGGCTTGCAGCGCCTCGGGCGCCTCTCCCAAACCCCTGTGAGAGATAAAGAATTGCGCCTCTCCCCGTGCCATAAGCTGCAAGCACGATTGAAAACTGTCGGACACAAGGTTCAAGGTTCCCGCTGTCGCCGCGCCGGACACCCCCATTAGCCAGCGGGGCACAAAGGTGTAGGACAAGGCGTGTGTGGCGGCCAATGTCAGGGTCTTTTGGGCAAGACCTGCGGCGGCCAGTGCCTCGGTCCGCGCATCTTGGGCCATGCGCACCAGCGCCTCGGCGCGGGGCAGAAAGGCACGTCCTGCTTGGGTCAAGGTGACGCTGCGGGTGGTGCGCTGGGTCAGAGGCGTGCCGATGGCATCCTCTAGCGCACGGATACGGCGCGAGAACGCGGGCTGGGTCATATTCCGCCCTTCAGCGGCGCGGGAAAAGTTCAGCGTCCGCGCCAGTTCCAGAAAATCCTCGATCTGCGACAGGTCCATGATCGCCCTCTGACACATGCCCAAGCCGTATCAATGACACGGGCTAGGCTGTTTGTCGACGTCTCACCCCAGCGGATCAGCCTTCCAGCAATTCCGGGGCGATCTGGAAGGGGGCGGCGGCGTTGGCCTCTTGCAAGCGGCGGGACAGCAGATCGACGAAAAGGCGGACCTTGGCGGTCAGCTGGTGCCGCTCTGGGTAGATGGCGGTGATGTTGGCGCTTTGGAAATGTTTGGGCAGCAGCACCTTCAGCGTGCCGCGCCGCACATGGTGGGCCACATCCCATTCGGACCGCAGCATGATCCCCCGCCCCGCCAGCATCCATTCACGGGCCATCTCGCCATCATTGGTGCTAAGCTGGCCGTTCACACGGACGGAATCCGCGTGGCCGTCCACTTCGTCAAAACGCCAGATGTCGTAGATGTCATGCTCTTGCCGCAGGACGATGCAACTGTGCTGTGCCAGATCGTTCAGGGTCTGCGGCGTGCCGTGCTGTTCAAGATAGCGGGTCGAGGCGCAGATGAACCGCCGGTTCCGTTGCAACACCCGCTGGTACAACCCTGATGGCGGCGGCGAGCCAAAGCGGATGTTCAGATCCACCCCTTGCTCTACCAGATTCAGGGGCGCGTCGGTGACCACCAATTGCACCTCAACATCGGGATACAGCGCCGAGAATTCGGCCACACAGGGCGCGATATAGCCACGGCTGAAACCGAAGGTGGCGTTGATCCGCAGCAGGCCCGAGGGATGTTCCTGCCCCGCCCTTAACGAGGTTTCCAGTTCTTCAATCTCGCCCAACAGGCGTTGGGCCTTGGCGAAATAGGCCGCGCCCTCGCCGGTCAGGCTGACCCGCCGCGTGGTGCGCTGCATCAGGCGCACGCCCAACCGGTCCTCTAGCCGCGCCAGACGGCGACTGACCGCAGAGGGCGTCACACCCAATTCCCGCGCAGTTCCGGCAAAGCTTTCGTGCCGCGCCAGCGTGACAAAGAACCCAAGATCGCCTTCGCTCATTCGTTCCTTCAACGCACTAATGTACTTCCTATTCTGAAATTAACAAATTCAGGGAACCAGTCTAGGGTCTACCCATTCGGACAGAGGAGGTCCGGATCAAATGCCCGTCCCGCACGGGCGAAACGGGGCGCTGACGCACAACAATTCGAACCGATAGGGCGACCGGCCCCATCCGATCTGCACCCGCAGGCCGGACACAGTGGAGGATTACCATGAGAACTTTTCTGACAACGGCATTTGCCGCGCTGGTGGCTGCCAGCGGCGCACTGGCCGAGGGCTTTCCCGACAAGGCGATGACCTACATCATCCCTTTCAACGCAGGCGGCGAATCCGATGTCTCGGCGCGCTATCAGCAGTCCGAGTGGGAGGCCGTGACCGGCCAGCAGGTCGTGATCCAGTACCAGCCCGGCGCGGGCGGTGCACAGGCATGGTCGCAGCTGAATTCGCTGCCCGGTGACGGCTATACGGTGATGGGCATCAACATGCCCCATACGGTGCTGCAACCGCTGGCGGGCTCGGTCGGGTACAAGACCGAAGACCTGACGCCGGTGCATTATTTCCACTACACCCCCAACGCGATCTTTGTGACCAAGGACAGCGAATACCAGACGCTGGGTGATCTGCTGGACTATGCCAAGGCCAACCCCGGTATGGTGACCTTTGCGGGCTCGGGCTCGAACTCGGCCAACAATCTGGCGGCGGTGCAGCTGAATGATGCGGCTAGCGTCATCACCACCTATGTGCCGTTCTCGGGCACTGGCCCGTCGATCACCGCGATCCTTGGCGGTCAGACCACTGCAGGCTTTAACTACGCGACCTCGGGCGTGGCGCAGGGCGATGCCTTGCGGATGCTGGCCGTGGCCGCCGAAGAGCGTATGCCCGCCTTCCCCGATGTGCCCACCTTCAAGGAGCTGGGTTTTGACATTGTCGGCGGTGCCTATCGCGGTGTGGCCCTGCCTGCCTCGGCCTCGGAAGAGACCCGTCAGGCGGTGTCCGACATCGTGGCCAAGATCAACGCGCAGCCCGATTTTGTCGAGAAAATGGAAAGCGGCGGCTTTGTTCTAACCGACATCGGCTACGACAAGATGGACGCCTTTGTTGCAGAGCGCGTCGAGGAATACACCGCAGGCGCCAAGGCGCTGGGGATCATCAAGTAAACGACGATGGACATTCTCGGCTACCTTCTGGACGCGATGACGCCTTTCAATCTGATGCTGGCTTTGGTCGGCGTCATTCTGGGAACGATCATCGGTGCATTGCCCGGACTTTCGGCGACCATGGCGGTGGCCGTGCTTGTCCCGTTTACCTTTACAATGGATCCCGCCGGGGGGCTGATTGCCCTCGGCGCGATCTACACCGGAGCCATCTACGGCGGGGCCTATGCGGCCATTCTGGTGAACACACCCGGCACGCCTTCGGCGATTGCCACCACCTTTGACGGCTTTCCCATGGCCAAGCGCGGCGACGGGGGACTGGCGATTTCGCTGGCCACGCTTGCGTCAGTCGCGGGCGGGATCGTGGGGGCGCTGGCACTGTTGATGCTGGCCCCGCCGCTGGCACGGGTCGCGCTGGCCTTTGGCCCGACCGAGTACTTCTGGCTGGCGATGTTCGGCCTGACGCTGATCGCCGCCCTTTCCGTGGGAAATACCGTGAAGGGTCTGATAGGCGCATGTATTGGCCTCTTCCTGTCGATGGTCGGCGTGGCCGTGGTGGGAGGCGATGTGCGCTATACCATGGACATGCAACGGTTTCTGGCCGGCGTTGACCTGACCTCTGCGATCATCGGCCTGTATTGCGTGCCGGTCATTCTGGACCTTGTCGCCTCGCCCGATCCGCATCTTAGCCCCTCGGCCACCGGTGGTCTGCGGGTGATGGAAGGCGCACGTCACGCCATCAGCCGTTGGGGCAACCTGCTGCGGTCCTCCGTGATCGGCACGGTGATCGGTATTCTGCCCGGTGCGGGTGGCTCGATCGCGGGTCTTGTCAGCTATTCCGAGGCCCGCCGTACCGCCAAACGCCCCGAGACCTTTGGCAAGGGCAACCCCGACGGGGTTATCGCCACCGAGGCCGCCAATAACGCCACCGTGGGCGGGGGCTTTATCCCGACGCTGGTGCTTGGCATCCCCGGCACGCCGCCGGACGCGATCATCATGGGCGCTCTTCTGGTGCAGGGCATCAAGATCGGGCCGACCCTGTTCACCACCGATGGCAATGTTGTCTACACCTTCATCTGGGGCTTGCTGATTGCCACGCTTCTGATGCTGCCCGTGGGTCTGCTGATCGGCCGCTATGCCTATGGCTTTATCATCAAGGTCCCCAAGACCCTGCTGGCCCCCACGGTTGCCCTGCTGACCATCATCGGAGCCTTCGCCATCCATTCCAACGTCGAGGACGCACAGCTGATGGTGGCTCTAGGTGTGATCGCTTGGGTGCTGAACCGCTACGGCTTTCAACCCTCGCCCATCGTGCTGGGGCTGGTGCTGGGGTCTATCGCAGAGCAGGGCTTTGTGCAGACCTATCTGATCGGCAACGCCACAGGCCGCCTGCCAGAGATGTTCTTCAGCCGCCCCATCAGTATCGGCATTATCATCGCCGCCCTTGTGACCCTGCTGTTCCCGATCTGGGCCGACTGGAAGGCCAAGCGCCGCGCCCAGATGAGCGAACCCGTGGACGACGAAGGCACCACCATCGCGCCGGAAATCAAGACCCGCGATCTGCCCTCTATCGGCTTTGCCGTGGCCTTCATCGCCCTTGGCGCGGTGATCTGGACGGGTGCCTCGGGCATGTCGATGCTGGGATCGGTGTTCCCAAAGACCATCGGGGCTGCGCTGGCTGTGTTCTCGGGGCTGCTGATCATCCAGCACCTGCGCCGCCCTGCCGCTGAGCCCAAGCCGCGCTACCGCGATGCTGGCGCAATCCGCCGGATCGCCTTGGGGGCCGTGATGCTGGCGTGGGTTTTCTTGATGCCTCTCGTGGGTTTCCTGGTGACCAGCTTTGCCGCCTTTGCCGCGATCATGGGGATCGCTGACTATGACCGCCCGCCCCTGCGCACTTGGCTGATCTGGGGGCTGACCGGCCTGCTGATCTGCTTTGGCTTCTGGTGGCTGATGGCCAACGTCCTGCTGCTGCGGATGCCCGCAGGACTGCTTTTCTAATCGGAGACTAAAATGACTATTAAGACGCATAAGATCGCCGCAATCGGCGGTGACGGGATCGGTGTGGAAGTTGTAGATGCCTGCCTAGAGGTGCTGGACGCACTGGCAGAACGCGACGGCGGTTTCGCGCTAGAGATCACCAACTTTGACTGGTCCACCGACCGCTACAAGCGCACCGGTGAGTTCATGCCCAAGGATGGCGCTGACCAGTTGCGGGCCTTTGACGCGATCCTCTTTGGCGCGGTGGGTGCGCCCGATGTGCCCGACCACCTGACGCTTTGGGGCCTGCGCCTGTCGATCTGCCAGCCTTTGGATCAATACGCCAACGTGCGCCCTACGCGGATGCTGCCGGGCATCACCTCGCCCCTGCGCGGGGTGGACCGGACCGAACTGGACTGGGTCATCGTGCGCGAAAACTCCGAAGGGGAATACGCGGGCCAAGGGGGCCGTTCGCACCCCGGTCTGCCGATTGAGGTGGCAACCGACGTGTCGATCTTCACCCGCGCAGGGGTGGAACGCATCATCCGCTATGCCTTCCAACTGGCGCAAAAGCGTCCGCGCAAGCTATTGACTGTGGTCACCAAATCGAACGCGCAGCGTCACGGTATGGTCCTTTGGGATCAGATCGCGGCCGAGGTCGCGCAGGACTTTCCCGATGTGACATGGGACAAGATGCTGGTGGATGCGATGACCGTGCGTATGGTCATGCACCCTGAAAGCCTTGATACGATTGTCGCCACCAACCTGCACGCGGACATCCTGTCGGATTTGGCAGCGGCGCTGTCGGGCTCTATCGGTGTGGCACCCACGGCCAACCTGAACCCTGAACGGGACACCCCGTCGATGTTCGAACCCATACACGGCTCGGCCTTTGACATCACAGGCAAGGGCGTTGCTAATCCCGTGGCCACCTTCTGGACCGCTGCCATGATGCTAGAGCATTTGGGCGAACAGCCTGCCGCAGATCGTCTGATGGCTGCCGTGGAAACCGTCACCGCCGATCCCGCCCTGCACACGCCCGACTTGGGCGGCAAGGCCACCACCCGCGCCGTCACTGATGCGGTCATCGCCGCGATCCGTGGCAAAAACGCCTGAGGCCCCCATGAGCAACGCATTGAAAATCGCTGTCATTGCTGGTGACGGCATCGGCAAAGAAGTTGTCCCCGAGGGCCTCCGCGCCCTAGAGGCCGTCGCCAAGCGGCACAAGATCGGGCTGGAGTTTGACGAGTTCGACTTTGCCTCTTGCGACTATTACCAGCGCCACGGGCAAATGATGCCCGATGACTGGAAGGCGCAGATCGAAGGCCATGACGCACTGTTCTTTGGCGCAGTAGGCTGGCCGGATATGGTGCCGGATCATGTGTCCCTCTGGGGATCGCTGATCCAGTTCCGGCGGCAGTTCGATCAGTATATCTCGCTGCGGCCCGCGCGGCTGATGCCGGGGGTGCCTTGCCCACTGGCAGGGCGCAAACCGGGCGACATCGACATGTGGATCGTGCGCGAGAATACCGAGGGCGAGTATTCCTCGATCGGTGGCAAGATGTTCGAGGGCACCGACCGAGAGGTCGTCATGCAGGAAACGGTCATGTCCCGTCACGGGGTGAACCGCGTGCTGGCCTATGCCTTTGAACTGGCAGCGAAACGGCCAAGGGCGCGGCTGACCTCCGCCACGAAATCGAACGGGATTTCCATCACCATGCCGTGGTGGGACGAGCGTGTCGCAGAGATGGCGCAGCACTACCCAGAGGTCACCGTGGACAAGTACCACATCGACATTCTGACCGCCCATTTCGTGCTGAACCCTGATCGGTTCGATGTGGTGGTCGCCAGCAACCTGTTCGGGGACATCCTGTCGGATCTGGGGCCTGCCTGTACCGGCACCATCGGGATTGCGCCCTCGGGCAACATCAACCCCGAGAGGAACTTTCCGTCGCTGTTCGAGCCTGTCCACGGCTCGGCCCCCGATATTGCGGGGCAAGGGGTGGCGAACCCCGTCGGGCAAATCTGGGCCGGTGCGATGATGCTGGACCATCTGGGCCACGCAGAGGCCGCCGCCGAGATGGTCACCGCCATCGAAACCGTGCTGGCGCAGCCCGCCCTGCGCACCCGCGATCTGGGGGGCAGTGCGGACACCGTCACCTGCGGAAAGGCTATCGCTGATGCCCTGTCCTGAGGCCCGCACCTTGCTGCGGTCGTGCTTTGGCGCGGCCGTGGCGGCGGCCGACCCGATGCGCGCCCTGCCTGCGGCGCTGCCTCCTCGGCCCGCAGGCAGGGTGGTGGTGGTGGGCGCAGGCAAGGCCAGCGCCCGCATGGCCGAAGCGGTCGAGGCTGCTTGGGGTCCCTGTGACGGGCTGATCATCACCCGCGACGGCTATGACCGCCCCTTGCAGGGGATCAGGGTTGCTTTGGCATCCCATCCCGTGCCTGACCAGCGAGGGTTTGATGCCACCCAGCGCGTGGTGTCGCTGCTGCAAACCTGCGGACCTGATGATTTTGTCCTGTGCCTGATCTCGGGTGGTGGCTCGTCTCTGCTGACGTGGCCTGCGGGGGATATTTCGCTGGCGCAAGAGCAGGACATGAGCCGCGCTTTGCTGGCCTCTGGTGCGCCCATCGGGGCTATGAACACCCTGCGCAAGCATCTGAGCCGCATAAAGGGGGGCAATCTGGCCGCTATGTGTGAGGCTAGGATGCTGACGCTGATCATCTCGGACGTGCCGGGGGATGATCCGGCGGGCATCGCCTCTGGCCCTACGGTGGGGGATGTGACGACTCAAGCGGACGCGCTGCACATCGCGCAGCGCTGGAATATCCCGCTGACGCCGGAACAAATGGCTGTGCTGACGGGCGATCCGGTGACGCATCGTCCCGATAGCCCTGCGCTGGCACGGGTCGAAAACCGTATCATCGCCGCCCCGATGCTGTCTTTACTGGCTGCCGCCGATCTGGCGCAGGCAGAGGGGGTTCAAGTCCGTATCCTTGCCGACGATCTGGAAGGCGAGGCCCGCGATCTGGCCCGTGACCACGCGGCGCTGGCATTGACAGAGCAAGCACGTCTGGCCGCAGGCAAACGCCTGCTGCTGCTGTCGGGCGGGGAATGCACCGTCACGCGGCGCGGTGACGGAACGGGTGGACCAAATGCCGAATACGCTTTGGCCTTGGCCCATGCCTTGAACGCCGCCAGCGGTATATCCGCGATTGCCTGCGATACGGACGGCGTGGACGGGGCCGCCGACGTGGCGGGGGCCTTTGTAGACGCGACCACCTTGGGCCGCGCCCGTGCGTTGGGTCTGTCGGCCACCAAAGCCTTGGCAACCAACGACAGCCACAGCTTTTTCGCGGCCCTCGGGGATCAGATCATCACCGGCCCCACCCTGACAAACGTCAATGATTTTCGCGCCATCCTGATCTCAGGCCCCGCGCGCTAGAGCCTTTCCGGAGACCCATATCATGCGCCAAAGACGCGCCAAGATCCTTGCCACTGTCGGCCCCGCCAGCAGTGATCCCAAAGTGCTGCGCCAATTGTTCGAGGCGGGCGTGGACACCTTTCGCCTGAACTTCAGCCACGGCACCCACGCAGACCATGACGCGGTGATCACCGCCCTTCGGGCGCTAGAACAAGAGATCGGCACCCCCATCGCCATTCTGCAAGACTTGCAAGGGCCGAAAATCCGGCTTGGGGTTCTGGGGGGCGTGCGGCCCGTGAAACAGGGCCAAATCCTGCGGCTGATCAACAGCGACACAGCGCAGGGCGAAGATATCCCCCTGCCCCATCCGGAAGTCTTCGCCGCCCTGAAGGCGGGCGATCGGCTGCTGGTGGACGATGGCCGCGTCTGCCTTATCGCGACCAAGGTCTCGGGGGGTACGATCACGGCCAAAGTGGTCTCGGGCCACGCGCTGAACGACCGCAAAGGGGTGAACCTGCCCGATTGCGTGCTGGAGATGCCCTGCCTGACCGCCAAAGACCGCGCTGATCTGGAATTCGGCCTGTCGCGCGGGGTGGATTGGGTCGCCCTGTCCTTTGTCCAACGGGCCAGCGATCTGGAAGAGATCGCGCAGATCGTGCAGGGCCGCGCAGGCATCGTCGCCAAGATCGAAAAGCCCTCGGCCCTGACGCAGATCGAGGCCATTGTGACCCGCGCCGACGCCATCATGATTGCGCGGGGCGATCTGGGGGTGGAAATCCCGCCAGAGGCCGTGCCGGGCCATCAGAAAGACATCATCGCCCTCTGCCGCCGATCCGCGACGCCGGTGATCGTGGCTACCCAGATGCTTGAATCCATGACCTCCGCCGCCGCTCCCACACGGGCCGAGGCTTCGGACGTGGCGACGGCTGTCTATGATGGGGCCGACGCGGTGATGCTGTCCGCAGAAAGCGCCGCGGGCCAATATCCGGTCGAGGCCGTCGCGGTCATGGACCGGATCATCAAGGCGACCGAAAGCCACCAGCACTACCTAGGGGCGCTTGCGGCAGGTCGGAGTAAGACCGAAACACCTGCCGATACCATCGCCAATACCGGCGCGAAACTGGCCTGTGCTTTGGGGGCGCGGTGTATCGTTGCTTATTCCCGAAGTGGCGCAACGGCGTTGCGGGTCGCGGCGCGGCGGTCGGGGTTGCCACTGGTGGTATTGACCCCTGATCCTGCGGTCCGGCGGCGCATGGCTCTGGTGTGGGGGGTGACTGCGCTGGATGACAGTGTGTCGGTCGATCACGGCGGGATGCTGGAACAGGCGCAACGCGGGTGCGAAGCGGTGTTCGACGGCGAGAGCGGGCATTTTGTGATGCTGTGTGGAGAGCCTTCGGGGCCGTCCGGTCAGACCAGCAATGTCCGCGTTGGCACATTCGGCCCGCAAGATCGCGCTTAGGCGCTGCACGTCTTGCCAGCCGCTGGCGTCCTCTGGGCCACGGCCCAGAGGGCTACGCCTCGTCCAGCGGCATTTCGAGGAGGACAGAGGACAGACACGTGCCATGGGCATCCAGCGCCAGTGACCGCGTCACCCCGCCGGCCAGCGCCCCGCGGATCACAAAGTTCATCGCGTGCAATTGCGGCAGCACATAGCGCGTCACGGCCTCTGGTGGCTGGTTCAGGTGCTGTGCGACTCGCTCTGCGGTGATGGTCTGCGTCAGGCGGGGAAAATCGGCGGGGTCATAGGCGATGACCGAGATATTCGAAGTGTCGCCTTTGTCACCGGTTCGCCCGTGGGCGATGTCATGCAGCTTCATCGGTGGCCTCCAGTAGGGTTGCGCGCACTGGAACTGTGTCGGCAGGCACCAGGGTCGATGCGATCGCTATGATTTCCTTGACTGTTTTGGTGACGCCGCCCCCCGCCGCAGGGCCGCACAGGTAGAGCGCTTCGACCTCTTGGGTGACCTGCGAGGCTGTGGGTTTGTCGGCGCAACGGGCGGCATATCGCAGCCGCAAATCCGTTTCGGACCCGATGACCTGCGTCAGTCGTTCGGTGATCTCCGGTTGGGTGAGCCGCTGGTCGAGGATAGCCGCGGCCAGATCCGCGCGGGATCGGGCGTTGGCCCCTGCATAGGAAATCTGTCCTTCGCCAAGCCATCCATCCCGATAGGCGACGGACACCTTGAGCTGACCGGTGGGGGCACGGCCCGACGCGCCAGAAACGGCCACGCGGTTCGGGGCGATCTGGGTCAGGGTTACCTGTGAAAAATCTGCGATGACGTCGGGTTGCAGATAGGCCGAGGGATCGTGGATTTCGTAGAGCAATTGCTCGGTGCAGGTCGCGGGCGTCACGATACCACCGGTCCCGTCGAGCTTGGTGATCACGGCGTTGCCGTCTTCGGAGACTTCGGCCAGAGGAAAGCCGATATGCGCCAGATCGGGTACGTCTTTCTTGCCGGGGTCGGCAAAATAGCCGCCGGTGACTTGGGCGGAACATTCCAGCAAATGTCCGATCAACGTGCCGCGCCCGAGGCGGGTAAAGTCATCCATGCTCCAGCCAAAATGGTGCACCATCGGCGCGAGAAAGAGGGCAGGGTCGGAGGCCCGTCCGCAGATCACGATATCCGCGCCTTGGGTCAGCGCCTGAATAATCCCGTGGACGCCGATGTAAGCGTTGGCCGAAACCAGCCGCTCCCCGAGGGCCGCAGCGGTGTCGCCGGTCTCGTCCAGAGTATATCCGGCGATCCGGTCCGAGACATCGTCGCCCGACACCGCCGCAACGGTCATGGAAAGGCCCAGCTCGGCGACAACCGCGCGGGCATGTTCAGCCGCAGCGCGGGGATTGGCGGCCCCCATGTTCGTGATGATCTTTGTCCCGTTCCGTGCACATCCGGGCAAGCAGGCCCGCAGGCGTTGATCCAGCAGGGGGTCGAAACCGGCAGTAGGGTCGGCCAATCGGGCTTGCTGTGCCAGTGCAATGGTGCGTTCGGCCAGGCATTCAAAGACCAGTACGTCCAGTGCACCGCGCTCTGCCAGATCTTGTGCGGGGTCGATCCTGTCGCCTTGGAAACCGGCGCCACATCCGATGCGGAATGTCATGCGAGGGCTCCTTTCTGACGCTTGCCGAATTTGGTCGCGCCAAAGAACAGCGCCAGTGCAAGGATCGGGGTAACCGGGTTCGGCCAAAGGGCAAGGGCGATGACAGCCAGCAAGATCACGATGTCCAAGGCCCGGATGGCCGTCAGGGACACTCCGACCAGAAGAGCAGGTACCGCCAAGACCAGAGCTGCACCGCCCAAGACTGCTTCGGCGATCGCGATGGGGCCACCTTGGAGCAACATGCCGGGGTAAAGGATGAGTAGGAACGGAACGAGGTAGGTCACGGCTCCCAGTCGGACGGCCTGTCCCGCTGCTGGCAGCCAATTGGTGTTCGCGATGCCCGATCCCACGAACACGGCCACGCAGACGGGCGGGGTGATGACCGAGATGGTCGCAAAGTAGAAGACAAACAGATGCGCAGCCAGCGGATCAACGCCCACGGCAGTCATGGCAGGGGCCAGAACAGCAGCGACCAGCACATAGGCGGCCGTGGTTGGCAGACCCATCCCCATGATCAGGCAGACAAGGCCCACAATCAGCGCCACGAGGGGCACGGAATCTCCGGCCATCGAGACGATCAGAGAAGACAGGGTCACCCCGATGCCTGTCAGATTGATCATGGACACAAGGATCTGCGCACCGGCAAGCAGAACGCCGATGATCACCAGCCCTTTGCCCGCATCTTCAAGCCCGTCGATGATCTTGCCGATCATCTGGCGCGGGGAAAGACGTCCCGCTTCGGTCACGACAAAGGCGATGAGCAAGCCGATGACGCCGTAAAATGCCGCCGTTGCGATAGAGCGGCCAAGCCAGATCCCGATCCCCAGACCGCCGAGGGCACACAGGATCGGTGCCACGCGGCGGGGGGCCATGATTGTGGACCATGCGGGCAGTTCTTCGGAGGGGACAACAGCGAGGCCGCGTTTGATTGCAACAAAGTGTACGGTGACAAAGACCGAGGCATAGAAAAGGACCGCCGGAACAATCGCACCCAGAATGATGGTCGTGTAGGGAATGCCAAGGATTTCAGCCATCACAAAGGCCGCGGCCCCCATGATCGGCGGCGCAATCTGCCCACCGGTAGAGGCAACGGCCTCGACCGCGGCGGCAAAGGGGCGGGGATAGCCGAGGCGGATCATCATCGGAATGGTGAAGTTGCCCGTGGTGGCTACGTTTGCCACAGCCGAGCCGGAGATCATGCCGAAAAGTCCGCTCGCGATGGTCGCAATCTTGGCCGCGCCGCCCGGTTGGCGACCGCCAAGGCGCATGGCCAGATCCATGAACGCTTGCCCGCCACCCGAGTGCAGCAACAGCGCACCGAACAGAACAAAGGACGCGATAACTGTGGCCGCAACGCTGGTGAGCATCCCCCATATCCCGAGATCGCCCAAGAAGATCGTCTCTGTCACAAAGGCCGCATCAAAGCCGCGATGGCGCAGGGCTCCGGGCAGCATGTCCCCGAACAGGGCATAGCCGATGCCCGCCAGAACAAGGATGGGAAAGATCATCCCGACCGTCCGCCGCCCCAGCTCCAGCACGGCGGCCACAAGTCCAACGGTCAGTGCCATATCCAGCGTCGTTGCCCATGGCAGCGAGGTCATGATCGTGTCGTAATTCAGGATGATGTAGCCGCCCGCCGCGAGTGTCGCGGCGCACAGGCCCAGATCAATTGCCAGACCCACCTGACGCCAGTTTTTGTCAGCTCCCAGTGGATAGAGCGCGAACCCCAGCGCCGTCACGAGCAT
>CAXQKF010000156.1:0-2855 GCA_964224285.1 Donghicola sp. | reverse complement strand
AGTTTCTGATGGCAGTGGGCGGTGGCGCTCTGGCGGGGCTGATTGCCTCGACGCAGATCGCGGGACCGCTGCTGGCCCAAGAAGGAAAAACCCAAGTCAACGTGTACGAGCAGCTGGACCTGTTCGGAGACATCTTCGAGCGTATTCGCGCGCAGTATGTCGAAGAAGTTGACGAGGGTGATCTGATCGAGGCCGCCATCAACGGGATGCTCCAGTCGCTGGACCCCCACAGTAGCTACTTGTCCCCCGATGATGCGCAGGACATGCGCGTTCAGACCCGCGGTGAATTCGGCGGTCTGGGCATCGAGGTCACGCAGGAAGAGGGCTTTGTGAAGGTCGTGGCGCCCATGGATGGCACTCCGGCCGAAGAAGCGGGCGTGTTGTCGGGCGATTTCATCACCCACGTGGATGGCGAGAGCCTGCTGGGCCTAACGCTGGACGAAGCGGTTGAACTGATGCGCGGCCCTGTCGGGTCCGAGATCGTCGTGACGCTGGTCCGCGAGGGCGAGTCCGAGCCGTTCGACGTGACCATCATTCGCGACACCATCCGCCTGACCGCCGTGCGCACCCGCACCGAGGGCGAGGCTGTGGTTCTGCGGGTCAGCACCTTTAACGACCAGACGTTCGACAACCTGAAGGACGGTCTGGCCAAAGCTGCCGAAGAGGCTGGCGGGCTGGACAACATGAGCGGTGTTATCATCGACCTGCGCAACAACCCCGGTGGTCTGCTGAACCAAGCTATTCTGGTCGCCGATGCCTTCCTCGAAGAGGGCGAGATCGTGTCGACCCGTGGCCGCAACCCCGAAGATGGCGAGCGGTTCAATGCGACCCCCGGTGATCTGGCCGAGGGCAAGCCGATCGTGGTTCTGATCAACGGCGGCTCGGCCTCCGCGTCCGAGATTGTCGCTGGCGCACTGAAAGATCACCGTCGCGCTGTGATCGTGGGCACCAAGTCGTTCGGCAAAGGCTCGGTCCAGACGGTGATGCCGCTGCGGGGCGATGGCGCGATGCGTCTGACCACCGCGCGCTATTACACGCCGTCGGGCCGCTCGATCCAGAATCTGGGTGTGTCACCTGATATTGTGGTGCAGCAGCCCCGTGTGGCCGCCGTTGCGGACGAAGAGGAAGAGACCAATGCACGCACCCGCTCTGAGGCGGATCTGCGCGGTAGCCTGTCCAACGACAGCCTGAGCGAAGACGAGATCCGTCAGATCGAAGAGGACAACGCGAAGGCCGAAGAAGCGGCCAAGCTGCGTGACGAGGATTACCAGTTGGCCTATGCCATCGACATCCTGAAGGGCCTGTCGGCGCTGGAGACCGATCAGTGACGCCAGAAGACATCGCGAAGCTGCCTTATCGCAAGAACGTCGGCGTTATGATCGTGAACGCCGACGGTCTGGTCTGGGTCGGGCAGCGTCTGGATAGCGAAGTGCCCGCGTGGCAGATGCCTCAGGGCGGGATCGACAAGGGCGAAGACCCGCGCGAGGCCGCCCTGCGCGAGCTGGAAGAAGAGACCGGTATCTCGGTGGATATGGTGGTTGTCGAGGGCGAGACGAATGGCTGGATCAGCTATGATCTGCCCCATGACATCGTTCCCAAAATCTGGAAGGGCAAGTATCGCGGTCAGGAGCAGAAGTGGTTCCTGATGCGGTTCAATGGCTCTGACGACATGATCGTGATCGACCGGCCCCACCCCGAGTTCAGCGAATGGCGCTGGCTGCCTGCGGACGAGTTGGTCGCCAATATCGTGCCGTTCAAGCGCGGTGTGTATGAGCAGGTTGTGGCGGAGTTTGCGCCTTTGCTGTGAGGCATGGCGTATGGCTTGCGGCAGTGCCGTGAGTATTTTTTCAAAGCAGAAAGGGCTGATTCTTGGGACCGGCCCTTTTTCTATGGGGTTAGGGGAGCGGTTTTTCGAAGAAGACGCGGTGGAAGCCGTTTTCGGTGGCGCGGTGTGTTTCGCGGTAGCCGAGCGCGGGGTAGAGCGAGAGGTTCTCGGTCATGGCGGCGTTGGTGTAGAGGGTGACTTTGGCCGAGCCTGCCGCGCGGGCGCTGGTTTCGCAGAGGGCGATCAGGGCTTTGCCGATGCCCATGCCGCGGGCCTCTGGGCTGACGGCGACGGTGTCGAGGAGGGTGGCGTCCGTTGTGGGGGTAAAGACGATGAAGCCGAGGAGCGTTTCGCCGTCGGTGGCCACGTGGGTGTGGCCCGACCGGATCGCGGCGGCGTAGTCGGCATCCATCGGCGCGGGGCGTTGGCCCATGCGCGCGATGTAGGGTTCGAAGGCGTGCTCGGCGCAGGCTTGGATGTCGGGCAGGTCGCCGGACCGTGCGGGGCGGATTTGGACCGCCACGCCCTTAGAAGTTCACTTTGACGCCCGGCAGGTTCAGCGTCTTGATCAGGTCGCGGAGTTCCTGACGGGCCGCGATGTTCGAGATCGACAGCTGGGTGACGCCGATGTCCTTGAGGTCCAAGAGGGTCAGGCCCTTGGGGAACAGCTCGCGGAAGACCACGCGTTCGGAGAAACCGGGGGCGATGCGGAAGCCGATACGCTTGGCCAGTTTGTCGACCGCGGCGGTCATTTTCTTTTTGTTGATCATGTTCTGGGCGCCGATCCGGTTGCGGACCACGATCCAGTCGATGGGTGTCAGGCCGGCCTGCGCGCGGAGTTGGCGGGCGTGCCAGACCATTTCCGAGTAGACCGAGGGCCCGAGGATATTCTCGCCCTCGGCGTCGGTGCGGGCCAGAAGGTCGAAGTCCACGAAGCTGTCGTTCAGGGGGGTGACCAGCGTGTCCGCGAGGCTGTGCGCCATCTGGCTGAGGCGGGTGTGCGAGCCGGGGCAGTCGATCAGGATGAAGT
>CAXQKF010000155.1:0-6583 GCA_964224285.1 Donghicola sp. | reverse complement strand
CGGAGGACCGGGCATGAGCCACTGGATCATTACGCCGATCCTGCTGCCGACCCTTCTCGGCGCATTCATTGTTCTGTCTGTCCGCCATCAGGTGGCGCTGCAGCGGGTGTTCTCGCTGGTGGGGCTGTCCCTGCTGCTGATCAACGCGATCGGGCTGTTTGTCCACGCGCAGACCGGAGACATCTGGGTCTATGAACTGGGGGCGTGGCCTGCGCCCTTTGGTATCGTCATCATGCTGGACCGTCTGTCTGCACTGATGGTGCTGCTGACGGCTGTGTTGGCGATGTGTGTCATGCTGTACGCGATCGGGTCCGACTGGGACAAACGGGGCAAACATTTCCACGCGCTGTTCCAGTTCCAGCTGATGGGCGTGATCGGCGCCTTCATGACGGGCGATGCGTTCAACCTGTTCGTATTCTTCGAGATTCTTCTGATTGCAAGCTACGGTCTGATGACCTTTGGGGGCGGCACGCGCCGCTTGCAGGCGGGCACGCAGTATGTGGTCTACAACCTGCTGGGATCGACCCTGTTCCTGTTCGCGCTGGGGACGCTGTATAACGTCACCGGCACCCTGAACATGGCCGACATGGCCGCTCGTATCGCGGTGCTAGAGCCTGAACATACCGCCCTGCTGCGGGTCGGTGTTGTGATGGCGCTGATGGTCTTTGCGGTCAAAGCGGCGATCCTGCCGCTGCACTTCTGGCTGCCCGAGAGTTATGCCGCTGGCCCCGCGCCCGTTGCCGCGCTCTTTGCGATCATGACCAAGGTTGGTGCCTATGCGATCCTGCGCATGTTCACACTAGCCTTCCCGCAGGACTCGCCCGCGATTGCAGGCAGCTATGACGTATGGCTGTTGCCGGTGATCGTCGTGTCGCTGGCTGTCGGGATGATCGGCATTCTGGGGGCCAAGTCGCTGTCCAAGATGGTGGCCTATGCCGCGATCGGGTCAGTTGGCACCTTGCTGATTGCCATCGCGCTGTTCACGCCCGAAGCGTCCGCCGCCGCGATCTACTATATCGTCCACTCGACACTGGCGACTGCCGCGCTGTTCCTGATCGTCGATCTGGTGGTGTCGCGCCGTCCCCAATGGCAGGACGCGATCCGCGCGGATCGTCCGATGCCGCAGAACGGGCTGGTCTCGGCCTTCTACTTTGCGGCTGCGATTGCCATGGCGGGGATGCCGCCGCTGTCGGGGTTCCTTGGCAAGCTGCTGATCCTTGATGCGGCTGTGGGTCATTGGTGGATCTGGGCTGCGATCCTGATCACGTCGCTGATCGCGATCATGGGCTTTGGCCGCGCTGGCTCGCTGGTCTTCTGGAAGGGCTATGGCCTGCCCGAAACCAACGCCCCCGAGTTCGAGCACCCCAAGCAACCGCTGGCCTTTGTCGCCATTGGTGCGCTAATGGCGGGTGTTGTCGCCATGACCGTGCTGGCAGGACCGATGCACCGTTTTGCCATTGCGACCGCCACACAGCTCTATGACACCGAGGCCTATGTCTCTGCGGTGATCAACAACTCGATGGAAGAGAGCATGGCCCACGAGAAAGAGGGCAGCGCTCATGCCCCCGTTGACGAAGGTCTGATCGACACCGAAGGCGGAGAGCACGGCACCGACCATCCCGAAGAGGCCACTGACGGCCAAGCAGGGGAGACCCACTGATGCTAAAGCGTATCTTCCCCCATCCCTATCTGACTGGCCTTCTGACTCTGGTCTGGATGCTGCTCGACAACACCACCGGGCCGGGCGTGTTTATCGTGGGCCTGATCCTCGGGATCATTATTCCGCTGATCACGGCGGCTTATTGGCCTGATCGCCCTGTCCTAAAGCACCCGCTCAAGATGGCGTCCTATGTGCTGATCGTCCTGTATGATATCGTCAAATCGAACATCGATGTGGCCTTGATCGTCCTGTTCAAATCGAACGCGGCCCGTCATCCCGCGTGGGTGACGATCCCGTTGGACCTGAAAACACCCGAAGCGATCACGGTATTGGCCGGCACCATCACCATGACGCCGGGCACTGTGACTGCGGATGTCTCGGCGCAGGGTAGCGCGCTGCTCGTCCATTGCCTTGATGCGCCCGATCCGGACGCCATTCGCGACGACATCAAATCCCGCTACGAGGCCCGCCTGAAGGAGATTTTCGAATGATTTCGTACGCTCTGGACTTCGCATTCATCTGTTTCGGCCTAGGTCTGCTGATGACCCTGTATCGCGTGATCTTTGCCCCTGGTGTGGGCGACCGCGTTCTGGCGCTGGATACGATGGTGATCAACGCCATCGCCATTCTGGTCCTGCAAGGCATCCAGCAAGGCACTGAAATCTTCTTCGAAGCGGCGATGGTCGTTGCGATGCTGGGTTTCGTGGGCACCGTGGCCTATGCGCGCTTTATGCTGCGCGGAAACATCATCGAATAAGGGGCAAGAGATATGGTTGCAGAAATCATCATCACGGCCTGTCTGGTCATTGGCGGCTTTTTCGGGCTGGTGGGCAGCTTTGGTTTGATCAAGCTGGATCACCCCATGGCGCGTCTGCACGCCCCGACCAAGGCGACGACGCTGGGGGTTGGCGGTGTGCTGATCGCCTCGATGCTCTATTCCTTTGCGTTCGAGAAATACGGGTCCATGCACGAGCTGCTGATCACGCTGTTCCTGTTTGTGACCGCACCAATTACCGCCAATTTCATTTCCAAGGCCTATTTGCACCGCCACGCGGCAGAAGAAACCCTGCCCGAACCCAATGGCGACACCAACTGGGCCACCTTGGAGCGTCCCGAATGGAGCCCCGAGCCGGAGAAAACCCAAGAGGGCTGATCCTTGCTGACATTGCTGCCTGACACCCGCGATCTGGTTTTTGTTGGCGGGGGTCATGCCCATGCCTTGGTGCTGCGGATGTGGGGGATGAACCCGCTTCCGGGTGTCCGGCTGACCGTGATTGACCCGCAGGCGGCGGCGCCCTATACCGGCATGTTGCCCGGCCATATCGCGGGCCATTATGCACGGGCTGATCTGGACATTGATCTGGTGCGGCTGGCGCGGTTCGCGGGGGCGCGGCTGATCATGGGGCGGGCTGTGGCGATGGACTTGGCCGCCCAAGTCGTGACGGTCGAAGGGTACGGCGCGGTGCCCTATGACGTGGCTTCGGTCGATGTGGGGATCACGTCGGATATGCCTGCCTTGGCGGGGTTTACGGAACATGGCGTGGCGGCGAAGCCATTGGGCCGTTATTCGACCGAGTGGGCTGGGTTTTTGGAGGCTGGCGGCGGGGATGTGGCTGTGATCGGCGGCGGCTTGGCTGGTGTCGAGTTGGCCATGGCGATGGCCCATGCCTTGGGTGATCGGGGCCGGGTGTCGGTCATCGAACGTCAGGCGCTGTTGTCCGAGCAATCCACTCGCCACCGGCGTATTCTGCGGGCGGAACTAGCCCGTTGGAATGTCGCCATTCACGAACATGCCGAGGTTGCTCAGGTCTGCGCTGATGCCGTTCTGCTGGCGGAAGGTACGCGGGTGCCTGCCGATATGACCGTTGGCGCGGCCGGGGCGCGGCCTCATGACTGGTTGGCGCAGACGGGGCTGGCGCTGAAGGACGGTTTCATCCGCGTGGACGAGGCGCTACGGACCAGTGCCCCCAATGTCTTCGCCTGCGGGGATTGCTGCCATCAGGATCCCAGCCCGCGACCCAAGGCAGGCGTCTATGCGGTCCGCGCCGCGCCAGTTCTGCTGAATAACCTTCGGGCGGCTTTGGGGGCGGGGCAGGTGAAGCCTTTCCGCCCGCAAAAGACCTTTCTGAAGCTGGTGTCGCTGGGGGACAAGCGGGCCTTGGCGGACAAGGGCGGTTTCGGGCCAAAGGGCGCACTGATGTGGCAATGGAAAGACCACATCGACCAGAAATTCATGAACATGTTCCGTGATCTGAAGCCAATGGCGGGGCCCTCGGTTCCCCGTGATGTGGCCGATGGCGTGCTAGAGGAATTGGGTGGCGGTAAACCCCTGTGCGGCGGGTGCGGGGCCAAGGTCGCTGCGGGACCACTGCGGGCGGCTTTGGCCAATGTCACCCCGACCAGCCATCCCGATCTGGTGACAGGGCCGGGGGATGACGCGGCGATCGTGCGGATGGGCGAGGTGACTCAGGTGATCACCACCGACCACCTGCGCGCCTTCTGGGAGGACCCCAAGGTGTTCGCCCGCATCACGACGATCCACGCCTTGGGCGACATCTTTGCCATGGGGGCACGGCCCCAGACGGCCTTGGTGAACCTGACGCTGCCGCGCATGTCGCCGCGCCTACAGGAGCGGCGGCTGGCCGAGGTGATGGAGGGTATTACAGGTGCGCTGGCTGAATGCGGCGCGGCGCTGGCTGGCGGGCATACAACGTTGGGGGCCGAGCTGTCCTTGGGGTTGACGCTGACCGGTATTCTGGATGGCCCTGCGCGGACTAAGGCGGGGGCACAGGTTGGTGACGCGCTGATCCTGACGCGGCCGCTTGGGTCGGGTGTGATCATGGCGGCCGAGATGCAATTGGCGGCTGACGGGCGCGATGTGACGGCTTTGCTGGCGGCGCAGGTGCAGCCGCGTATGGCAGAGGCTGAGGCACTGCGCGGTGTGAATGCTTTGACCGATGTGACGGGCTTTGGTCTTGGCGGGCATCTGGGGGAAATGCTGGAGGCCAGCGGGTGCGGCGCGGTGGTCGATCTGGATGCGGTGCCCGCTTATGCTGGCGCGCGGGAGTTGTTGGCGCGGGGGCAGAAGTCCAGCCTGCATGACCTGAACCGGACAGCTGCGCCGATTGACGGGCTCATCCCGCCCGAGGCTGAAATCCTTTACGATCCGCAGACGGCGGGCGGGTTCCTTGCTCCGGTGCCGCTGGCGGATGTTCCGGCGCTGATGGCAGCGTT
Source organism: Donghicola sp. (assembly GCA_964224285.1). Classification (GTDB taxonomy): domain Bacteria; phylum Pseudomonadota; class Alphaproteobacteria; order Rhodobacterales; family Rhodobacteraceae; genus Donghicola. The sequence continues at coordinate 1,689 of CAXQKF010000155.1, read as the reverse complement.
GCGGCGGGCTGGCGCGCAGCCTGCGGTGATCGGGGAATGTGTGGCGGGGCCTGCGCGGATTACCCTGCGCTGAACCCCAGACACTGCTCGGCGGCACGGGTCAGCGCGGCCTCGTCGATACGACCCCCAAGGTTGATGTCCCCCAGCAGGGTGTAGTCATAGCGGCTGGCGGATTTCTCGTAGCGGCTGTCGTAGTGCAGCTCCATCAGCTCGGCGGCTAGGGTGCTGAAGGCCCCGACTTTGGCCAGTTCGATCCAGTGATCCACCAGTTCGCGGCTCTGGAGTTTGCGAAGGGGTTCCAGCCGTTCGATCAGCGCCTTGGGGTCGTCGATCAGATCGGCATAGGCGCGGGTCAGGTACTCGGCGCGGGCCGGAATGCTGGCGTTCACGCGGATGCGGGGCGCGTCGCACATGGCGTTCCAGACCGACGGAGGCACTAGGCGGTTGCCGATCTTGCTGGACTCGGCCTCGACATAAACGGGCTTGGCGGGGTCGAGATGGGCCAGCTGCATGGCCAGATCGCCCTCGGCCATTTTCTGGCTGGGTTGCGGGCGGCTGACGGCACCAAGGAGCGAGCCGCGGTGGGCATAGATGCCCTCGAGGTCGATGACCTGCGCACCAGCGGTTTTTAGATGGGCCAGAAGGTCTGTTTTTGCTGTGCCGGTCGGGCCGTCGATCAGGATGAATTTGTGCGGGATCGGCTCATCATGCATGCTTTTGACGATGATGCGGCGATAGCTTTTGTAGCCGCCGTCAATCAGGCCCACGCGCCAGCCGACCTGCGCCAGAATGGTGGCAAAGGAACCAGAGCGCTGACCGCCGCGCCAGCAATAAACCAGCGGACGCCAGCCGCCGGAGCGGTCGTGGAGCGTTTCTTCCAGATGGCGGGCGACGTTTTTCGCGACCAGCGCGCCACCGATTTTTCGCGCGTCAAAGGGGCTGACCTGTTTGTAGATCGTGCCGACCTTGGCACGCTCTTCGTCGTCAAGGACGGGGAGGTTGATCGCGCCGGGCAGGTGATCCTCGGCGAATTCGGCGGGGGCGCGGGCGTCGATGATGGTGTCAAACGGCAGGTCGCGCAGGTCGGTGAGGGCGTTCAGGGTCAGCTTCATGGCGGTGCAATCTAGTGGTTTTGCGGGCGGAGACTAGCCCAGAAAAGCAAAGCGCCCGCCGCGCTCTGCCGCGGGGGCAGGCTTGGCGGGCGCTGTCATGGCCGTGGGGCCATGACGGATTAGCTGCGCACCAGAGCTTCGTACTCTTCGGCTATGTTGCGGGTGATCTCGCCCACGGTAAAGGTGTAGTCGCCGATCTGGCCAACGGGGGTCACTTCGGCGGCGGTGCCGGTCAGCCAGCATTCTTCGAAATCGGCCAGCTCTTCGGGCATGATGCGGCGTTCGTTCACCTTGATGCCTTTGGCCTCTAGCATGCCGATGACGGTCTGACGGGTGATGCCGTTCAGGATCGCGTCCGGGATCGGAGTGTGCACTTCGCCGTCCTTGACGAAGAAGATGTTCGCGCCGGTCGCTTCGGCCACGTAACCACGGTAGTCCATGAACAGCGCGTCCGAGCAGCCTTTGGCTTCGGCGGCGTGCTTGGACATGGTGCAGATCATGTAGAGGCCAGCCGCCTTGGCAGCGGTGGGGATGGTTTCGGGCGAGGGGCGCTTCCATTTCGCGATGTCGAGTTTCG
>CAXQKF010000154.1:0-5328 GCA_964224285.1 Donghicola sp. | reverse complement strand
GATGCTCACTGGTGACTGGAGTTCAGACGTGTGCTCTTCCGATCTTGCGTTTCCGTCGCAAAGGCCCCGAACTGGCGATCAAACACCTCGAGCACGCGGCGGCGGATCGCATCATGATCGACAACCCCGCGACCCGGCGCAAAATAGGGCAGACCCGTGTCCTCGGAATGGGTTTCCAGCGGGACGCCCGGTGCCTCCTTGTTGATGATCGACTGCGCTCCGGCGGTGCCCGCAAGGACGGACAGGACAGCGGCGGACAGGGTAAGTTTGGCGGTCATTGTCACAAGGACTCCAGAAATTTAATCAACGCGCCGCGGTCGGCGGCAGACATGAGGCGCACGGCATCACGCGACGCTTGGGCCTCGCCCCCATGCCACAGAATTGCTTCAAGCAGATTACGGGCGCGCCCATCATGCAGGAAAAACGTATGCCCGCTGACGGTTCGGGTCATACCGATCCCCCAGAGCGGCGGCGTCCGCCATTCCTGACCGTTGGCCTGCCACTCCGGCCGGTTGTCGGCAAGGCCCGGCCCCATGTCATGCAGTAACATATCGGTGTAGGGCCAAATCAACTGGAAGCTCTGTTCCGGCTGATCTTCCAAACGATCTGTCACAACTTTCGGCGTATGGCAGCTGGTGCAGCCTGCATCATAAAACAGCTCCTTGCCGCGCAGAACGTCGGGGGCATCCAGATTGCGGCGGGCGGGTACGGCCAGATTGCGGCTGTAGAACGTAACCAGATTCAGCACCTGATCCGACACCTCTAGGTTCTGCTGGTCCGGCGTGTTGCCATCGGGCGCGGTACGGCACTCGATCTGTGCGGCAGTGCATTCGCCATAGCCTTCGGGGAACATCGAAGTCGACAGCCCGATATCCCCGTGGAACGCCATCGCGCTCTGTTCGCGGATGGTGGCAGAGCCAGCCTTCAGGCCGAACCGCCCCAGCATTTCGCGGTCGAACTCGTGGTTCCAGACCATATTCGGGCGGCCGGAAATCCCGTCGCTATCCGCATCATCGGGGTCCGCGAGGGCTAGGATATCGGCTGCCGGAATCGCCTCTAGAAGGCCCAGACCTATCATCTGCGGCGCGATGCGCGGGCTGAGTTGCATGTCGGGGTGCAGTGGCCCCGATTGCAGATCCACCACGTCGTAGTCAGGCGCGCGCAGGGTGACGATCGAACCGTCGCCCATGGTCACAGGCAGGTCAGTATAGGTGATCTGCATCTGGCCCTCGGGGGCGATACCGGGGATGGATTTGTCCTGAAGTTGCAGGCCATAGGTCGGCTCTGGCGCGGCCCCCAGATAGGCCAGCGTTTCCTCGGTCAGGTCGCTTTGGTCTGCGGGGATAGACAGGCGCAGGAACATCGAGACGCCTTCGTCCCCTGCCCCTTCGGGCGGGTGACCCCGACCGTCCTTGATGTGGCAGCGTTGGCAGGCCCGCGCGTTATACAGCGGCCCGAGTCCGTCACTGGATACGGTCGAGGATGGCGCAGTCACCCAGAGCTTCTTGAAGAACCCGTTGCCTACCTTGAAATCCAACTCGCGCTCGAACGGCATGTTGGCAGAGGCAAAGGAGAACGCATCACGGGTGCGGATGTCGAACTTGGTCGCGGCACCGGCTGGGTGGGTTTCGAACCGCTCTGGCGCGGTGAAATCGGTTGTGGGGGCTGTTACAGCAGCAACGCGCGCCGCCTCGGAGGCGGTGCGCTGCACGACGTTCAGATGGGGCTCTGCATGGGCAGCGCTGGCAAGGGCGACCCCCGCCAGCACCCCGAACGCTTTAGCTTTCGGCTTGGTCCGCGGAATCCGCGTTGAGCATTTCGTAGCGCTCGCCGCCGATGCGGTTGTAGAGATCAAGCTGGGTCTCAAGGAAATCAATATGGCCTTCCTCGTCGGCGATCAGCTCTTCGAAGAGGTTCTTCGAGACATAGTCGCCGACACTGTCACAGTGGTCGCGCGCCTCTTTGTAGAGGGTGCGTGCGTCATGCTCTCCGGCGAGGTCACATTCAAGGGTTTCCTTGGCATTCTGCCCGATCCGCAGCGGATCCAGCTTCTGCAGGTTCGGATGACCCTCGAGGAAGATGATGCGGTCGATCAGTTTGTCCGCGTGGTTCATTTCCTCGATGCTTTCTGCGCGGGATTTGGCGGCCAGCTTGCCGAGGCCCCAATCCTTTTGCAGGCGATAGTGTACCCAGTACTGGTTAATCGCAGTCAGTTCGCTGCGCAGAGCTGCGTTCAGGTACTCAATGACCTTTGCGTCGCCTTTCATGGAAACTACCCTCCGTGTCCTTTGGCTGTGCGTTTAATGTGTGGCACGGCGACTGGCACGTCCAGACGGGGAACAGGATATTTTTCGTTATTGCGCATGGTGGACAGGAACAGGGGCATACACCCGCCGCAGTCCGCTTTTTTGCCCAGGGCACGATAGATCCGGCCAGGCGTAATCACGATGCTCGGGTCCGAGGCCCGCATCCAGTCTACCGCCGCGTTGATGTCGTGGTCGGTGATATTCTGACAGCTACAAACAATCATTCTACGTCTCCGACACCCGAAAAAAGGGCGCCCCGAAAGGCGCCCCAGGTGGTGTAATTACTGGAAAACAGCCGCTTCGTCGTCGAGGCTGTCCGACCCTTCGACGGTCACACCCTCGAGGCCAGCGACAGCAACAGCGCGCTCGATATTGCGGGTCTGAGCGACCAGCGCGTCCACAGCCGACATGATCAGAGCTTCGCCGGCTTCGTTGCCTGCGGCCAGCATCTGGTCGTAGCTGGTGCCTGCTTCGGCGGTCGATTTGATCGCACCCAGCTGCATCATGGTGTGGTTGATGTCTGCCATCAGGTTTGCCGCCAGCGCCGCGTCACGCTCTGCCACGTAGTCGTTCAGCGAGGGGCCTTCGACGACCGAACCGTCCACGCGCACATAGCGACCGGTGTAGACGTTACGGATGCCCAGACCGTCGTAGTAGTGGCTGTTGTGGGTGTTGTCCGAGAAGCAGTCATGCTCTTCTTCGGGATCGTGCAGCAGAACGCCAAGCTTCATACGCTCGCCCGCCTGTTCCCCGTAGGACAGCGAACCCAGACCGGTGAAAGCCATGACCAGACCTTCGGAACCGTCCGCGGTTACGTCCGCGCGGCCTTGGCCGTCAGCGCCCCAGTTGGCGACGGCGTCTTCGAGATCGGTGATCAAGAGGTCGGTCGCGGCAACCAGATACTGCGCGCGGCGGTCACAGTTGCCGTTGGTGCAGTTCGCAGTGTCAAAGTCGGTCGCGGGGCGTGCGCCTGCGCCGTGGTCGGTGCCGTTCAGATCCTGACCCCAGAGCAGGAATTCGATCGCGTGGTAGCCCGTGGCCACGTTCGCTTCGATGCCGTCAACCTCGTGCAGGGTTTCCAGAACTGCAGGCGTGATGGTCGCGGCGTCAATGGTGGTGCCCGAAACTTCGAAGCTGGGGTTCGCAATCACGTTCGCGAGGCTAAAGGGGTTCTCGTCGTTGCCGCCGAACATGGGGTCAACGTAGTCGATCAGGCCTTCGTCCAGCGGCCAAGCGTTCACTTTGCCTTCCCAGTCATCAACGGTGGGGTTTCCGAAACGGAAAGCTTCGGTCTGCTGGTAGGGCACACGTGCGGCCAGCCAAGCCACTTTGGCGGCGGCCAGCGTTTCTTCGGTCGGGTTCGCGACCAATGCGTCAACCGCGGTTTTCAGGTCTTTGGCCAGGGTCAGGCTGTCCTCGTAGCCCGCCAGAGCGATGTCGGCGTAGTTGTTCAGAACGTCGCCAGCCTCGACGGCCATGGCACCTGTGGCTGCAAAAGTCATCGCCGAAGCAAGAAGTGTGGCGCGAAGTGTCATGTCGATTCCTTTAAAAGTCCTAATCGTGTTTCTTTGAGATCGTGGGTACCCGATCAAAGAAGTCAGGTAAAGAGTTTCTGACTTCTTTAGTCAGAAAAAGAAAAGAGGAGGACACCGCGTGCCCTCCCCTTCAGCAATTTCGCCCAAGACGCGTCGATTACGACTGCTGACCTTTGGTCCAGATCCACAGAGCGTTGTTCTCGTGGTTGCCGGTGTCTTCGCCGATGATGACCTGACCGTTTGCACGAACCAGAATGTTGTCGGGGTTCGAGATCGAGTCCACGGGGCACGCGTTCGCGCCAGCGTCTTTGTCATAGCCGTGGCCCGCCACAACGGGGACCATTCTCGAGACGTTGAACGAAGCGTCCAGTTCCATCTCGTAGACAACGCCGCACTTGTTTTCGGCAACGTCGATGTGGCCTTCGCCGTCCGACATGGTCTTCGACACTTCGGACATCGCGACGTACATGTAGGGCACCGAGCCATCCGCCGCGCCAGCGAGGTTGATGTTCACGCCTTCCATCTTGCGGAATTCGGCGGTCGCACCCAGAGCTGCGGCCGCTTTGACCGACTCGAGGAATGCGACGCGGTTGTCCGCTGCGGTGCCTGCGGCCCACTCTGCAACCTGCTCGTCCGAGATATAGTTGGTTTCGCCGACCTTGTGGTCTTCGAGGGTGATACCGTCGTACTCGGCAATCCAGCCTGCGATCTCGGCTTCGGACGCGTGGCCCAGTTCGATCCATTCCATGTCGAAGGCGGTGGTCGCCGCGTCTGCGCCTGCATCCGCCAGCTGGGTCATCTTGGCCGCATAAAGGGTGCCCGACGACAGGTCGCCAGCGGTGTCAGCAACAAACTTGAAGAAGGGCTGACCGGTACCGTCCGACGTGGTGTAAGCGGTCTTCTGATCGGGCATGACAACCGAGTTCTCGTGGCTCATGCGGCCCAGAGCGAAACGCTTGACGGGGGCAGCTTCGCCTGCGGGATCGGTGATCTCGACGATGTAGCCGTAGTGGTAGGGGTTGGGGTAGACACCAAGGTAAGACGCCAGCATCAGGTTGTCTTCGATGTCTTTGTACTCGGGGTTGTTCCACTCGGCGGTCTCGTCAAAGTACAGCTCTTCCGAGGTCAGAGGCGTGCCCCAAGGCGACACGGTGCCAAAGCAGTTGACCCATGTGCCGCCAACTTTCGAGAAATCGACCATCTCGATGTCGCCAACGGTCCAGGTGCCGTCTTCGCCGCGGGTGATCGCTGCGCGCGACATGCCGCCGGGACGGTTTTCCCAGTTGGTGAACAGGAAGCCAGCGTTGTCTTCGGTGGGAACAAAGCCGTTGAAGTCGGGGTCGTTCGAGATCAGCAGCTATTCGCCAGCGATCGACTTGATGATGCCCGCAACGCCCTGATCGCCTTCTTGGATCAGAACCTGATAGTCACCCAGCGAGGTGACGACCGACGATTTGCCTTCTTCGTCCGAGGGAACGTCCGATGCC
>CAXQKF010000153.1:0-44364 GCA_964224285.1 Donghicola sp. | reverse complement strand
ACCGCTCTGGTCCAGCATCCGCTGATCAATGCGGTGGGCTTTACGGGCAGCCTCGCCGGGGGCCGCGCCCTCTTTGATCTATGCGCACAGCGCGACACCCCGATCCCCTTCTTTGGCGAGCTTGGGTCCGTGAACCCCATGTTCATGCTGCCCGCCGCCATCGCAAATCGCGGCGACGCGCTGGGGCAGGGGTGGGCGGCCTCCCTGACCATGGGCGCAGGCCAGTTCTGCACCAACCCCGGCATCGCCGTGGTCATCGAAGGGCCTGAGGCCGACGCCTTCATCAAAGCGGCCCAAACCGCCCTCTCGGCCAGCGGCGCACAGACCATGCTGACGGACGGTATCGCGCAGGCCTATACCTCGGGCGCGGCGAAAATGGGCGCGCAGACCGGCGTGCAAGACCTCGTGACCTCCATGTGCGACACGCGGCAGGCCAAGCCTTTCCTCTTCCAGACCACCGCAGAAAACTGGCTCGGCAACCACAGCCTCAGCGAAGAGGTCTTCGGCCCCCTCGGCCTCGTCGTCGTGGCCAAAGACGCCGACCAACTCGAAAAGATCGCCCGCAGCTTCCAAGGACAGCTGACCGCAACCCTGCATATGGATGAAGCCGACACAGACATCGCCCGCACCCTGCTGCCAATCCTCGAACGCAAGGCAGGCCGGGTCCTTGCCAACGGCTTCCCCACAGGAGTCGAGGTCTGCGACGCCATGGTCCACGGCGGGCCTTACCCCGCCTCCACCAACTTCGGAGCCACCTCCGTCGGCACCCTCGCCATCCGCCGCTTCCTGCGCCCCGTCTGCTACCAGAACCTGCCCGCAGAACTGCTCTCGGAAAGGTTCAGCTAAAGAAAAACAGGGCGCTCCCAGAAGCGCCCTGCCTTCATCTTGGCGAAAATACCTCGGGGGAGGCCAAAGGCCGGGGGCAGAGCCCCCAAACCCGATTAGCCTCCCGCGATCTCGTGGATCAAAGGGTGAAACAGATCATCCACCGCCACGGGTTTTGGCAGCAAATGCTGCTGGCTGGCATAGCGGATGGCGCAGTCCAGCGCAGGACGGTTGGCCTCGATCCCAATGGGCCAAGGGTCGATCCCGTCACGCGGCCCCACTGACGCCCGAGATTGCACCAGCATGTCCCACAAAGCCCGCACCACATCGGGACGTTCGTCGCACAAGGCGTTGTGGATCATCAGATAGTGGTTCGGTGGCACCAGACCCGTGCGGCCATGCCATTCCAGCGCCGCGCTTTGTGGGTCTGGGATCAGGGGCTTGATCCGCGGATCGTCGGGCATGTTCATGCCCAGAATAGCCGCGTCCAGCCGTCCCTCCAGCAACATCTGTACCGGATCATCGGCCGGATCACCAAAGCGCACGCTCGGGGGATCGGTGTATTCGGTCAGATGGGGCTGATCAAAGCACAGCCAGTCCACGCTGTCGGGGTCCAGCCCGTATTCGTTCTGCAAAATGCCGCGCACCCAAAGGCCGGTGGTCTGGGTATAGCTGCGCACGCCCACGGTCTTTCCCGCCAGTTCGGCGGGGGCCAGATGGGGATGGACGTCGGTGTTGTACCCGATGCAATGATGCTGGAACCGCCCCAAGACCACAAAGGGCAGCAGGGTGTAGGGCTTGCCATAGGCCCGCGCTTGCAGAGCGGTTGCCACGGCCATCTCCGACACGTCATAGCGACCGTTGCGCAGCATGTCCTTAAAGCCCGCGTGGGCCTGTTTCAGCCCCGCAAACTCCAGATGCACAAGGTCCGAAGTCACCTCGCGTCCCAGCAACGCGCGGGTTGGCTCAAAACGGGTGATGTTGGCGGACAGGGTCAAGGGGCCCTGCCCATAGGTCTTGGCGCTCATGCAAGGGCCTCCGAGGTGACATTGGCAAGTTGCGGGTAAAGGCGCCGCGCCGTACCGGACCAGATCGCCGCACGATCCCTGTCCGACAGCGCGGCAAAGCAGCGGTGCCCCTGCTGCACCAACTCTTTCAACGAGCCGTTGTTGGCCGGAAAGTTCGATCCCCACGCCAGACGCTCTGCCCCGTATTCGGCCACCAGTTTCGGGAAAAAGCTGTCAGGGCGGGCGGGGGCCTTTTCTGCCAGATCAAAGGTGCGCGGCGTGATCTTGAGGAACAGATTGGCGAACCGCGCAAGCCGCCACAAAGGAGCGGCGTTGGCGTAAGGTGCCCCGTCCGACAGATCGGGGCGGCCCAGATGGTCAAGGATGATGTTCACATCGAGAAAGCGCTGCAAGATATCCTCGACCACGGACAGGCCGATCTTGGTGGTCTGGATGCAAACGGGCATGTCGATGGCGGCCATATGCTCCCAGACGGGCAGGGTTTCAGGGGCGCACATCCATTCGCCGGTGGATTGCACGGTTGATCCCGCGCCGAACAGGCGCAGACCGGCCATACCGCGCTTGCGCCATGCCTCTATGGTTTGAACCGCATCGGGCGCGCCGATGTCGACGGTGAAAACCCCGACGATGCGGTCGGGGTAATCCATGGCGGAATCGGCCACATAGCTGTTGTCATAGCCATAGGTGGTCGCCGATTGCACCATTGCGGCGGCACTGACCCCTGCGGCGTCCATCTCTGCCACGTATTGGCTGATGGGAAAGGGCCGCTCGGCCGACCAGTCCGACCGCTTGCCGCCCAAAGGCGCATAGGGGTAGCGGACCGGATCGGGGGCGATGATGTGGGGGTGGATGTCGATGATCTCTGTCATGGGTGTGCCTTGGTCATGTCAGGCCCACCCCAGCCAGCGGTTCATATTCTCGCCCAAGATCGCATCGCGATCTGTGTCGGACAGGTCAGGCAACACGCGCCAGAACTCCAGCCCTTCGCTATAGGGGCTTTTCAGCAGGGTCATGTCAGAGGCGTACATCAGCCGCTGGGGCCCGAAGGTCTCCAGCACGCGGCCCACCAGCCTTTGCGCGTTGGCAAAGGGGAAGGCATCACCGCTGTCGCGGGGGATAACGCCGGTCTTGATCATCACATTTGGGAAGGCGGCCATCGTGTCTGCCACGGTTTCAAACCGTGCCAACGCCTCTTCGGCCTCGACGTTGCGGCCAAGGCCAAAGGCATCAAGGCAGAGCTTCAGATCGGGGTGACGCTCCATTGCTTGGGCCAGCACCGGCAGGCTGTCGCCAGCATGGACCGAAACCGGAATGCCGTTCTCGGCCAGAACGGGCCACAGCCAATCCGCCCCGCCCGAGGCCAGATATTCCGCGCCTGCGTCATTGGATAGGAACATCCGCAGACCCGCCATGCCGGGGGTGTCCAGCCAATGGGCGATCGCCTCGGCCTGATCCTCGGCGGGTCGGCCCGCCAGACCCAGCACGCGGATGCGGTCTGGATAGGCGGCAGCGGCCTCTAGGGAATAGGCATTGCCCCGCGCGGCCCAACTGGGTGGCACCAAGACCACGCGGTCTACGCCATTGGCATCCAGCGTGGCCAGCAGTTCCTCGACCAGCAGCGGTTCCTGCCGCCCCGAGGCGCTGGGGGGCCGGTCTCCGTGGGCCTGCCAGATATGGACTTGCCCGTCGGTGATGCGGGCGCGGGTTTGTGCGCGGCCTGCGCGGGGCAGGCCAAGCGTTGCGGCCAGTCCCGACAGGCCCCCCAACAGGCTGCGGCGGTCGATGATATGTGCCATGGTCTCTCTCCTCCCTGACAGTTTGCTTATGGTTTGGCCGTCTGCGCGGCTGCACGGATCTGGCTCAGGCTTTGGGCCGGTGTCATCGCTTCGGGATCGATCATGATCTCCAGCACCGCAGGCCCGTTATGGGCGTCGGCGCGGGCGAAGGCGGCGGCAAAGCTGTCGGTGTCGCTGACCCGTTCCCCGTAGGCCCCGTAGGACTGCGCCCAAGCGGTAAAGTCCGGATTGCCAGCGCTGAGGTCCGTGCCAGAGACGCGGGCCGGATAGTGCCGTTCCTGATGCATGCGGATGGTGGCCAACATGCCGTTGTTCAGGATCAGGATGCGGATTTTCAGACCGTGGGCGCAAGCGGTGGCCAGTTCCGTGCCGGTCATCTGGAAATCCCCGTCGCCAGCGATGCAGATCACCTTTGCATCGGGCTTGGCAAAGGCTGCCGCCAGTGCCGCAGGCACCCCGTAGCCCATGGATCCGCAGATCGGAGCAACTTGGGTTCCGAAATGCCGATACCGGTGGAACCGGTGCAGCCAGACCGAGAAATTGCCCGCCCCGTTGGTGTAGATCGTGTCTTCGGGCAGGTTCTGATCCAGCCACTTCATGATGTGGCTCATCTGGATTGCGCCGGGTACCTCACGGGGGGCGGTCCAAGCCTCAAAGTCGCGGCGGGCGCTGTCACGCCATGCGCTCCAGTTGCCGTTGACGGGGCCACCGGCGGCCAAGGCCAGCGCGAATTCTGCGGGGTTCGACACGACGCCCAAATCGGGCTGGTAGACATGGCCGATCTCATCTGCGCCCGCATAGACGTGGATCAGGCTTTGATCGGGGCAGGGGGCCTGCATCACCGTGTAGCCGTTGGTGCCGATCTCGCCCAAGCGGGCACCGATCACCAGCAAAAGGTCCGCATCCTTGATCCGCTGCGCCAGCGCGGGGTTCACGCCAAGGCCGACCTCTCCGATGTAGCTGGGGCTGTCGTTGTCCAACAGGTCCTGCCGCCGGAACGAGGCTGTGACCGGCAGATCGCTGGCTTCGGCAAAGGCGCGAAAGGCTTGCACGGCCTCGGTGGTCCAGCCGCTGCCCCCCAGCATCACCATGGGGGCGCGGGCCTTGGACAGCATCACGCGCACGTTGGCCACGGTGGATGCCATCGGCCCGCAAACGGGCGCGGTGACATAGGTGCCATCGGCGCTGTCGGCGTGATCGGTCAGCATGTCTTCGGGGAGGGGGATCACCACAGGGCCGGGACGGCCCGACAGGGCCAGCCGGAAGGCGCGGGTGACGATTTCCGAGGTGCGGGCCGCATCCTCGATCTGCAGGACGGCTTTGGACTGGCAGGCGAACATCCGGCGATAGTCCACTTCTTGGAACCCTTCGCGGGTGGAGACATCGCGGGGGTTCTGGCCGATGAACATGATCAGCGGCGTGGAATCCTGCCATGCCACATGCAGACCGGATGAGGCATTCGTTGCCCCCGGTCCGCGCGAACAGAACACCACTCCGGGCCTGCCGGTCAGCTTGCCATAGGCCTCGGCCATCACGGCCGCGCCCCCTTCGTGGCGGCAGGTCACCAACTCGATCTGCGGGCTGTCATGAAGCGCATCCAGCACGGCCAGAAAGCTTTCGCCAGGTACGCAGAACACGCGGTCGACCCCTTGGATCACCAGTTGATCGACCAGAATACGGGCGGCTGAGCGGGTCATGCGGCCGCCTGCGCTTTCAGGCGGGCATCAAGGCGCGGATAGACGCGGCGCACGTTGCCTTCAAAGATCGCGTAGGCATCGGCATCCGAGAGGTTCAGTGCGTCGATATAGCGTTTGGTGTGGTCAAAGGGATGGCCGGTCTCGGGATCGATCGAGCGTACAGCCCCCACCATTTCCGACCCGAACAGCACGTTCTTGACGGGGATCACATCGGTCAGCAGGTCAATGCCGGGCTGGTGATAGACGCAGGTGTCAAAGAAGACGTTGTCCAGCAGGGCCTCGGCCAGCGGGGGACGCTTCAGATCCTGCGCCAGACCGCGATAGCGACCCCAGTGATAGGGCACCGCGCCGCCGCCGTGGGGAATGACCATGCGCAGGGTCGGGAAGTCCTTGAACAGGTCCGACAGCAAAAGCTGCATGAAAACAGTGGTGTCGCCGTTGATGTAGTGGGCGCCTGTCCCGTGGAAGTTCGGGTTGCACGAGCCCGACACGTGGATCATCGCGGGCATGTCCAGCTCGACCAGCTTTTCATACAGCGGGTACCAGTAGTGGTCGGTCATCGGCGCGTCGGTCCAGTGGCCGTCCGACGGATCGGGGTTCAGGTTGCAGGCGACAAAGCCCATGTCCGCGCAACGCTCTAGTTCAGGGATACAGCCGCGGGGGTCCGCACCGGGGGACTGGGGCAACTGGCAGACGGGGGCGAAACGGGTGGGATACATCTCGGCCACGCGGGCGATCAGATCGTTGCAGGTGGCGGACCAATGCTGGGACAGGGCCTCGTTCCCGTGGTGGTGACCCATCAGCCCCGCGATGGGCGAAAAGAGGGTCATGTCGATGCCGCGCTCTTTTTGCAGGCGGATCTGGTTGGCCTCTAGCCCCTCGCGCAGCTCATCGTCGCTGATATGGGGCGCGGCGCTAAAGCCTGAGGTCTTGCCCGCCGCAAAGTCGTCGATCTGGGCTTTGCGATACTCGCGGAAATAGGCGGGGACGGTGGTGAAATGCCCGTGGCAATCGATGATCATTGGCTCTCTCCGATAGGATCTTGGGTTTTCCAAGCGGTAGCGCGGGCAGGGAATTTCCCGCCAATCGGAAAGCTGCCGGATGGTATATGAAACCGGCAGATCGGGGCGCTTGCGGCGTTCCTATGGGGGCTGTGCGATCTTCTATTTTCGCGCGGCTGGGGCGCGCCGCTAGGAAGAAGGCCACAGCAACAGGAGAAGCCAACATGTCTGACGCCCCGCTCAAGGTGGCTTTGCGGACCTATCCTTATACCGCCGCGCTCAAATCCGGCGGAATCACCGTGCCGTCTGCCCCCTTGCAGTTCGAAGAGGTCAAACCCCACATCGCCGCCTTCCGCCGGATGGTGCGCGAGCTGGCCTATGACATCTGCGAGATTGCCCCCACCACCTATCTGATCGCCCGCGCCTACGGGGTGCCGATCAAGGCGCTGCCGGTCTTCTTTGTGCGCCGCTTTCACCATGACGGTCTGCTGGTGCGCCCCGATGCGGGGATCACCGGCCCGAAGGATCTGGAAGGGCGCAACTTCGGGGTCAGGGCCTATTCGGTGACCACGGGCGTCTGGAAACGGGGCCTGTTGCAGAACGAATACGGCGTGGACATCGACAAGGTAACTTGGTGGGTCGATGACGAGGAACATGTCTCGGCGCTGAAGCTGCCCGCCAATGTGCGTCACGTCCCCGAGGGGGGCTCGCTGGTGCAGATGATGGCCGATGGCCAGCTGGATGCGGCCTGTACGGGTGATGCAGGCGTTGGCCGCGCGGGCAAGCCGGACGCAGGCTGGAACGATGCCGCCCCTGCCTTGCCTGATTTGCAAGAGATGTTCGCTGACCCCGCCCGTCTTGATGCCGAGGTCTATGCAAAGGACGGGGTCTACCCGATCCACGGCACGCTGGCGATCAAGGAAAGTGTGCTGGAGCGTTACCCCAATCTGGCCGCCGAACTCTATGAGGCCTTCGTTGCGGCCAAAGCGCCCTATCTGGCGGCGCTGAAAGACGGTTCGGCCACGGGCAAGCAAGTGGCCAAGGATCTGCGCCATATGCAGATTGTGGGCGATGACCCGCTGCCCTACGGGATCGAGGCCAACCGCGCCTCGATCGAAGCCCTGATCCGCTATGGCCATCAACAAGGCCTGATCCCGCGCTTGTGCAGCGCTGAAGACATGTTCCTGCCGTTCTGAGGAGATCAGATATGAGCAATACCGACCGCCTCAATGGCATCATCGCTGCGCTGGAAGCTGGCGAGAAACCCACAATGGCCTTTGCCCGCGCTGACCGCGAAGAGGCTACCCAATTCGGCCTGTCGCCCCTGACCGGTGTGCTCTTCGAGATGGAACACACGCCCTATTCCGCGTCCGAGCTGAAAGACGCGTTGGCCCATCTGATGAACCGCAAGCGCATTGTTGATAGTGGCTCGTTGCGTCCGCCGGTGACGCCCTTTGTACGCATTCCCGCCAACGGGGCCGAGATGAACACATGGATGGCAAAGCAGGTGCTGGATCAGGGCGTCTATGGGGTGATCTTCCCCCATATCGCCACGGCCGAGCAAGCGCGAAACGCGGTTTCGGCCTGTCGTTATGCCCGTCCCGAAGGATCGGAAGCCTATGAACCCAAGGGTCTTCGGGGCGATGCGCCCAATGCGGCGGCCCGCTATTGGGGGCTGTCGGTGCAGGAATACTATGACCGCGCCGATGTCTGGCCGCTGGACCCCAAGGGCGAAATCATGGTGGTCCTGATGATCGAAAGCGTCGAGGCGATGCAGAACCTTGACCAAATCCTCAAGGTGCCGGGTGTTGGCGCGATCATGATCGGCGAAGGGGACCTGAGCCAGAACCTTGGATATCCCCGCCAGTACGATCATCCCGAAGTGGTCAAGGCCAAGGCGGAAATTCTGGCCAAGGCCAAGGCGGCGGGTGTGGCGATTGCCCATCCCCATGTGGGCGTGGCTAACGCCGCCGAAGTGATCGAGCAAGGCTTTGACATCCTCTTCACCACCCCGTCGCGCAGCTATGCCACGCTGGAAAAGGTGAAATCTCTGCTCTGAGCCGGCGCGCCCGCCATCTGCGGGCGCATCCCCTAAACGGAATAAAGGCCGCAGGGTTTTCCCTGCGGCCTTTATGCATTTCAGGCGGGGCTGGCCTTAAGAGGCCAGCCGGTCGGGGCGCCGATTGACGCCTTCGGTCACATCCCGCAGGCAGTCAAGAAAGGCGGCGTGCGCCTCGGTCGGTAGCCAGTCGGAACGGGTGGTCACCCCTTTGGGCAGCACCGCATCCAGTCGCGGGCAGGGCAGATCGGTCAGGATGCCCATGTCCAGATCGGCTTGTACCTCGGATCGGGTCATCAGGGTGATCATGTCCAGATTCAGCAGGAACGCACGGCTCAGGGCCAGTGACGGGGTTTCCACGTGGAAGGCAGGCGGTGTGGTCTCGGCGAAAATCTCTTCGATCCGCTTGCGGCGCGGGGTGCCCGATTGGGGCGCGATCCACTGATAGCGGGCCAGATCATCAGGCGTGATCTGCGCCAGACGAGTCAGCGGATGATCGGTGCGCATCACAAGGCAATAGCTGTCGTGGAACAGCAGCTCCTCGTTCAGATCCTCGGCCCAGTCGGGTTTGCGCAGCACGCCGAAAATCATGTCGATCCGGCTGTTGGACAGGTCCCCGAGCAGCTTGTGGTACTCGCCCGAGATCAGGCGCACCTTGGCCTGCGGATAGGCTTGGGTGAAGGCATGGGTCGCCAGCGCCAGATCGTGCGAGCCTGCCATGGGCAGCGCGCCCACGGTAATTTCAAGGCTTTCACGCCCCGAGGCCAGCAGCACCTCGCCCCGTGCCATCTCGATCTCGCGCAGGGCGCGGCGCAATTCGCGGGCCAGAGTCTCGCCCGTGCGGGTGGGGATCACCCCTTGGGCGGTGCGGTCGAACAGGGGCCGCCCCAGACTGCGCTCCAGCGTGCGGGCCGAGCGGAAGAGCGAGGCAGGCGACAGGCCGATGTTGTCGGCGATCTCGTTCACGCGGTCCTTTTCACAGGTGATGATCAGCGCCCGCATCTGGGTGTTGGTGATCAGCCAGTCGGCGCGGGGCACGGTGCCCTCGGGTGCGGCCATGGCGGTGGCAATGGCGCGGTCCAGAATTTCAAAGAACCGGTCCACCCGCAGCAAATAGCGCTGTCCCAGCGGGGTGGGATAGGTGCCGGTGGCGCGGCGTTCAAAGATCGGCGTGCCGATGTCAGCCTCGAGGTTGGCCACCGCTTGGGTGACGGCGGGCTGCGATGTGCTTAGCTCGCGCGAGGCGCAACTGACCCCGCCGGTGCGCCCGATCACTTGCACCATCCGCAAATGACGCAGGTTCGGAATTTCAGCGAATTGGAACATTACGGCTCTCTCCCCATCACCGTGAACTCGTAAACTCCGGCCTCCCCGCCAGAGCTTGAGGTCCAAGGGTGACCGAAGCGCCGTAAAAGGGCCAATCGAATTGTGCCTCAAGCCATAAGAAATCTGCACCGGATATAGTCAGACCATGCCGATTGAGGGAAATTTCGCAAGTATTACGGCGGTGCAGCACGGATTTCCCCATAAGCCACGCGCCAAAGGGATCGGCCAAATGACGATAGTGCAACGGATGGCCCAAGCGCGGGCAGTGCAGGTGATGTTCGGAACCCAGTTCGGGCTGTATCTGGCGGGGAACACCCTGTCGCTGACCGGCACGTGGATGCAGCGCATTGCGTGTAGTTGGTTGGTATGGGACTGGACCGGATCGGCGTTCTGGGTCGGGGTGCTGGCGGCCTCGGACCTTTTGCCGGTGGTGGTGATCTCTCCGTTCGCGGGGGTGGCGGCGGACCGGTGGGACCGGCTGCGGTTGAATGTGGTGGCGCAGGTGCTCTCGATCCTGAATGCGGTGACGATGGCCTTGGCGATGATCACAGGCCATTTGGGCCTTTGGGGTGTGCTGGTGCTGACCCTGATGCAAGGGGTGCTGACGGCGGCGACCCAGCCCTCGCGCTTTGCGATGGTGCAGCAGATGGTGCCCCGCGATCAGGTGGCCAGTGCCGTGGGCCTGAATTCGGCTTGCGTGAATATTGCCCGCCTTGTGGGGCCAGCGGTGGCAGGGGCGATGATCCTGCATTGGGGCATCCCGCAGGTCTTTACGGTGAATGCTGCTGTGACCGTGCTGTTCGTCATCGTGCTGCTTCGTCTGCGGCTAGAGCCCATTGCCAAAAGCCCGCCTGCGCCCTTCCTGGCCCAGATGATCGAGGGGTTCGCCCATGTGGCCCGCACGCCTGCCTTGCGGGTGATCCTTTTGGCCATGTTCGGAGGCGGCGCCATGGTCCGCGCGGTGATGGAGCTGATGCCCGTCATCGCCGCCCAAGCCTTTGGCGAGGCGGTGACAGGTCTGGCGGTTCTGACGGGCGCGGCGGCGGTGGGGGCGGTGTTGGCGGGGATCAGCGTCGGCCAGCGTGCAACCGCGCAGCTTTTGCGTCACGCGCCGATATGGTGGACCTTGGGGGCGATCACCGCGATCTTTCTGGCGCGGGCCACGGGGCCGGTTTCGGGGGTCATCGCGGCGCTGGCTTTGGGCGCGACGATTACGCGGGGCCTTGTGTGTACACAAACGTTCATTCAGCTGACCACTCCGGGGGCGCTGCGGGGCCGTGCCCTTAGTGTCTTTGGCCTGTTTGCCCGTGGCAGTCCGGCGTTGGGCGCTTTGGCGATCGGCTATGGCGCGGATCTTATGGGGATGAAGGCAACGGTTATGATCTCTTCTGCGGTGCTGTTCGCACTGCTGGCGGCGCTTGCCTTGCCCATCTGGCGTATTGCACAAACGGTGGACGAAGCCAGCGAGCCTCCCAGTCAGCCGTAATCCTATGGCCCCAGAGGGGCTTCCGATTTGTGAAACCTGCTGACAATCGGGAATGTCCAAAGCAATCCGGCACCGCCCCGAAGAAAAGGCAGGCGGGCCGGATGTTTCAGGAGGAGAAACCACGATGGAAGCCATTGATTTTGGCTATATGTGGGGCGCGGCCAGCGAAGCCTTTGGCCTGATCATCCAGTTTGAACGGCTGATGTATCTGGTCTTGGGCGTGCTTGTGGGGCTGGCAATCGGGCTGTTGCCCGGAATCGGAGGGATCACGGGCTTCGCCCTGCTTGTGCCCTTTACCTATACGATGGACCCCTACGCCGCCTTTGCGATGCTGATCGGGATGCATTCTGTCACCACCACGGCGGACACGATTCCGGCGGTGATGTTCGGTGTGCCGGGGACGGCGGCTTCGCAGGCCACGGTGCTGGACGGGTTCAGCATGACCCAGAAGGGCGAGGCAGGTCGCGCCCTGTCGGCGGGCTTTACGGCCTCGCTTCTGGGTGGGGTGTTCGGCGCGCTGGTGCTGGCGGTCTCGATCCCTGTGATCCGGCCCTTTGTGCTGGCCATCGGCACGCCCGAGTTGCTGGGGCTGACGATCTTTGGCGTGGCGATGGTGGCCTCGCTTTCGGGGACGGCCCCTTTGCGCGGGATCGTGGGGGCGTGCTTTGGCTGTATGATCAGCATGATCGGAGTGGATGCGCAGACCGGCACCGTGCGGTGGGCGGACAATGTGCTGTACCTCTGGGACGGGATGCCGATCCTGCCGGTCCTGTTAGGCATGTTCGCCCTGCCAGAGCTGTGCGACATCGCCATCAAGCGCACCGCCATCGCGGAAAAGGTCGAGGCCAGCCACACCCAAGGTATGCTGCAAGGCGCGCGGGATGTGTTCAAGAACTGGTTTCTGGTCATCCGCTGTTCGTCCATCGGCGCGATTTTGGGGGTCATTCCGGGGATCACCGGATCGGTCACTGACTGGATCGCCTATGGCCACGCCCTGCGCACCGAAAAGGGCGCGTCAGAGACCTTTGGCAAAGGCGATGTGCGGGGTGTAATCGCGCCTGAATCCGCCAACAACGCCCGCGAGGGCGGCGGCTTGGTGCCCACCATTGCCTTTGGCGTGCCTGGCGGCGCGGCGCAGGCGATCCTCTTGGGGGCGATCATGGTGCATGGCTTCGTGCCGGGCCCTGCCATGCTGCAAGAGAACCTGAACGTCACCTATTCGCTGATCTGGTCTATCGCGATCGCCAACATCTTTGGCGCGGGGCTGTGTTTCCTGATGTCGGGTCAATTCGCCAAGGTCTCGGTCCTGCGCTACACTCTCATCCTGCCCGCCATCATGGCGGTGGTCTATGTGGGCGCCTATCAGGGATCGCGCGCTTGGGGCGACCTTTATGCCCTGCTGTTCTTTGGCGTCATGGGGTGGGCGATGAAGCGTCTGCGCTGGCCCCGTCCTCCCCTGATCTTTGGCCTCGTGCTGGGGGCGCTGATCGAGCGCTACATGGCGATCTCGCTGCAACGGTTTGACTGGGACTGGGTCCTGCGCCCTGTGGTTCTGCTGTTCCTGCTTGGCGGTCTGGTGGTGTTGATGCGCCCCCTGATGACCGAGGTGCGTGTCTTTGGCCTGCGGGCCTTCCTGCCCCGTGGTCGGGCATCCTTGCGGGCATCGGACTTGTTCTATCTGGTGTTCCTTGGCATTAGCGGCTGGATGGTCTGGCAGGCCCAAAGCTGGACCTTCGGCGCACGGATCGGGCCGACGGTTGTAGGCGTGACGCTGCTGATCGCTGGTGTGACCAGTCTGGTCTACCTGATCTTTTCGGGACGCGGCTATCAGGTGAACGACGAAAGCCATCGCGGCATCTACATGGACCTTGCTTCGGAAGAGGATAGCAACATCGGCTATGTGCTGATGCGGGGGGCGATCTTCTTTGGCTGGTTCCTGTTGTTCCTTGGGCTGATGGCGCTGATCGGGCTGATCCCCACGGTGCCCATCGTGATCATCGCCTTCATGCGCCTCGAAGGGCGCGAGCCGTGGAAGCTGACCCTGATCTACGCGGCCTGCGTGACACTTGCGATCTGGCTGATCTTTGACCGGCTGATGCATGTGCCATGGCCCGCCACGGTGATTGCCGACTGGCTGCCCGGTCTGGCGGCGATGATCCCGAGCATGTGACGCCATTTCGAATGGCCCAAGAAACAGAAGCGATCAGTCTGGAACATGACTGGTCGCTTACCCTTTCGGGGTCCGGCGATATCCGCCGCGACGGACCAAGGGAGGAAAACTGATGCGACTTTTCAAGGGATTGATGCTAGGCACCTTGCTGGCCTCGCCCGCATGGGCCGAGAACGTGCTGCTGCAAGAGGATTTCTGGAAAGAGGCGGATACCGCCAAGGTACAGGCCGCGATTGACGCTGGCGCCAATGCCGCCGAGGTGGACGAGGAAAAGTTCTCGCCCCTTTACCGCGCTTTACAGGCTGGGGTTGGCGCCGATGTTCTGGCGCTGTTGGTGGCCAACGGGGCGGATGTGAACGCCTATGGCAATGACGCAACGCCCGTGATGCTGGGGGCGCGGTCCTGCGATGTGCCGTGCATCCAGTACCTGATTGATCAGGGCGCAGATCTGACAGTGGTCGATGACAGCTGGCGCGATGCGTTGAACTGGGGCGCGGGGCGGCAGAAAGACCCCGCCGTGCTGGCCGCGCTGGTGGCCGCTGGTGCCAAGGACAGTCAGGACGTCAATGGCCGCTCGCCCGCGTTTACGGCGGCGCGGATGAACTCCAGCCTGCCAAGCGTGCAGTATCTGGCCGGTGTCTCGGACATCAAGGGGATCGATGTGAACGGCAACAACGCCTTGATGTGGTCGGCCCTGCGCAATGACAACCCAGAGGTGGTCGCTTGGGTCTATGATCAGGTTGATGACCCTATGCTGCGCAATGAGGACGGGCGCGATGCGCTGCTGCTGTCCGCCGTGCGCAAGCGCAAGACTACCGATGTTCCGGCCTTTTTCCTGTCCAAATCCTATGACGTGAACGCCACGGACAATGAGGGCCGCACGGCGCTGTCTTTGGCGGCTGAGGGGAACTCTGCCGCGGCGATCACCCTGTTTGCAGAGGCTGGCGTGCCGCTGGATGCGGTCGATGCCAAGGGCCGCACCGCGCTGCACTACGCTGCCGAAAAGAACGAGGCCGAGGCTGTCGCGGCCCTGATCGCCGCCGGAGCTGATGTGTCTGTCGCCGATGCCGAAGGGCACACGCCGCTGGCGCTGGCCACTGCGCGGGGTGAGGCGCCTGTGATCGACGCCCTGACCGCCGCTGCTGCCCAGTAACCCGACCCGCCACCTGCCTGATGCGGGCGGGTGGCCCCTTGATCAGGAGGAAATCATGAAGAAAGCAACAATTCTGGCGCTGGCCGTGTTGCCTGCCCTTGCGTGGGCCGAAGGCGCGCCGGTCGAAACCCGCCGTGCCGCGATGAAAGAGATGTCAGAGCATTTCAAAACCTTGGGCGAGATGGCGCGGGGCAAAGCGGACTATGACGCCGCCACGGCCACCGCAGCCGCCCAAGGAATTGCGGATCTGGCGGCAACGGACTGGCTGCCCCTGTTCCCCGAAGGCACCGCCTATGAGCAGGCGCCGAAATCAGAGGCCTCGGTCGATATCTGGACCGATCTGCCAAAGTTCGAAGGGCTGATGGGTGATTTGGTCACCGCATCCCGAACGCTGACAGGGGCTGCGGGGCAAGGGCTGGACGCCTTGCGCCCTGCGGTCATGGGCACCGCCAAGACATGTAGCGCCTGTCACACCCCGTTTCGGGTCTCGAACTAACGAAGAAAGGCCCGAGAGGATCACCTCTCGGGCCTTTCCGCGCGCCGCGCGATGGGGTCGCCGCCTCTAGCGCCTGTAGGCCAGCGCCCCTGCCAGCGCGATCAAACCAAGACCCATGACCAGCAGCGGGGTTTCATACCCGTGGGGATGCAGATGCGCCCCTCCATGTGCCAGTGCAGGCGAGGCGGCAAAGGCCGACAGGATCAATGTAGCAAAGGGTTTCATGTGATTTCCTTAGTCATGGGAATGGCTGTGGGGGTGGCTGTGACCATGGGAATGATCGTGCCCGTCCCCGTGTGAGTGGTCATGTCCATGCCCGTGCGAATGGCCGTGGGTATGGCTGTGGCTGTGATCCCCGTGGTGGTGATCGTTCAGAAGGTGCTGGCGCAGCAGGTCCAGACCAAAGTCATTGCCGTTCGGGTTGCGCACGGTGGTGTGGATGTGGAACCGCTCGGGCTGGGGGTTGTCCAGCACCACGCCCCAGTGGTGGTCGAACTCGACCATCGTGACGGGGCTTTGGATGCGGTAGTAGAACACGCCGCGCTGCTCTAGCCCGCCTGCCCAACAAAAGCGGGTCTCGGACTTGTGCCGTTCCAGATCGCCCATCTTGGCGGCCAAGGGACCGGCGGGCAGGGTGGACAGGTAGCTTTCCGCCAGATCCAGAAGGTCGCGCCACTGGGTCGGGGTCAGATCATCGCCGGTGATCCCTTCATAGGGGACAACCTGATTGTCGCGGTAGGCTCCGCCGAAACAAAGCCCGTCGAACTGGTGATGACGGCCCGGCGCTTGGGACGCGGCAAGGATGCTATCGGCAAAGATCGCCTTGCGCCTTTGGTCCGCGTCCAGACTTTGTGCCAGCTTCAGCCCGTTGTATTCGTCGTCCATAAAGACCGAGGCCCCTGCGAATTGCCCTTCGGTGCATTCGTTCGGCTCGACCCCGAAGAAGGTGGGCGTCATGGTCATCTGACGGCCTAGAACAAAGCAGGTCAGCGCGAGGTGGTGTCCCGAGAACTGCCATCCCCACGGCTCGGTCGTGGACGGCGTGCCCCAGAAATGCAGGCGGTAGCAGAATTCACCCAGCAGCTTGGGCGCGCCGACCAATTCGCCAAGATAGCCGTTCAGCTTCATCACGTTCCGCGTCCGCTCATAGCCCTTGGGGCTCAGGGATGCCTTTAGCACTGCCAGAGCCGCATCGCGGATCGGGGCCGCGACCTCGTCCAGTCGCACGCCGTGGGTGTTGAAATCGGGGATGCCGTTCTGCCACGCGCGTTTCTCGACCGAGTGCAGTGGCAGCAGAGTCTTGGCCTTTTGTTCAGGGCTTAGTAGGGCAATGAAGTGCTCAACCGCGTTCAGGATCTCTTCGGTGGGGGCGCCTTCGTCCCGCAGCTCATACAGATCGGGGATGACGGTGCCGTCGGTGGTGATGCCCTTGTAGGGCGTGTTCTTCAGGTCTTCCATCGCCGCTGCGCGCCGCGTCCAGCGGCGTTCGGGCATGGTGTCCATAAAGTCCTGCGGGCTCATGCCAAACAGGCGGTGGGTGCCCATCGGGGCGACGTATTTTAGGAAATCAGAGGACATCCTGATGTCTCCTGTTCAAGAATGATGCGGCCTGCTGCGGGGAGCATCCGGCACAGCAGGCCGCCCGTTGACCCGCCCTTGGCCGCTCGTGGCAAAGGCGGGCCGGTGGAGAGGTTGGCCGCTGGAATAAGCGGCCGCAGGGATTACTGCCCGTTGGTAAAGGTCCGCACCTTTTCCAGCACGGCCTCGGGGGTGGCGTAGAACCCGTCGATCAGGCCATTCAGTTCCTCAGTGCTTTGTAGGCTGGCTTCTCCCAGACCTGAATCCTGAACGAAACTTGCAAATTCGGGATCGGCAAAGGTCTCGGCCATGGCGGTGCGCAGGGCCTCTACCAGTTCCGGCGGGGTGCCTGCGGGAACGGCCACGGGGCGCCCCACGGACGAGCTGTCCAGCAGGAACTGCGCCACCTGCCGGTGCTCGGGGTCGGTGATGTAGTCCATCGCCACGGGCAGATCGGGGTGACGCGGATCGGGTTTGGAGGCCATCAACATGATCGGCTTCAGGTGGCCCGCCTTGATCATCTCGCCCGCGTTGCCGACCAGTTCGCGGATGTGCTGCGATCCGGTGAACCAGCCGTCGGCCTCGCCGCGTTCCATCGCCAGTTCCACCTCGCCCGAGCCCTTATAGCCCGCGACGATCTTGAACTTGGTGCCGGCGAATTCGTTCATCATCGCCGGAAAGACGCGGTTGTAGTTGGTGAACGAGGTCGCGCCGATGACCATTTCCGTGTCAAACAGCTGATCCGCCGACTGCACGGGCGAGCTTTCATAAGCATACGTGGCGTAAGGGTAATCGCCCGAGTTGATCGCCCCGATCCATTCCACGTTGCGGGGGTCGAACTGGGTGTTGCCGGTGACCATCGGCGTGGTGATCACGTTCCCCAGCAAAAAGGCCAGTTCTGTGCCGTCGTTCTTGGCTGCGGCCGCCAGATAGGCCCCACCCACCAGACCGCCCGCACCGGGCATGTTCTGCACGACAATCGCCGGATTGCCCGGAATGTGGTGGGCAAAGACCTGCGCAAAGGCGCGGGCCACCGTGTCTGCCATCCCGCCCGTGGCGGCTGCCACGGTGATGGTGACGGTCTTGCCGGTGTAGAACTCTTCGGCGGTTTCAGCCTGCGCGGTGCCCGCAAACGCCAGAAGGCTGGCAACCGATACCCCGAGCATCGAGCATCTGTGAAAATTCATCATCTCTCCTCCGTATGTGGGCCGTCGCGATGCTGGAGGACCCGAGGCCACTATGGGCGATAGGGTCGCGATCAAGCGCATCGGAATTCGGTTGATCACGATAGATTTCGGGTCCCAGCCCTCCTTACGCGTTTTGCAGGCCGCTGATCGGGTAGTCTGCGTGATTTGGCTGCATTCGGGCAGGGCAAGCGAAATAAGAAATCATACCGAAGCCATACGAAATCGCTCTAACCGGCGGCGTCGCTCTTGCTGTTCTGGCGGTTTTGCGGATCAGCAGCTTGGGCAAATGGCAGCGGTTCGGGAGGCGGAAACCATGCTCAAGATCAAGAATCTGACGTTCGGGCTGCGGGCGGATTTATCAGACAAGCCACCCTTGCTGCTGGTGCATGGGCTGTTGTCCAGCCGAAACCACTGGACCCTGAATCTGGCGGGGCTGCGCCAGCAATTCCGCCTTGTGATCGCCGAGCTTCCTGGCCACGGGCAGGCCCCCGCCTGCTCCGATGCCGGGGCGCTGCATCCTGAGGCTTTGGCCGATGAACTGGACAAAGCCCGTCGGATTCTGGGCATTCCGCGCTGGTATGTCTGCGGTCAAAGCTTTGCAGCGGGGATCACCCTGCGCCTTGCCCTGCGGCGTCCCGAAACGGTGGCCGCGCAAGTCTGGACCAATGGCAATCGGGTGCTTGCGCCCGCGCCGGATGCGGCATCGCGGGCCAATGACTTGGCGCGGGCGCAAGGGATCGAGGAGGGGGGCCAGCCCGCCTTGCGCCTTTTGCCGTTCCACCCACAGCGCGGGGGCGCGTTTCCCGCCGACATCAGGGCGCAGCTGTCGGCAGATGCGGATGGCTGTGACTTACCGACCATTGGCGCCTTGATGCGCCACACGCTGCCACCCTTGCCCATGCGGGACAGTTTTGGTGCAATCGCAGTGCCCACGCTGCTGATCAATGGCCGGAACGAAAAGCAGTTCCAGCCCGCCCGCGCCTTGGCGGCGTCATTGCTGCCGCAGATGCAGGTTGCGGATCTGGCGGGCGGTCATGCCATCAACATCGAGGCCCCCGAAGCCTTCAACGACGCGATGACCGCCTTCTTCCAGCGCCATCCCCTGTGACGCAAAAGCCCCGCCACGCGTGCTGCGTGGCGGGGCAACTTTGTGTATCAAAGCGTGGTTTACATTGAGGGGATCACCGCCGCCAATGCGGGCAGCAGGTCTCCCAACAGGGTTGGCGGCCACGGCACGCGGATCACCTGATCGAACATCACATAGATGAACAGGGTCACGCAGGCGGCGTAGATGAGAGACAGGCGCCACGGCTCGCGCCCTTCCAGCCGCATGAAGGCGACGATGATCAGCGGCACCGTGGGGATCAGACCGATCACGGCCATGCTGGCCAGAAACGCCAGAAACCAGCCAAAGAAGATGCCGCCACGGATCAGCACATAGCTGGTGGACTGGTCTTCCTCGTCCGAGGCTAGGTCCATGTGGATGCCGCGGTGGGTGGCCTCGGCAGCGGTAGCCGATCCGCGCCCCGAAAACAGCACAAAGAACAGGCTGACCCCGCCCGCGACCAACATCGCTCCGCCCACGACTGTGGGGCCGATGCGGGCGCCAAAGCTCCATTCCTGTGCTTCCAGCAGCATCCAACCACCGATCCCCAGAAAGAAGACATACATCAGGTCCGAGGCCCGCAGGGAAAAGCCGCCACGGGGGGTGAACGCGCGCAGACCCGCGTGTTTGATCTCAGAGTACATGGGGCGCATCAGGACCATCACCGCCATCACAAGGAAGATCGCAACCACCGGACGGGTCAGCCATTCCCCGCCAAAGCGACCGATCGAAATGGCCATGTAGCGCTCGATCAGGGTGCCCAGAACAAGGCCGAGGATCAGCGGCGGACGGGGCCAGCGCAGGCGCTTCATTGCCCAACCGACAACCCCGAAGAACAGCAGCGCATAGAGGTCTCCCCAAGCGCGCGAGCCCTGATAGGCCCCTACATAGACCACCGCCATGATCGCAGGCAGCAACAGCGTGTAGCGCATGACCGAGATCTTGGCGAAGTGTCCCGACATCAGGAAACACAGCCCCGCGCCAAAGATGTTTGCCAGCGCGATGGACCAGATCAGGGTGTAGGTCATGTCCAGATCGGTGGTCAGCATCGACGGGCCGGGCACAAAGCCATGCACCATCAGCGCCCCCAATAGGATCGCCTGCGCCGCGCTGCCTGGCACGCCAAAGGCGATGGTCGGCACCAGACCGCCCCCTTCGCGGGCGTTGTTGGCGGACTCGGGCGCGATGACGCCGCGGATATCGCCCTTGCCAAACGTCTTCTCTGCGCCTTTTTCCGTGCGTAGGGCGTGGCCATAAGCGATCCAGTCGGTGACCGCGCCGGTGATGCCCGGAATAATGCCGAGGATCGCACCAAGGGCACTACAGCGCAGGCACAGGAACCAGTTGCGGATCACATCGCGGGCCCCTTGGATCATGCCGGTGGTGTGGCTGTACTTCATCTCGGACGCCACGGACGAGCGTTTGATGGCGATGTCGCACAGCTCTGGCAGGGCGAACATGCCTAGCAGGACAGGCAGCAGTGGCATCCCGTCCCAGAGGTAAAAGATATCGCCCGCCCAACGGATGGTGCCGGTCTGTGCATCGGTGCCGATCATACTGATCATACAGCCAAAGCCCGCCGCCACGATGCCCCGCAAGGGCGCATTGCCCGACAGCGAAGACACCATCGCGATGCCAAAGATCGTCAGACCCAGCAGCTCTGGCGTGCCGATGGACAGGACGAAAGGCCGGATCACAGGGATCGAGACCGCCAGCACCACCGCGCCGAAAATCCCCCCCAAGAGCGATGCGGTAAAGCCTGCGGACAGCGCCCGTCCGGCCTCGCCTTTCTTGGTCAGGCTGAAACCGTCCAGCACTGTGGCCTGAGAGGACGCCGTGCCGGGCACCCCGAACATCACCGCCGGAATGGTGTCGGATGTGGAGGTGACCGAGTGCATTCCCAGCAGCATCGCCAGCGCGGCAACGGGGTCCATCGTGTAGGTGAACGGCACTAGCAGGGCAAAGCCCGTCAGCCCGCCGATCCCCGGCAGCAGGCCGATGGCCAGACCTACCAGCACCCCCAGAACCAGAAACCCGATCCTTTCAAGCTGCATGATGGTGCCGAACGCCTCGCTTGCGGCGGCCATCATGTAACTGACATCAAGTCCTTCCATCGTCGTCCTTCCTCCCTGGCCGGTCCATGCGATTGTGTGCAGTCCGGCGGTTTTGGCGCTCCTGTCACCTTGGTTGTGTCCGGTGATACTGCCCGCGCGGGCCTTGGCAGGGCCAATCGGAAACCGGCCCCTGCCCATAATATCAGCGGGGCACACATGTTTTGGCGGGATCTCGTAACCGGGGCTGGCCAATCATCCTATTGCCCGCGCCCGTGTTCCTATTGGCGGGCAGGGGACGGGCTGGGGAATGCTGACGGGGCTTTTTGCCAACAGCCACCGCAAAGGACGATGCCCCGTGACAGCCAAGACACATCTTAGAACGCTGCTTGCCGATTATCCGGCGACGCAGGCGATCAAGTCCGGACAGATCACCTCGGATCTGATCGATTTCGGCTTTGCGCCCTATGCGCGGGCCAACAAGGGGTTCAAGCCCTTCGTGCGCGATCTGGCTTTTGATGCGGGCGAATTGGCGATTGTGACCTTTCTTCAGGCCCGAGAGGCAGGCGTGCCTCTGGTGCTGCTGCCCGCGACGATCTCGGGGCGGTTCCAGCATCATTGCATCGCTTATAACGCCGACCGCGGCGAGGTGCGCCCCGATGATCTGGCGGGCAAGCGGATCGGGGTGCGGGCCTATACCCAGACCACCGGCATGTGGGTGCGCGGCATCCTGCAAAACCAATTCGGTGCCAATCTGGATGCGGCCGAGTGGCTGACGTTCGAGGATGCCCATGTGGCCCTTTACCGCAATCCGCCCAATGTCACCATCGCCTCCGAGGATAAAAAGCTGGTGGATATGCTGCTGGATGGCGAGCTTGATGCCGCCATGCTGGGGGTGGATATGCCCGATGATCCGCGCTTGAAAACGGTGATCCCGGACCCCGAGGCTGCGGCGCAGGAATGGTACGCGCAGACCGGCGCGGTTTCCATGAACCATATGTTCGTCGTTCAGGAACGCCTGTGCGCTGAGGCCCCCGACGTGGTGCGCGAATTGTACCGGATGCTGAAGGCCAGTAAGGCGCAGGCCCCGCAAAAGGGTGCCATTGATTTCCGTCCCTACGGGTTTGCGGCGCTAGAGCCGTCGCTGGCATTGGTGATCGATTACTGCCTTCAACAGCGGCTGATCTCGCAGCCGGTGACGCCTGCGGATCTGTTCAACGATCTGAGCCGTTCGCTGGTTTGAGGAGAGGGCGCGATGACTGATACCTACCTCACCCCGCCCTTCCGCATTACCCGCATCAGCCATGTGGTCATGCGGGTCCGCGATCTGGGTGCCTCGGTCCGGTTCTACACCGGCCTTGCCGGTCTGGTTGAGACCACCCGCGAAGATGGCGCGGCTTACCTGCGCGGGATCGAAGAGACCAGCCACCACTGTCTGGTGCTGATCCGCGACGACTCCCCAAGCTGCGATTGCCTTGGGTTCCGCGTGCTGGAAGAGGGCGATCTGGACACGGCAGAGGCGTATTTTGCCGCCCTTGGCGTTGCTACCGAATGGACCCAGCGTTTGGGGCAGGGGCGGACGCTGCGCGTCAACCACCCCTCTGGCCTGCGGTTTGAATTGACCGCCACCATGACCCGCGTGCCGCGCACCCTGACCGATTACGCTGCCCGCAAAGGCGGGGCGGTGCTGCGCCTGAACCACGCGCAGGTGATTGTGCCGGACGTGGATGGCACGGGGTCCAGCTTTGAGGCGATGGGTTTTCGCGCCGCCGAGGTGATCCGGCAGGCAGACACCGGCCAGCGCATCGGGCTGTTCCTCCACCGCAAGAATGATCCCCATGATCTGGTTCTGGCCCTTGGGGCGGGACCGCGGCTGCATCATTTCTCGTACATTGTCAGTGACTTGCAGGCCATGTTCCGTGCCTGTGATATCGCGGGGGAAATGGGCTGCGGGTCCGAGGTGGAACGCGGCCCTGGTCGTCACGGTCCGGGCAACTCGGCCTTTGTCTATTTCCGCGATCCTGATGGCCACCGGATCGAGTTTATCCTGCCGCCCATGCAGTTCATGGACGCTGATGAACCCACCGCCGTCTGGTCCACCGAAGAAAAGCACAAGATCGTGCCGTGGGGCCAACCCGCGCCGCAGCGCTGGCGGGAAGAGGCCTCGCCCTTTACCGGCATTCAGGTCAGCACAGAGGGCGCATTGGCGCGCTGGGTGGCGACATGAGCCTGCCGCCGAACCGCGTTCGCGAACCGGACGCCGCCCAAGTCACCCCGCGCCAGCAGGCGCTGATCGATCGGCTGATCGCCAAGCGGGGCAAAGTCTTGATCCCCTATAAAATCTGGCTGCACGCCCCCGGTGTGGCCGAGGGGATGGAGGCCATCGGCACCCATCTGAACAAGGCGTCTTCGCTGACCGATGCCGAGCGGGAATTGGTTGTGCTGGTCACGGTCGTTCACTGGCAATCGCCCTTTCCGATCCGTGGTCACAGCAAACACGCCCGCGCAGCAGGTCTGCCAGAGCCGGCGATCGCCGCCCTTCTGGCGGGCGATCCGGCGCAGATCGATGATCCGCGTCTGTCAGCCATCTATGATCTGGCTCGCAATGCCTTGGCAGGGGCCGATACCGACCAACCCGCCTTTGACCGCTATGAGGCGCTGATCACCCGCGAAGGCATCGCCGAGGTGATGGCGCTGATTGGCTACTTCACCTCGGTCGCGCTGGCGATGCGGCTGCATGATGTGCGCCCCGCCGACTGATCCCCTTTGAACAAGGAACGCCCTATGTCCCAAATCCTGCTGATTATGGCCAGTGTCCGGCCTTCGCGTATCGCGGACCAGTTGGCAGACTGGATTCACGCGCAGAACACCCTTGGCCTGCCGATCGAGACCGTCGATCTGCGTGATTGGCCTCTGCCGATGGACGATGAGCCGCACCAGCCCAAGCAAAAGGGCTTTGACGGCTACACGTCGGAATACACCCGCAACTGGAGTCGTAAGGTCGATAGCGCGGCGGGCTTCATCTTTCTGCTGCCCCAGTACAACTGGGGCTATCCGGCGGCGCTAAAGAACGCGCTGGATCACCTTTATTCCGAATGGCAGGGCAAGCCGGTGGTGATCACCTCTTACGGTGCGGGCGGGGGTGGCAAGGCCGCTGACCAGATCGCGCAGGTCTGTCAGGGTCTGCATCTGGAAGCAGTTCCAACCCGCCCCGCGCTGCCCTTGAAAGCGGCGGAAAAGACCGATGCAGGCCGCCTTGTAGACCCCGACGCTGCCTTTGCCGCGCAGGCCGCTGACATGCAGGCGGCGCTGGGGGAACTGGCCGCCGCCCTACGCAGCGCATAGCGCTCGTTTCCCGATACCCGCTGACGGATTTCCGATTGGCCGGTTTCTGCCTTGATCCACACAATCTCTGAAAACACCTGCCTTCCTGTCTGGCCCGCGCCGGACGGGAACGACGCGCGGAGGCCAAATGCCTGAAAAGGTTAGACTTGATATCTCGATCGCGGAGTATCCCCATACCCGCAAACTGATCTCGGGCGAGATCCCCATTGAAGGAGTGGACGCTAATTTCATCGAGGTGAAACCCCAGATCGGGGCCTTTCGCCGGATGGTCCGTGACGTGGAATTCGACGTCTGCGAACTGGCACCGACCACCTATATCATCGCCCGCGCCTATGGGGCGCCCTTTGTGGCGCTGCCGATCTTTGTGATGCGGACCTTCCATCACGGCACCATGGTCAAGCTGCCCGATCAGGGGATCGAAACCCCCAAGGATCTAGAGGGCAAAAAGGTGGGCATCCGCGCCTATTCGGTGACCACATGCGTCTGGAACCGTCAGATCCTGGAAGAAGAATACGGCGTGGATTGCTCGAAAATCACATGGGTGGTCGATGATGAGGAACATGTTCAGGCGCTCAAGCTGCCCGACAATGTGGTCCACGCGCCCGAGGGGGTGTCCCTTTATGAGATGATGCAGCGCGGAGAGCTGGTTGCAGGCAGTTCCGGCAATTCGGGGGTGGGGCGCACAGGCTCGCCCACGGGGGGGTGGCAGACGGTCAAGAACGACTGGCCCAAGCTGATCCCCGATGCCGCGGCGCGTGAGGCGGCGTCATACAAGGCGACGGGCGTTTACCCCATGCATGGCACCATCGTGGTGAAGGATGCGGTTCTGGCAGAACACCCGTGGATCGCCAAATCCCTGTCGGACGCTTTTGCCGCCGCCAAAGCCGATTGGCTGGCCGATTGGGAAAAGGGCATCGGCACCACCAAGGATGACGAGAAATACCGCAAGCTGGCCCCCATCGTGGGCGATCCGCTGCCCTATGGCATGGCTGCCAACCTGCCCACGATCAACGCCCTGCGCACCGCTGCGTTCAAGCAGGGGCTGACCCCGCGCTTGATGGAACTGGACGAGATTTTCGTCGACCCCGAGACCACCTGAAGGACCAATCCCATGGCTGACACTTTCTACGACATTCACCCGCACGTCATTTCGGGGGATTTCGACAAATACCCCTCGGACCCGCTGTTCGGCAAACGCTCGGAGTGGTCCGAGGAACGCCCCGTGGATATCGCTGCCCTGATCCGTGAAATGGACGAGGCCGGCATCCAGAAAGGCGCAATCGTGCAGTCCTCGACCTGCTACGGGTTCGACAATTCCTACGTCTGCGATGCCTGCGCCATGTATCCGGACCGCTTCACCGCTGTCGGGTCCATTGACATGATGGCCCCCGACGCGCTGGCGGTGGCCAAGGGCTGGATGGAGCGCGGCCTGACCGGCCTGCGCCTGTTCACCGGCGGGACGACCAAGGCCTTTGATACCTCGGCAATGGATCATCCCGACAGCTTCAAAGTGTGGGAGTTCTGCGGCGCAGAGGGCCTGCCCATCTGCATCCAGACCGGCCCCGTGGGGCTGACGCAGGTGGCCGCGCTGGCGCACCGTTTCCCCAAGACCAAGATCATTCTGGACCACTTCTCGCGGCCCGATATCTCGGACGGGGCGCCGTTCAACAAGGCGGTGGGGCTGTGGTCGTTGGCCGCCTTTGACAACATCTATCTCAAGTTCACCCCGCGTATCACCGACAAGGTGCTGGAGGCAGGGATTGATCCCCGAGACTTCTACGACAAGCTGCTGTCGCACTATGGGTCGGACCGGATCGCTTGGGGCTCGAACTATCCCGCGAATGAAGGATCGATGGCGTCCAATTTGCAGGCAGCGAAGGATCAGATCGCCTATCTGCCCAAGGCCGATCAGGACAATATCTTCTACAGAACAGCGGCCGCTCTATATCCGGCGCTGAAGGATGGCGCGGCATGAAGCTGGTCTCTTACCTGAACGGGGGCGCCGCCAGCTATGGCGTCCTAGAAAACGGAGCGGTCTGGGATTTGCCCGCCCGCGGTGCGCCTGCACAGATCACCGATTTCATCGCATCGGGCGGGGCGCTGCCCGCGGCGCTGGAGGGGGGCGGGGATTTTCCCATAGACACCCTGACCCTGCTTCCCGTGGTCCCGAACCCCGGCAAGATCATCTGCATCGGCCTGAACTATCAGGCCCATAAGGAAGAGGGCGTGCGCGACCCCGATGACAAGCCCATGCTCTTCGCCCGCTGGCCCGAGACCCTGATCGGCCATAAGGCCCCGCTGCTGATCCCGCGTATCTCGGACAAGCTGGATTTCGAGGCCGAGATGGTCGCCGTCATAGGCCGCGACACGGGCCGCTATCTGCCTGCAGAGAAGGCACTGGACCATGTGTTTGGCTACGCCTGCATGAATGAGGGCAGCGTGCGCGACTGGCAGCGGCACTCAAGTCAGGTGACAGCTGGCAAGAACTTTGTCGGGACCGGCGCGGTGGGGCCTTGGTTGGTCACCGCCGATGAGGTGGGCGACCCGCAGGCGTTGGACCTGTCCCTGACCGTGAACGGCCAGACCATGCAACAGGCGAACACCGCCGACATGATCTGGCCCGTGGCCGAGATGATCGCGTACATCACCAACTGGATTCCCCTGCGGGCAGGGGACGTAATCGCCACCGGCACCCCTGCGGGCGTCGGCTCCCGCCGCACGCCGCCGGTGTTCCTGAAGGAAGGCGATGTGGTGGAGGTCACGATCGAGCGGCTCGGCACCCTGTGCAATCGCGTCGTGAAAGAGGCCTGATCCGGGCATGCGCGGTTCTACGGCATGCGGACAGGCTCTGCGTGTCGTGCTTCTGTTCGTCTATTCGAGGTCCGTTCCCTGTCATTTGTCGCCGGTGCGTAGGCGGCTCATTGTGACAGGTGTGATCCCCAAGAAGGAAGCAATCAGCATATGGGGAAAGATGTCTTCGTAACCGGGGAAGGCGTGGCGAAACCAACGGAGCCTTTCTGCCCCCTTTAGCGCGGCGAGGCACCACTCTCTGTCTACCTTCCGGCCAAGCGCCTCGCGCAGAACACCATTGGCCCAATTCCGGATCGGTTCAGATTCAATCATCCGGTTTGAAAGCAGATCGCTGTCGATCCTTGCCAGCACGGCATCAGTGGTTGCGGCAATGGACACAAGCGAGACACCGCCCCGCGTCCGAGCGATATTTGGCGTGACAACGCAGGGCGCCACGTAAAACCCGACGGTGACTTCTTTGCCATCCTGATCACAAATACTGCTCACCAAGCACCCTTCCAGAAGAATGAACTCACCTGTTTCGCGCTGTTCCTGACGGGTTAGGTGCGCCCCCTTGCTCAAACGCTTCGGTCTCCAATCGGATGTAAAACCGTCCGCGCAAGCCATGTCGGACAGGTCAGGCGACTGCATCAGAAACGTCCGTAGATCCATCTTGGCGTGCCTTATCAAATGATAATGCGGGTCACCGCGTCCAAGGGCATGTTTTGCACAGATCAAGGAGTTTACAAAATGATGAACAGAATTCTGTCCAGACACATTGGAAAAATTGCGCTTGGCTCGGGATTGATAGGTGCATCAATCTATTTTCTGATGATCAACGTCACGCTCGCCCATATCGAAGCGGTCTCGGGACACATCCCCTTTGATATGCGACCATTCGGATATGGCTTCACCGAGGCGTCGGCCCTTCTCGAAGCGTTAGGAGCGGAAGGGCGGGCATACTACCTTAGTCACCAGATTGCTTTGGACTTGATTTATCCAGCCATGCTCGCGATGACTTTGATCGCCTCGATCTGCTGGTTCGGGCAACGTATGGCAAACCAGAAGCTTGTCCGGGTTGGCATTGCCGTTTCGGTGGGTGGCGCGCTGTTCGACTATGCAGAGAACCTCGGTATCGCGGCCATGCTCTGGAGCTGGCCAGAGATGTCCGTTCCACTGGTCTATGCCGCGAGTTCAGCCACAATTCTGAAATCCGCTTTCACAACTCTCGCAGTGCTGATCACGCTCTTGATGGGGATTAACTGGGCACGTCTTTCTGTGGTGGGTGTTCGTCCATAGATGGGCACCGGACGGTTCGTGTGCGCGATGTTAGTTAGGCGTTTTCCTAAGTATCTTGACCGCCTCGGCCTCTCCTGAATACTTAGGTGTATGGCTAAGTTTGATTCCACTCTCGACCTCTGTTTCTCGGCGCTTGGTGATCCGACGCGGCGCATGATCCTTCAGCGCCTTGCCCGGGGGCCTGCGACGGCGAGTGAACTGGCAGAGCCCCATGACATGGCGCTGCCGTCCTTCATGGCGCATCTGAAAAAGCTGGAAACCGCTGGATTGATGACCTCGGAAAAGCAGGGTCGCACCCGTGTCTGCCAATTGGCCCCAGATGCCTTTGTCCCTGCGCAGGACTGGCTGTCCGCGCAGCGGGATATCTGGGAAGGGCGGCTCGACCAGTTTGATGGATACGTCGCTAACCTCATGAAAGAGCGAACAAAATGATCCTGAACCCCGAAACGGACCTCACCTTCACCCGCACGCTCAACGCGCCGCGACAGCTTTTGTGGGAGTGCTGGACCACCCCCGAACACATCAAGTATTTCTTTGTTCCCAAACCTCACGGGGTCGCGAAATGCGAGATCGACTTGCGCGTGGGCGGGCGGTTCAACACGACGATGATTGTGGATGGCAACCTGATCGAAAACAACGGTGTGTTCCTGGAGGTTGTGGACGGCACGCGGCTGGTCTTCACCGATACCTACACCGAAGGCTGGAAGCCTGCGGCGGACCCATTCATGACCGCGATTGTCGAGTTTGAAGACGATGCCAACGGTGGGACGACCTACACGGCAACCGCGCGTCACCGCTCGGCCGAGGCGTGTAAGACCCACGCAGACATGGGCTTTTTCGACGGCTGGGGCACGGTCGCCACGCAGCTTGAGGAATACGCGCAGTCGCTGAAATAGGAAGTTGTGTTCTGGCTTGCCGGAGGTCTCGGGGCCGGATTTTTAATGGCAGAGGGACCGATGGCGCGTTGAAAACACCTTCCGCGCGGCGTCGGTTTTTTGCAGCTTACAGGTGAAATGATGGCTGTTGTCTGACTTGCCTCCGTCTGTTTTAGTCCCACTTTGATTCCAAAGTACTGAAAATCTCCGCCACCGCGAATAGCCGCTGTGCTGAAAACAGGTATACACCTCAAATAACCGCTTTGGGTTTCGCACAGGGGGAATGGCAGCATCGAAATGTGTGGATTGCGGCCACTCCACAATTGAGGGTTCAAGAGTTCAAGGTCTGCAGTAAGAAATTCAACTCTGAAACGCTACATTCCAGAGCTTAAGACTGACCTGAATTGCACCACCGCTGTCTTCAACGAGGTACTCTGCATCAAAGCTAATGGGGCATCCAGTTGAAGGGTCTTCGTCGAAGAAATTTTCTTTTTCGCATGACGCTGCTCTTTGGGAAGTCCCTCGGCCATCGTCTAGGATCGCATTGTATTTTCGGCCGTCAAGATAGAGAACATATCGTGGGTTATCTTCGTCCATTTGAAGCCAGCTCAGAAATAGAAAGCCGTTTTGTTCTGTAATTTCAGAATTGTTCAAAGCTGCAATTTTACCAATCAATTCACCTACAGGGTCCGCACTGACACCGTTGTTTGCAACCATAAGTGCGAGTGCACTAGCAAATATCGTTTTCAAAATATTCATCCTTTGGTTCGACACCAGATACTTGTCCAAGACATGCCCTATAGTAAAGTAAACTTGCTCGTAAAAATCTTTTTGTAAGTCGAGTTTTTCAACCTGGCATTGACTCAGTAGCAGCGAAAAAGCGCTTCGTCCCGCATTGCTACCCTTAAAGCCTTCCCCTCCCCCCAACCCAAAAGGGGACGCAGACCGGCTGCGCCCCCTTCTGAGGTGTCTTGGGTGACAAAGGTTACTTGTCGGTCAGGATGTCCCGCGCGGCCTCAAGCACGCTGTCGGGGGCGGCGTAGACTTCGGCGACCAGCTCTTGCAGGCCCGCGCCGTCTACGGTGGCGACTTCTTCTACACCCATGCGTTTGCGCATGTCGGCGATAAAGGCCTCGTCCGCCGCGGTGTCGTCAAAGGCCTTGCGGATGGCGGCCACGCGGTCGGCGGGCACTTCTGGCGGGAAGACGATAGGACGACCGGCGATCAGCGGCGTAAAGAAGAACTCCAGCAGCTGTGTCTGTTCGTCATTGGTGATGAACTCAGAGATCAGCGGCACGTCGGGGAAGGCGGGGTGGTGTTCGAACCCGATGGTGATCAGCGGAAATGCCGTGCCATCCGCCACCCATTCTTTCGCCTTCGCACCGGGGTCCAAGAGCGAGGCATAGCTGAGCATCCAGCCGTCCACCTCGCGGCGCTCCATCGCCAGATAGATCTCGGGCGAGCCCTTGTAGCCGGGAATGATGTTGAACTTGGCCCCCAGATAGCGGTTCATGATTTCGGGGATGGTGCGGTTCTGGTGGGTAAAGCTGGTGGCCGCAATCGCCATCTCTTTTTCAAAGATCTCATTGGCGGTTTTCACCGGCGACTGGTCGTTGGCTAGGATCACATAAGGATATGCGCCTACGTCGATACTGCCGACCCAGTTGACTTCGCGCGGGTCGAACTGGTCCTCGATCCCTTCGACGCGGGGCACAAAGACCGATCCGCCAAGCAGCATGGCCATCGCGGTGCCGTCGCGCTCGGATGAGGCCATCATTTCCTTTGCGGCGACCATCCCGCCCGCGCCGGGCTTGTTAAAGACGACGATCTCGGGATTGCCGGGAAAGTGCTTTGACAGATGTTCGACAAAGGTGCGGGCGATAGTGTCGGCCGACCCGCCGGGGGTCGCGCCCACGGTCAGTTCAACGGTTTTGCCGGTGTAGAATTCTTCGGGGGTTTCGGCGCTGGCCGAAACGGCGGTCAGGCCTGCGGTGACTGCAAGGGCCAAGGCGCGGCATTTCCAGGTATTCAACATAGTCTCCTCCCAATAGTCTATTTGCGCGGCAGTTGATGCCGGTTGTGCGCCCTTTATTGTGGTGCGCGGGGTCCGGTCGGGAGAAATCGGATTGGTGGGCGGCCCCATAGGAAACCTATGCGCGGCGGATGCACAGGGGTAGAATCTGGTGCAAAGTCATCGCGTATCTGTGGGTCAAGAGGGGGGCATCATGCCAAGGATCGAAACAGTGCAGGTCGGGGGCAGCCCGATGGAGGTCTTTGTCTATGAGCCTGCGGGGGACGGGCCTGCGCCCGCCATTGTGCTGGCCATGCATATTCCCGGTCACGACGGGATCGAGAAGGACGAATTCACCCTGAAAACCGCTGAGCGTCTGGCTGAGGCCGGTTATGTGGTGGCGGTGCCTTTCATCTTTCACTGGTGGCCGAAATCCGAAGCCCGCGATCTGAAGAACCGCGAATTTCGTGATGACTGGACCATTGCCGATCTGACCGCGACGATGGACCTGTTGCAGGGCATGGAACGGGTTGATCCGGCACGGGTCGGCATTGTGGGTCATTGCTGGGGCGGGCGCGTGGCGTGGCTGGGGGCCGCGACGGACACTCGCTATCGGGCCTGCGTGGTGTTCTATGGCGGGCGCATCCGACTGGCGATGGCCGATCGGGGCATTCCGGCGATCGAGCGTGCAGGCGATATCCCCTGTCCCGTCGCTGGGTTCTTCGGCAATGAGGACAGCAACCCCTCGCCCGAGGACGTGGATATCTACGAGGCCGCCCTTGAGGACGCAGGCGTCCCCCATGAGTTCCACCGCTATGACGGCGCGGGCCATGCGTTCCAGAACTTCCCCTCGCCGGAACGCTATTGCCCCGCCCAAAGCGAGGATGCATGGGGCAAGGCGCTGGCCTTTTTGGGGCGCGAACTGCGCCCCTGACGATTGCGCCTAGTGTGACATCAGAACCGGCAAATGGGCGTCCGCCAGAATATCGGCGGTCGGCCCGCCAAATATTGCCTCATGGGTGGCCGAATGCTCGTAAGCGCCCATGACCAGCAGACCCGCGCCCGCGTCGCGGCAGGCGTCCAGAATGGTCTCTGCGATGCTGCGGGCGGTCTTTGGCAGGGTCAGGCGGTTCACCTTGATCCCGTGGCGGGTCAGCAGATCCTGAATGTCATCGCCTTGATGGCGGTCATGGGTCACATCGCCGACGGTTAGCACGGTCACCAGATCCTTGGTCTCTAGAATATGCATGGCATCGGCCAAAGCCCGCGCCGCTGCCCGTTTGCCGTCCCACGCAAAGACCGCGTGTTCGTTCAAGGCCTCGGCGCTGTAGGCATGGGGCACCAGAATGACGGGGCGACCGCTGTCTAGCGCGATCTGCTCGGGCTTGGCCCCGAAATGTTCATGCCCTGGCTCAAAGGCGCGGCGGCCCATGACGACGATGTCATAGGCGCGGGCGGCCTCGACCAAGGTGAAATCGGGGCGCGTTTCCAGATCCAGAAAATGGGCGGCGCCTTCGGGCAGCTCGGCTTGGGTCTTGTCCTCGAACCCTTGGCGCAGGGCGGCGACGGCCTCGGCATCACGGCTGTGCAGCAGGTCCAGCAGTTGCTGGCTCATGTAGCGGTTGTACTTCACCTCGGACAGGGCTGGCCCGTGCGAGACAACGCCGGTCAGATGCGCTCCGTACTTGCGGGCCATCTGGATGGCCAGATGCAGTGCACCCGATCCGACAGCGTCGCCGGAATAGGCCAGCAGGATGCTCTTGATTGCCATTTTATGGGGTCCTCTCTAACGGGCATCAGGTCGCCCCAGAATAGCCAAGCCCGTGACCCGCAAAGAGTTGGAAATGCTGCCAAAGCCATAACTTCTGTGCTATTGCTCTTGACCTGCGAGACAGGGCTAGGTCTGGAGCCCGCGCAGTTTCGGGACAAAGATCAGCAGAGCTAGCGCAAAGCTCAGGATCAGCCCGCCCATCACCCCGTAGGCCACCCGCACCCCGACCGAGGCCGACAGCGCCGCCGCCGCCGCTGTGCCAAGGGGCATCAGGCCGCGGTTCATGAACATCATGCTCATCACGCGGCCCCTGTAGGCATCCTCAATCGTCATCTGCATGATGGAGGTCAGCGCGGTATTGTAGCTCATGTAGGTCGCGCCAGAGACGATCAGGATCACAGGCGCCAGCACGGCCACAGGATTCGCGGCAAATGCCAGCAGCGACAAGCCGAAGGCCAGTAGCAGAACCAGCATGACGATCCCCCGCCGCAGCAGATCGGCAAAGCCGCCAATGACCAGCGCCCCCAGCACCGACCCCAGTCCCGCCGCCGAGGTCAGGATGCCAAAGCCCGTCGGCCCCCAGTCCAATGCGTCATGGGCAAAGACCGCTAGAAGGAACAGGAACGGCTGGCCCAGAAACACCGGCACCAATGCCACCAGCACAAGCATATACAGCACCTGCCGCGCCATCACATACCGCAGACCCGACAGGATCGCGCGGCCGATGGTTTCCCTTTGCACGGGGGCATCCGCGCCATCGGGGGGAGGGGGCAAGTCCATCCGGTAGAGCGTAAACAGAACCGCCAGATAGCTCAGGGCGTTCAGGGCAAAGCACACCGTCAGTCCGAATTGCGCGATCATCAGGCCCGCCAGCATCGGCCCCAGCACTTTGGTTGCGTTCAGCGTCACAAGGTTCAGGGCCACGGCATTCGGCAGTTCCACGCGGGGAACCAGCATCGGGATCAGCGCATGACGGGCAGGCAGGTTAAAGGCAAACGCCGCCCCGCGCCCCGCCGCAATCAGCGCCAGTGCCCACACCGGCGTTGTCCCCAGCACGGCCAGCGCTGTCAGCACCACCGCCAAGGTCATCGAGGCCAGTTGGATGGTGATCAGCAGCCTGCGTCGCTCTAGCCGGTCCGCAACCGCTCCGCCAACCAGCGCCAGCGCCAGAATGGGAATGGCGCGGCAGAGGTTTACCACGGCCAGATCCATCGCGCCGCCACTCTGCGCGACGATCAGCCAGTTCAGCGCGATCATATCCAGCCAGTCGCCTGTGTTCGACACCAGCGTTCCCGTCCACAGCAGCCGGTAGTTCCGTCGCCGCAGGGCGGACGTAAACCGCAGATATCGGTTCATGGCCTTGCCTTCAGAGCCTTCCAACATGTGTCTCCTGCGCCGGAAATGTGGCTGTACTGTGGGCCGCAGAGCCAAGCGGTCAATCGCACCCGCCAAGGGCTGCGCAGGATCAAATGGCACGGGGCAAAGATCTGATAGGCACCCCCCTCTGATGTCGTGAAAGGCTGGCCTACATCGGGCGTGACACCCCGAATGGACCACGAAACGGAGACCACAATGGCGACAATCATCGGAGAACAGCTGTCATGGGGCCACGGCCCGACCATGCTTGATGTGTTTCTGGAACCCACCTGTGGCCACTGTGGCCGCGCCTTTGGCAAGATTCAGGCGCTGATGGAGGCCGCGGGCGAGGATCGCCTGACGGTCCGCATCTACCTGCAATCCCAGCCGTGGCACCTGTTTTCGCCAGTGGTATGCCGCGCCATACTCGCCGCCGCTGCAACCGACGGGGGCAAAGCCGCCGCTTGGGCCGTCATGGAAAAGGTCTATGCCCACCGCGAGGATTTCATGGCCGCCGAGCATTGCAAAGGCCCGAATTTGTCCTTGTCTCCGGCGGATATCGTCAGCCGGATCGAGAGTCTGACCGGACTTGATCTGGCATCCACATTCGAGCTCAAGCCCGTCACGAACGAACTCAAACGACATGCCAAAATAGGGCGCCAGAATGGAGTGCACGGATCGCCGACCTTTGTGGTGGACGGGTTGATCAATGATGGGATGGGCAGCCGCGACGACATCCCCAAATGGCTGAACGATCTGGGCCTCGGGTGACGCCGGATAGACGGCAACTCCCCCGCCGGTTTTCCACGGAGTGGGAGCATCGGTTTACTGTGCGGGCAGGGTGGTCGAGAAAATATAGCGTGCGATTTGCCAGTGGCCGCCGTCTTCGCGTTCCAGGACAAAGAGCTCTTGGTTGGCGTTGGGGATCGTGACGGGCGCATCGCCTTTGATCGTGATCTCCCCGCTCGACTGGGTGCGGACGATCGCGTGGTTGGGGCCGGTCTGGAACGACTCGTCAAAGCTGAAGTCGATGTCCAGGTCCAGCATGGTGATCAGCCCTTCATAGGTCGCTTGGACAGCGGCGTGTCCCACAGCAGGGGCATTGTTCTGCGCCATCAGGACCGGATCGGCGGTGAACTGATCCATAACGCCTGCCAGATCTCCGCTGTTGATGGCGGTTTCGTAGGCTTTGATCGGGGCCCAGAGGCTGGCGTCCAGCCCTTCGGCATGGGCTGCGGTTCCCAAAAGGGCCAGAGCAATCAGGATAGGTTTCATGGGGTCTCTCCTTAGGTCCATTCAGGTGCGACAGACGTGCCAAGCCCCTGAAACGCCCCGAGTTGAATGTTCAACATGCCGGTCGGCTCGATGAACCGTGCGTTGCGAAGGGGGCCTGCGGTGATGGGCTTCAGACCCATTAGTGTCGCGATCTCGGCAACTTGCGAAATTGCGCCGGTGTCGTCGCCGGCGATAAATGTCTGGATCGCCCTTCCTGCGCGGGCTGATGGCAAGAGCAGGCCGGCAAAGAGGGTATTGAAGGCTTTGACAACCCGCGCATTCGGGACCAGCGCCTGCAGTTCTTCGGCGGCCGAAGAGGTGTGCCCGACAACCAGATCCTTGAAGTCCTCGGTGATCGGGTTGCTGATATCGACCAGCACTTTGCCCGTCAGATCACCCGCTTGGGCCAGAAATGCCTGTGATTGCGCGTAGTACAGCGCCAGTATCACCACGTCGGCCTTGGCGGCGGCCTCGTTGGGCGGCAGCACCGCCGCGCCGGTTTCCGACGCGAGGGCCTCGGCTTTTGACGGGGTGCGCACGCCAAGCAGGATGTCAGCCCCTGTGCCAGACAACGCACGGGCAAAAGCACTGCCCATATTGCCCGCACCGATAATCGCGATCTTCATGATCCATCCTTTCGAAATCATCTCGGGCGGACTATCGACCTGAATGAAAATCCGATAAATGGAGCGGAAAGCGGATCACTTGAAACCAGAAGGCGGGAATGGACAAGCTGGCAGGATTTGAAACCTTTGTGCGGGCGGTTGATCTGGGGTCGTTCACAGCGGCCGCAGAGAGTCTGGATTTGTCGCCCCAACAGGTCGGCAAACAAATCCGCAATCTGGAGCAACATCTGGGGATGCAGTTGCTGCATCGGACCACCCGTCGTCAGAGCCTGACAGACTTCGGGATGCGTTTTTACGATCAGGCCAAGGTTATTCTGGCCGAAGTCGCCGAAGCCGAGACGATGGCAGCACAGATGAACGCCCGCCCGCGGGGCAAGCTGCGCGTCAACGCGCCGGTCAGTTGGGGGATGCGGGCACTGGCGCAGAGCCTGCCGGACTTTCTGGCGGCCAATCCCGATGTCGAAGTCGAATTGACCCTGAACAACCGGATGGTCGATCTGGTGGATCACGGGTTTGACGGGGTATTCCGGATCGGACGGCTCGAGGACAGCGGGTTGATGGCCCGCAAATTGGCGCCCTACCGTTTGGTTCTGTGTGCGGCTCCGGCTTATCTGGCAGAGCGCGCCCCGATCCAAACCCCTGACGATCTGGCAGGGCATGAATGCCTCGGGTTCATACACACCGAATTGCGCCGGACTTGGCATTTGCAGGGGGCTGGCGGCGGGGCAGAGGTGCAGGTGAAGGGGCGCTTTTCTTCGGATCACGGCGAACCCCTGGTTTATGCCGCAATCGCGGGGTTGGGGGTTATTCTGCAGCCCGAAGAACTGGTACGAGACGCGCTGGAAAAAGGTGAACTGGTCCGCGTTCTACCGCACTACCAAGCGCCGACCCGCCCCATGCATGTCCTCTATGCGCCGGACCGGCGGATGACACCGGCTCTGCGGGCCTTTATCGACTTTGCCGCTGACACATACGGGTCGCATTGAACCTGCAAGCTGTTGTTTCCGGTATCACCCGATACCCGCAGGTGCATTGGGTTGGTCGGGAAATTCCTGAAAAGTCACGACTAACGGACGACGGAGGACGTTCGACACGATAGAGTTCTGGAGGAGGAAAGCTCTTGGGGATCGTAAATATCGACAACATCACCGACGTGGTGATCGATAGCCTTGGCAAATACGGCGAGATCGACGACCGCCAGCGGGAAATCATGGTGTCGCTACTCAAGCACATGCATGGCTTCATCAAGGACGTGAAGTTGCAGCACCACGAATTTCTGGCGGCGTGCGATTATCTGGCCCGCGCGGGCAAGCTGTGCGACGACAACCGTCAGGAATTCATCCTGCTGGGGGATATTCTGGGGGTCGAGGTTCTGGTCGACATGATGACCAACCCTGTCGAAGGCACCGAGAGCGAGTCCACTGTTCTGGGGCCGTTCTATCGCGAAAACCCTCCGGTGCTGCCCAAAGGCGGATCGACCATCATCAAGCACTTCGACAACGAGGAAACCGTTTACTACGAGGGCTACATCCGCGACGAAAACGGCAACGGTATCCCCGGTGTGATCATGGATGTCTGGGAGGACGCCCCGAACGGCGTCTA
This sequence comes from Donghicola sp., assembly GCA_964224285.1. GTDB lineage: Bacteria > Pseudomonadota > Alphaproteobacteria > Rhodobacterales > Rhodobacteraceae > Donghicola. Next base: position 6,456 of record CAXQKF010000153.1, on the reverse strand, counting down.
TGAAAACCTTGATCCCGACCAGCCCGAATATAACCTGCGCGGGCGTTTCGAGACCGACGAAAACGGGCACTACGCCTTTGTCGCCGTGCGTCCGGTCCCCTATCCCATCCCTGATGACGAAACCGCTGGCGAGCTGCTGCGCTATATGGGGCATCACCCGAACCGCCCCGGTCATATGCACTTCATTATCTCGAAGGACGGCTATCAGCAGCTGATCAGCCAGATCTACGATGCGGACAGCGATTGGCTGGAGGAAGACAGCGTCTTTGCGGTCAAGGAAAGCCTGATCGGCAAATTCGAACCCGCCGCGCCTGAACTCGGGACCAAGCTGCACTTCGAATTCGACTTTGTTCTCAAGGCTGCAACGGCCGCCAAACAACTCGCCGCCGAGTAACGCTAAATCCGTCGCGTCAAAGGCTCCTGCGTGTCAGGGGCCTTTCGTCGTATGCGGAGTTCGGCGATTGTCAGTGGATCAAGCGAGTTTGGGAGGACGCACTTGAACCTTAAACAGTTGACTTATTTTGTTGCTGTCGCAGAAGAGCTGCACTTTGGCAGAGCGGCGGAACGGCTTGATATCGCGCAGCCTCCGCTCAGTCGTCAGATCAAACTGCTCGAAGAAGAACTTGGCGCTGTGCTCTTGAACCGCGGGCGCAGCACAACCACTCTGACCCAAGCCGGAGAGAGACTGCTCGAGCGATCTAAATCCATCTTTTCGATGATCGAAGACACGCGGCTAGAGGTCCGGCGGCTGGGGCAGGGGGCCGAAGGGCGGTTGCGGATCGGGTTTGTGGGGTCCGCGACCTACGGCATTTTGCCGAACATCGTGAAGTCCTTTCGGGCGAACTACCCCGATGTGAACCTCAGCCTCATTCCGATGAACAATCATCAGCTGCATCGGGCGCTGATTTCGCGCGAACTGGATATCGCCTTTGCCCGTCCGGCGCTGAAAGACCCTGAATTCGTGACCCGCGAACTGGTCGAGGAAAAGCTGGTGTTGGCCTTGCCCGACACACTGGATACCGGCACCCGCAGCCATGCCAAGCTAGAGCGCCTACAGACCCACTATCTGATCCTCTACCCCGAATATCCGCGCCCCAGCTACGCCGATCTGGTCCTGAATGCCTGCGAGGCGGCGGGGTTCCCCGTGCCTCTGCGCATCTTTACGATGGATCTGCAAACGGCGCTCAGTCTGGTGGCGATTGGCGAAGGGGTCTGCGTGGTGCCTGAGTCCGTCCGGCGGGCCCCCCGCGCGGGGATCAAGTTTCTGGATATCGAGCCGGAGATTGCCCGCACATCCCTGTCGGTGAATTACCGCGTCGACGACCAGAGCGTCCACGTCCAGAACTTCGTCCGCTTGGCCCAGAAGGTCGCGCGCAAGACATTCTGAAATGGAACCGGCCCCCGCCATGGGAAACGGGGGCGGGCCAAGCAGCAAATGGAGTGCTGCTCTCAAGGTCGGGAGAACCTTGTTTCTATGGCGTCAGACGCCAAGCCAGGTGTGCTGGATGTCGTGGTTCGCGCGGATTTCGGCGGCGCTGCCGGTCCAGACGACTTGTCCTTTGCCAACCACGGCCACGTCATCGGCCAGCGAGGTGGCAAAGCCGAAGTTCTGTTCGACAATGATCATCGACAGGCCCGCGCGTTTCAGGTCTTGCAGCTTGTCGTGGATCAGCTTGACGATGATGGGGGCCAGCCCTTCGGTTGGTTCATCCAGGATCAGAAGGCGCGGGTTCATCAGCAGGGCGCGGGCGATTGCCAGCATTTGCTGCTCGCCCCCCGACAGTTGGGTGCCGCCGTTTTCCATGCGCTCGCCTAGACGGGGGAACAGGTCGATCACCCGCTCCATCGTCCAGCCATCCGCGTCACTGCTGAACCGTTTGGCCGCCAGTTCCAGATTCTCCCGCACGGTCAGTGACGGAAAAATATCCCGCGTTTCAGGTACATAGGCGATGCCGGTCTTGGCCACGTCAAAGGGCCGTTCGGGCATGGGCCTGCCGTCAAAGGTGATCTGCCCCGACTTCAGCGGCAACAGCCCCATGATAGTTTTCAGCGTGGTCGATTTCCCCGCTCCGTTCCGGCCAAGGATCGCCAGAACCCGCCCCTGCCGCGCCGAGAGGGACAGCCCATAGAGAACCTGCGTCTCCCCGTAACCGGATTCAATTCCGCTCAGATCAAGCATCTTCCCAGCTCCCCAGATAGATTTCCTTCAGCAATTTTGATCCCCGAGCCGCCTCTGGCAAACCGTCAAAGACCACCTCGCCGTAGTTCAAAACCGTGATCGTGTCGGCTACGTCAAAGGCCAGATCCATGTCGTGCTCGATGATCAGAATGGTCAGGTCGCGCGGCAGGTTGTTCAGCAAGTCATGAAAGCCCTTGGACATCTCGGGGCCGACGCCACTGGTGGGTTCGTCCATCAGCAGCACCATCGGACGTGTGGCCAGCGCAACGCCAACCTCTAGCTGGCGGCGGACGCCATAGCTGACCTCGGACACTTTGGCATGCAGGTAGGGCATCAGGTTCACCTGATTTGCGACCTCCTCCACGATCTCGCGCACTTCGGGTTTTGCCAGACTATCGGACCACAGGCGCGTGGCGTGGCCGGTGTGGACAGCCGCGGCAAGGCCGAGGTTCTCCTCGACCGTCAGCCCGTCAACCAGGGTGTTCTTCTGGTAGCTGCGCGACAGGCCCTGCCGCGCACGGCCTGCCACCGACAGGCCGGTCACGTCCTGTCCCGCCAGATGGATCGCCCCTTTGTCCGGTGTCAGTTCACCGACAATCTGGTTGAACAGCGTGGTTTTACCCGCCCCGTTCGGGCCCAGAATGACGCGGCGCTCACCGCGCTCCAACTTCATCGAGACATCGCGGGTCACGTGGACCGCACCAAAGCTCTTGTCCAATCCCTGTAGCTCAAGCATCGCCGGTCACCTCCTTGGCTTCGGCCCCACGGGTGCTGTCCGCCAGACGGCGGTCCAGTTTTGCGCCCCAGCGGTCCTCGATCCAGCCGAAGATGCCGTTGGCGCGGCTCAGGACGACCGCGATCAGAATGCCGCCGACGACCAGATGCCAGTAGCTGGTGATCGCGCTGACCTCGTGTTTCAGCACGACGAATGCAGCCGCCCCGACCATCGGCCCGACCAAGGTGCCAAGACCCCCTAGGATCACCACCACCAACGCCTCGCCCGAGACGGTCCAGTTCAGAAGACCGGGGGAAATGTACATGCTGTGCTGTGCGGCCAGAACGCCCGCCAGACCCGCGATCATCCCCGAGATGCCAAAGACATCGGCCTTGACCCGCCAGACGGTCAGCCCCAAGGCCCGCATCCGCTGCGCGTTGTGCATGACGCCGCTCAGGGACCGGCCAAGGCCTGACCGCAAGGTGATCACCGCCGCCCCATAGACTAGCGCCAAAGCCGCCAGACAGAACAGAGCAAAGCTGCGGCTGTCGCTCAGGTCGATCCCTACTAGGCCCAGATCGGGACGGTTGATCCCACCCAGACCGTCATCACCGCCAAACACAGGCGATTCAAAGACATAGGAGTAGGCCATCTGCCCAAAGGCCAGCGTCGCCATGATGAAATAGATGCCATGACTGCGGGCGCACACAGCCCCGATGACCCAAGCCCCCGCGCCTGTGATCGCCACGGCCGCCCCCATCGCCAGCGGCACGGAAATGCCTGCCTTGGTGCTCAGGAGGGCAAAGGTATAGGCCCCCACACCCATCAGCGCCCCGTGGCACAGGGACACCATGCCGCCGAAACCCGCCACCATGTCCAAGGCCAGCACAAGGATCGCAAGGATCAGAATCTCGGTCAGGATTTCGAGGCCGAAATATCCGGCGGTAAAGGCGTGCAGCAGGGCCCCAGAGACCAGCAGCACCAGTGCGCCATAGCGCAACGTGTTGTGACGGAACATCATTTATCCTTTCGCGGGGAAGAGGCCGGCGGGCTTGATCACCAGCACCGCGGCCAACAGCCCGTAGATCAGCATCGAGGCCAGTTGCGGCGCCAGCACCGCGCCGAAGGTCTGCACAAAGCCGTAGATCAGCGATCCGGCGATGGCCCCCTTCAGCGACCCTAGCCCGCCGATCACGATGACGATGAGGGTCGGGATCAGGATGTGCAGGCCCATGTCAGGGGTGACACTCAGCAGGGGGGCGGCGACTGTGCCCGCCAGTCCGGCCAGCGCGCAGCCCACACAGAACACGATGAAAAACAGCCGCTCGACGTTGATGCCAAGGCAGGCGGCCATCGCGTCGTTGTCCACGCCCGCGCGGATCATCGCGCCGATCTGGGTGCGCGACAGCACATAGGCCAGCGCCCCGAATACCCCGAGGCCAAGCACCACGACGAACAGACGGTACGCAGGGTATTCAACCCCGAGGAACGCAACGCGGCCCGACAGCATGTCCGGCGCATTCATCCCCAGCGCCAGATCACCCCAGACGATCCGCGTGACATCCAGCAGTGCAAAGATCAGCCCGAACGTCACCAGCACCTGCGCCATAGGCCCCGATTTCCGCATCCGCCGGATCAGTAGCGTATACAGCACCAGCCCCACGGCCATCACCGCCACGGGTGCCAGGAAAAAGCCGGTCCAGTAGCCGCCCACTGCGGCCAGTGAAGCTCCGAAATATGCGCCCAAAGCATAGAGCGATCCGTGCGCCAGATTGACGAAATGCATCAGCCCGAAGATCACCGTCAGTCCGATCGACAGCAGAAACAGCAGCATCGACAGCTGCAGCGCGTTCAGCGCCTGTAATGTCCAGAAACCCAGATCCATGAGACATCCCCTTGTTAACAAAGGCCCGGCCACGGCTCTCCGCAGCCGGGCGATGGGTCAGTTGGCCACCGGCGCCATGTCGCATCCGTTGGCGGGGTCACGTTCGGCAGGCAGTTCGGCCAGAACCTTCTGGGTCAGGCCGCCTTCGCCCGCGACGGTCTCGTAGACGTAGATCGGCTGGACGATGTTGTTGGTCGCCGGATCGATCGAGGTCGCGCCGCGCGGACCGGCAAAGCTGACCTGCCGCAGGGCGTTCGCCAGAGTGGCGCGGTCAGTGGCACCGGCCTTGGTGGCCTCGATCAAGGCGCGGGCGGCGTCATAGCCCTGCACCGCGAACTCGGAGGGCATCCGGTCGGTTTTGGCCTTGAACGCCTCGACAAAGGTCGCGTTCTCGGGGCTGTCGATGGTCGGGACGTAATGCAGGGCGGTGATCACGCCCTCGGCTGCGGGGCCTTCGGCGTTCACATAGAGGGGCGAGGTCAGGAAGCCCGAGCCATAGAGCGGCATGTCCGCCTTCAGGCCAAAGCTGTCGTATTGCTTGACGAAGGAAATCGCCTCGCCGCCCGCATAGAACACATAAACCGCATCTGCGCCGCTGGCCTTGGCCTGCGCCAGATAGGGGCCGAAATCCTGCGTTTTCTGGAAGGGGGTGAACTCCTGTCCCACAATCTCGCCCCCAGCGGCGGTAAAGGCGTCGGCAAAGGCGCTGATCATCTGGCGACCTGCGGCATAGTCAGGGGCAAGGGTGTAGACCTTGGACACGCCCTGCGATTTCAGCCATGCGCCCATGGGCCGGTTCACCTGCTGGTTCGAGAACGACATGCGGGTGATAAAGGGCGAGCACGCCTCGCCCGTGGCTTCGTCATTGCCTGCGTTCGCCACGACCAGCGGCACGCCAGCGCCGTCCACCATATCGCGGACAGCCCCCAAGACGCCCGAGCTGACGATGCCGACCATCACATCGACCTGATCCTGCAAGATCAGCTTCTTGGTCTTGCCCAAGGCGACGGGGGGCTTCACTTCGGTGTCTTCGCTGACAATGGAAAAGGTGGCGTCGGTCTCGCTACCGAACTGCTCTAGGGCGATGTTGAAACCGGTTTCGATTTCGGCCCCCAGTGCGGCATAGACGCCGGAATAGGGCAGCAACATGCCGACTTTGATCTCTTCGGCGGATGCGGTGGACACAGCAAGGCCGGTGGCAAGGCCAAGGCCCGCCAGTAATGCGCGTTTCATTGTATTTCCTCCCAGTTTTAAAAAGGCAGCCCCTCCTCCGGGGGCTAGCCCAGATCGCCCCCGCCCACCGGCACAGTGACGCCGGTCAGGTAAGAGGCTTCATCCGATGCCAGAAACAGGATCGGGCCTGCCTGCTCATCGAGTGTTCCGTAGCGTTTCATGAACGAGGACTGGATCGTCTGGTCCACAATGGTCTGGTACCAGTCGGCCCGCTGTTCCTCTTCGGCATTGGGGTTGCGGGGCACCACGCGCGGCGGTGCCTCGGTGCCGCCGGGGGCGGTGGCGACCACGCGAATGCCGCGCTCGGCCACTTCCCAAGCCCGCGATGCGGGGATCGCATTCACCCCGCCCTTGGCCGCCGCATAGGGCACGCGGTTCAACCCGCGGGTCGCGATGGACGAGACATTGACGATCACCCCGCTGCCCTGCGGCAGCATCCGTTCG